>JAAYNS010000182.1 GCA_012520755.1 Tissierellia bacterium
AATCTTTCATGTTTTACATTATCAGGTATCTGATTCTCCATATTAGCCGCTTGAGTTCCTTCTCTAATTGAATACAAAAATGTAAAAGCAGAATCGTATTTAACCTCTTTGACTAAATCTAATGTATCTTGGAAATCTTCCTCAGTTTCACCTGGAAATCCAACTATTAAATCTGTTGTAATTACAATATCAGGGTTTGTTTTTCTAATCTTTCCTACAATATTCAAGTAATCTTCCCTAGTATACTTTCTATTCATCTTTTTTAATATACTATTGCTACCTGATTGAATTGGAAGGTGTAGCTGTTCACATAACTTACCTAAAGACCCAAAGCATTCGATTAAATCATCCGATATATCTTTTGGATGTGAGGTCATGAATCTAATTCTCTCTATTCCTTTAATCTCATTTACTTCTCTTAACAAATCAGCAAACGTATAATCTCTGTCTAGTGTTTTTCCATAAGAATTAACATTTTGACCTAATAAAGTTACTTCCTTACAACCATTTTGTGCTAATATCCTAATTTCTTCTAGAATATTATCTGGCTCTCTACTTCTTTCTCTACCCCTTGTGTAAGGGACAATACAATAAGTACAAAAATTATTGCACCCATACATAATGTTTACAAAAGCCTTAAATGAATATTTTCTATTAGCATCTATCGATTCTTCAATCTCTCTATTCTCCTCATTTATATCAACAATTATCTTGCCAGATTCCAGATGCCTTCTAATAAGTTGAGGTAATTTGTGTATATTGTTTGTTCCAAATATTAAATCTACATGTCGATATTTACTTAATACAACTTCTCTAATATCTTCTCTTTGCATCATGCACCCACAAACAGCTAATAACAAGTTTGGATTTTTTCTTTTTAAGTGTTTTAATTCTCCTAATTGCCCGAATACTCTCTCTTCAGCACTTTTTCTAACTGCACAGGTATTGAATATAATTAAATCACATTCTTCTCTATTATCAGTAATCTCATAGCCCATACCATCAAGAATCCATGATATTTTTTCTGAATCATGTTCATTCATTTGACAACCATAGGTTTGGATTATATACTTTTTCATATATTAATATTTCTCTCCTTTAATAATAAACTAATAAATAACTTAAACTTAATTATAACATAAAAATAGAGTGGCTATCCACTCTATAGGTAAATTATTTAACATTTGTAAGTCGAAACAATCTTTTAAAAAAACCTATTTGATTCTCCTCAAGTTCTTTTAATTTTTCTCGTAATTCAATGTTTTCATAGGTCTTTTCTTTTATCTTCATCTTTAATTTAGCATTCTCACATATTAATACATCTCTTTCTTTAGAGTTTATCTCCTTTTTCAATTCAATAATTTCTTCTTTTAACTCAAGTATTATATCTATACTTTCATTATTACTTTTTGAGATGATTTCATTTAGTCTAGTAAAAAATATATCTTCTAACGATTTGCTTATTTCTACCGCAATGGAAGAAGCATCTAGGTCTATATTAGAATCATTATGTATTACCTCTAGAGAATTTTCATTGGAATGAGATACAACTAATTCTGGAGATGAAACAATTAGCTTGATTTGTTTGTTGCTAAAACCCTTATCTTGAAGTAGTTTGATATATTGAATTAGTTCTATTTCTTTAGTTGTATAGAATCTATGATTAGATTCCGTTCTAGGCACCTCAATATCAAATTCTTTTTCATAATAGCGAAGTACATGTGGGGCGTAACCTGTTAACTCTGATGCCTCAGATATTGTATATTCGACGCCATATTCCATAATATGTCCCCCTTTGCATAAGTCAAGTATTTAAATATTCTACTTGCATGTGCGAAAGTCCTTTTTTTTATGAAAAGAATTTTCAAACAAATTCTTCAATATTTTTTAATTCTTAGTTGTTTTTTGTAGAATTATACAAAAAAATAGGTTATAACACCAAGTATTATAACCTAATTAGATTATTTTTCTTTTAATACATCTCCAATAGTAGTATTCAAGTCTTCGTTATTAATCTCAAAAGTATCATCATTGGATTCGTCATCATTTGATTCTTCAGTTTCTGAATTTTGGTCCTTTGAATACAAATCTTTCGAACTTAAGCTAATTCTTCTTTGTTCTTCATTAATATCTATTACCTTAACTGTCAGTTTATCTCCCAAGTTTAATACATCAGATGGTTTATTCACATGTTCTTTAGAAATTTGTGACACATGTAATAGCCCGTCAACACCTTCTTTTAATCTAACAAAAGCTCCAAAGTCAAGAATGTTCACAACTTCACCTTCAACAACATCTCCAATGTTAACATTCTTTATAAATACATTCCATGGCTCTTCCAATGTTTGTTTTAACCCTAAAGAAATTCTATTCTTTTCCCTATCAAGTGACAATACTTGTACTTCTACTTTGTCTCCTGATTCTAAGACTTCTGAAGGATGTTTAACTCTATTCCAAGATAAATCCGAAATATGAATTAATCCATCAACTCCACCTAAATCTACAAAAGCACCAAAATCTGTTAATCTTTGAACTGTACCTTCAACTACAGAGCCAACTTCCAATGTATCCCATAATTGTTCAACTTTTCTTTCTATTTCTTCTCTTTCAACTTCTTTTCGTGATAGTATCACTCTTCTCTTCTCTTTATCAAAATCAATTATTTTAACATTGAAAACTTGCCCTTTGTATTCATTTAAATCAGTTACATACTTAACTGACACATGTGAAGCTGGCATAAATCCATTTATACCCATTACAATTGCAGTGAGTCCACCCTTTACTACATTAAGTACTTTACATTCAACTTCTTCCTTTTTATCGTAAAGTTCCTCAAGAATATCCCAATTTTTCAAAGCCTCAACTCTTTTTGTAGAAAGCACTACATTCCCTTCTCCATCATCTATCCTTATTACACAAACATCGATTTCATCTCCGATGTTGAACAAATCTTTAGGATTAAGATCCGGATCTTCTGACAATTCATCCCTATGAATAATGCCATCTGCCTTATAATTTATATTAACCATTACTTCATTGTCAGTTACGTATAGAACCGTACCTTTTACTATCTCACCTCTATGAATTCTAGTGAAGGAGCTTTCTATCGCTTCCATCATTTCATCGTTGTTTAAATTATCCATTACATTAACAGCCTCCTTAATTATCCAATCAGGTGTAGAAGCACCTGCGGTTATTCCTATTGTATTAAATTTTTGTACATCTTGTAAAGATAAATCTTTTATTGTTTCAATGTGAAAAACATTTTTACAATACTTTTCACTAATTTCTACTAATTTTCTTGTGTTAGAGCTATTCTTTCCACCTATTACAACCATAGCATCTACACACCTAGCAAGTTCTGCAGCTGATTCTTGTCTAATCCTAGTAGCATTACATATGGTGTTGTTAATAGATATATTATCTGACTTTTCCTCAATAAGCTTAGATATTCTTTCGAATTTTTCCAAAGTATTAGTTGTTTGAGAAACAACACATGCCTTTTCAAACTGTGGCAGTAAGCTAGCTTCAACTTCAGAATTAACTATATAAGCTTCATCATTACAATATCCATTAATTCCAATTATTTCCGGATGATTTTTGTCACCTATTATTATTATATCATAACCTTTATTATACCATTCTTCAACTATTTTTTGAACACTAAGAACATAAGGACAAGTACAATTTATTATATTTAATTTTTTTTCTTCCATTTGATCAATTAACTTTTTTGGTACTCCATGAGATCGTACTATTACGCTCCCACCATCCAAATCATCTATATTACTAATCATTGTAACGCCTTTTTGCTCAAGTTCCTTTACAACTTGAGGATTGTGAACCAATTCACCGTATGTATAAGCTTTTTCATTGGGTGAGTCTGACTGTTCAAAGGCCATATTTACAGCTCTCTTTACCCCAAAACAAAACCCAGCATTTTTTGCTACTATTAAGTTCAAATTATATCACCTCATTATAAGCTATAAATCCTTCTTAAGATATCATCACTAATCGTCTCATAATCATTAACTTGTCCATCTTTAACAGAAAAATCTACAGGGCTACCAATAGTTATTTTCACTTTGCTTAAAAATTTATAATTGCTTTCTATTCTTACCGGTATCACTGATGACTTTGATTTGACTGCAAGCATTGCAACACCAGGCTTAACATGTTCTTTACTATAGCCACTTGTTCTAGTTCCTTCAGGAAACATGCCTAATAAGTGTCCTTGTTTTAATACTCTTAAAGCATTCTTTATTGCAGAAATGTCAGAGTTTTCTCTGTCAACAGGGAATGCTCCAAGTCCATTAAAAAAAACAGATAAAATTTTATTATTGAATAGTTCTTTTTTCGCCATCCAGAATATTTGTCTAGGAAAGGATATGGAAACCAGCATTGGATCCCAGTTACTTGCATGGTTAGAACACACTAAGTACTTACCTTCTTTAGGTATATTTTCAAGGCCCTTTATTTCAATTTTAAATAAAACAATTAATAGAAACTTGGCAATTCCTCTAATAATAAAATAAAACACTTAAATCACCTCTTTTACCCTAGACACAATAATATCAACGCATTCTTCTATAGATTTATCACTTGTATCCAATAACAATGAATCTGGAGTTTTCATAAGTGGTGATATCTCTCTATTACTATCAATACTATCCCTCTTAATTATATCAGCCATAATCTTTTCAAAGGTGATATTCGCTTCGCCTTTTTCTAACAACTCTTTGAATCTTCTTCTACTTCTTACCTCAACAGATGCAGTAACAAAAAACTTGTAATCTGCATTTGGTAATACGACGGTTGTTATATCTCTACCATCCATTATGACAGATTTCTTCTTAGCTAGATTCTGTTGTAAGCCAACCATGATATCTCTAACTTCTTTTATTGCAGCAATATAAGATACATTTTTACTAATAATATTCTCCCGAATTTCCTCATTAACATTAACTTCGTCTAAGTATATATGATTGTTCTTAATATCTATATCAGTTTTTGATAATATTTCGATTATTTTTTTCTCATCCTTTGGATCAATATTGTTTCTTAGTACTTTCAATGTTAAAGCTCTATACATAGAACCTGTATCTATATATTCAATTTCTAATACTTGGGCAACTCTCTTAGCTATAGTACTTTTACCAGCTCCTGCAGGTCCATCAATAGCAATTGAAATTAATCTTTTATTCATGCTATACCTCCTGTTACATAAAACTTGTTAAAATCAATAATCCAACCTAATTATATATTAATTATAGAAAGATAACAAGAGACTTAAAAACTAAACATTTTTCCCTGCTAAGTAACCGGTAGAGTAAGCTATCTGTAAATTATATCCACCAGTTAATGCATCTACATCTATCAATTCTCCTGCAAAATACAGATTTGGCATTATCTTCGACTCCATAGTAGATGGATTGATTTCTTTTGTGGATACTCCTCCTGAAGTTACTATTGCCTCTTCAATTGGTCGAAATGATTTAAATATCATCCTAAAATCCTTAATAACAGAAGCCAACTTTTTTCTTTCCTCTTTTGTTATTTGATTTACAACTTTTTCAGGTTCAATCTCTGAATATTTAATTATCCAAGGAATTATTTTTTGAGGTAATAAATCATTTAGTGAGTTTTTAATTTGTTTATTATTATACAGTATAAAATCTCTCAATATTCTATTATCTAATTTCTCGTAGTCCAATGAAGGTTTAAAATCTATTGATAATTCGAGATTGTTAAATTCACTATGTAAATAATTACTTGTAGACAATACTATAGGTCCAGATATCCCATAGTGAGTAAACACCATCTCTCCAAATTCCTCATGAATTAGTTTATTATTAGCATATGTTTTCAAATTTACATTCTTTAAAGATAAACCTTGTAAATCATTAATCCATTCAGCATTAACCTCTATGGGAACTAAAGAAGGTTTAAGAGCTACTATAGAATGACCAAATCCCTTAGCATATTTATATCCTTCACCTGTAGAACCAGTAGCTGGATAAGACTTGCCACCTGTAGCCAAAACAAGCTTATCAAAATAGAATTTTCCATTATCAATAATAACTACAAATTTATCATCAGAAAAATATATATTGTTAACATTTGATTTTAAACATACTTTTACATTATTATCGTCTAGAAATTTCGTAAAAGCCTTTATAACATCACTAGATTTGTTACTTTCAGGAAACACCCTATTTCCACGTTCTATTTTGGTTCTTAAACCATATCTGTGTAGTAAGCCTATTATGTCTTCATTAGTAAATGAATATAGACTGCTATACAGAAAGTTTTTGTTTCTAACTATATTGTCAAAAAAATCTTCAATAGGAGATGCGTTAGTTATGTTACATCTTCCTTTGCCAGTAATGAATAGTTTCTTTCCTATTCTATCATTTTTGTCAATCAGAGTAACATCCAACCCTCTTGACCCTGCTATTCCAGCAGCCATTATTCCAGCTGGACCAGCTCCAATAATTCCAATTCTATTTTCCATATAAACCTCTCTATAATAATTATATTTACTAATCTATTATAACAGATTAGGATAAAATTACTTATCTTTTATGATAACATTTTATATGATATATACTTATTATATTAACAAAAAAGAAGAGTTTTAACATCTCTTCTTTTTGTTCTTTATAACTCTATATTATTATTATTTTTATCAAATATATCATAGGTTTTCCAAATATATTCTAACTCTTCAAAATATGAAGTCAAATCTTCTTTTTTCTCATTTGATATGGCAATAATAAATGCATTAATCAGGCTCATAGGAGCAACTAATGAGTCAATAAATGAAATCATATCACTTCTAGCTATTAAGTCTACATCCGATTGCCTAGTTGCAGGTGATAATTTACTATCTGTAATAGTTATAATTGGGCATTTTTTACCTCTTGCATAATCTAATGCCTCTAATGTTCGTTTTGAATATCTTGGAAATGTAATAGCAATTATTATGTCATCCTTGTCAACAGTAGTCAATTGCTCAAATATATTATTAGCCCCATCAGTTATCATTTTTACATTCGGAAATATAAAGTTTAAATAGAAACACATATATCCTGCTAAAAATGCAGAGCTTCTCATACCTATTACATGAATTACTTTGCTCTTTATCGTTAACTCAACAGCTTTATTAAGACTATTCATATCAATACCAGACATAGTCCTTTTAATATTGTCTATATCATTTTGCATTATACTTGTTAAACTATTTCCATCAGATAGATTTTCAGCAAGTGTCATTCTTTGGACAGTTGTTAATTTGCTTTTAACCACTTCCTGCAATTCCTTTTGGAACTCTTTATATCCACTGTAGCCTAGAGCATTTGCAAATCTAACTACCGTTGATTCACTTACATTTAATGTAGATCCAAGTGTAGCTGCAGTCATAAAAGAGGCTTTATCATAATTGCTTATTATATATTCCGCAATTATTTTTTGTCCCTTACTCATTTTTAAATAATTTATTTGTATATTATCTATTACATTTTGTTTTCTAGTCATTATTTATCACCTAATTAATTAGACCATAACCTTCGTATAAAGCTGATTTATTCAATTCCTCAGTACCCTTAGGTACCCTTTCGATTACAGCTTGCTCTAGAGATTCTTCAGATACTAAATTTGTAATCTTGTTTATAACCCCAAGAGCTACAATATTAGCAACCATAGACTTTTTTAGTTTGTTTGTAGCAGTATCTAGTATAGGTAGCTTATAAATTGTTATATCATCTCTATCAGGAGTCTCAACGGATTCATCTATTATTAATGTACCACCTGCTTTTAAATCGCATAGATATTTATCACAAGATAGTTGTGTTAAAGATAATAGGATATCACTCTTTTCAACTTTTGGATAATCTATATCTTCTTCACTTATGATCACCTCTGCTTTACTTGCACCACCTCTGGCTTCAGGACCATATGATTGTGATTGTATAGCATTTAGTCCATCCTGTAAAGCAGCTACAGCTAAAATTATTCCACCAGTTATAAGTCCTTGTCCACCTGAACCAGATAATCTCAATTCCTTATATTTCATATTACTCCTCTCCTTTATTGAAAGATGCTATAAGTTTTTTATATTCTTCAGTATATTCAGGCTTTGCTTCAACATGGAAGCTACCTATCTTAAACTTACCTTGTCTTTGTTCCTCTGACAATCTATCCCACGCCTTATCCATAACTGCACTTTCTTTTACTGTTTGTAACATATCTACAGCAGAACCTTTTTTGTTTTTTCTACCATAATATGTTGGACACGCAGTTATTGCTTCAATAAAGGAAAAGCCTTTATTTTTTATTCCTTCTGCAATAAACTTCTCTAATTGTTTAGCGGCATATGCTGTACCCCTTGCTATATAGGAAGCACCCGCTCCTTTAGTTAACTCGCACAAATCAAAATTAGCATCTAAATTTCCATAGGGTGCTGTTGTTCCCTTGTCTCCGGTTGGTGTTGTTGGTGAATACTGACCACCAGTCATCCCATAAATATTATTGTTAAATACTATAGTTGTTATATCTATATTTCTTCTACAAGCATGAATTAAATGATTACCACCTATAGCTGATGAGTCACCATCACCTGTTATTACTATAACTTCTAATTCTGGTTTTGCCATTTTTACACCAGTAGCAAAAGCTAACGCTCTCCCATGAGTTGTATGAAGTGTATTGAAATCTAAATAGCCAGGAGCTCTTGATGAACACCCTATGCCTGATACTATGCAAACATTGTCTTTATCTAATCCTAAGGAATCTATTGCTTTGACAATAGCCCTTGTAACTATTCCATTACCACATCCAGGACACCATATGTGTGGTAGCTTATCTTCTCTAAAATATTCTTTTACTAAAGTACTAGCCATTGTAAGCCTCCTTAACAACAGAGATTATTTCATGTGGAGGTATTATCTCTCCATTCAATCTTCCATATTTTTCAACTAAGGTATTCTTTCCTGCAATTCTGTCTACTTCTAAGAAATATTGCCCATCATTCATTTCTACAACAATGATTCTTTTTACTCTCTTGGATAGTTTTTCTAATTGTTTTTCTGGCGATGGCCAAATTGTAATTGGTCTAAACATACCAACCTTGTAACCTTCTCCTCTTAAGGATTTAATAGCACTTTTTGCAGAACGTGAAGTACAACCAAACGCAACAATAGCTATATCTGCATCATCCAACATATATTCTTCATAAGTACAAATATCATCTTTATTATCTTCTATTTTATCTATTAATCTTCTTATTAAAGCTTCAGCTTTTGTGGCACCCGCTGGAAAACCTGTTTCATCATGAACTAAGCCTGTAACATGATATCTATATCCAGTGCCAAAATCAGCCATTTCTGGTACAATATCTCCTTCTTTTACTTCATAGGCTTTATATTCATCTGGAGAGCAGGTTGGCTTTTTCCTATCAATAATTTCAATTTCATCATCTTCTGGAATTTCAATTCTCTCTCTCATATGGCCTATAATTTCATCTAAAAGAAGTATCACTGGCGTTCTATATTTTTCTGACAAGTTGAAAGCTCTGATTGTCATATCATAAATTTCTCTAACAGAATTTGGATATAAAGCTATAGTTGCGTGATCTCCATGAGTGCCCCATTTAGCTTGCATAATATCTCCTTGGGCTGGAGAAGTTGGTAGACCAGTACTTGGGCCACCTCTTTGCACATTGACAACTACACATGGCACTTCAGATATGATACCATATCCTAAATTTTCCTGTTTTAAGCTAAATCCAGGTCCTGATGTTGCTGTCATAGATTTAAGTCCAGTTAAAGATGCACCTATTACAGCGCCCATACTGCTTATTTCATCTTCCATTTGTATAAACTTACCGCCAACTTTTGGAAGCTCAATAGCTGATATTTCAGCTATTTCAGTAGATGGAGTAATAGGATAACCAGCATAAAATTTCATACCCGCTCTTAAAGCACCTTCAACACAAGCTTCATTACCTTGCATCAATCTAATAGTCATATTACTTACCTCCTAGCCAAATAGCGAAATCAGGGCATCTTAACTCACATTGTCCACATTGAATGCAGTCTTCTAAACGTTTAACAACTACTATCTCATTTTCTAATTCTAAAACATTCTTTGGACAAAAAGCAACACATATACCGCAGCCCTTACACCATTCTTCTTCAACTGTATGTGATTTCAATCCAACTGTCGTTGTCGTTGCCATCGTAACTCCCCCTTAATTATTTACTTATCTAAGTAATTTATATAAATCAATATATAGACTGAATAATATCAAACTATATATTTATTCGCAAGAAATATTTCATTATTGCTAATAATTCGAAGAATCATTCAATTTAACCCCTAAATAATTAGCATTTTTCTACACAGTATAAGATGGGTGGATTATTTATTTGGTTTATAAAATCAAACTTTAAAACATTGTATTCTTTTTGATTTAAAGTTCTTAAATATTTTTCAACACCTTCTTTTTCTTCTAGTCCACCTGCATGTCCAATGTATACTGTTATAATCATAAGTCCATTAGAATTTAGAATCTCCAAAGATTTTTGTACACTTAGCAAAGTACTATCTCTGTTGGTTTTGATCGCCTTATTACCTCTTGGCAGATAACCCAAATTGTAAACTACTAAATCTACTTTTTCTTTAATATATTTGTCAATATATACATGGCTGTCATTAATCAATTTTACTCTAGAAGTCAAATTATGTTCTTTTAATAAATCGTATGTATTCTTAATGGCTATTTCTTGAACATCAAAACCATAAACTTTACCATTATCCCCCACTAAATTTGACAATAATAATGTGTCATTACCATTGCCAACTGTGCAATCTAAAGCTATTGTTCCATTCTTTACTTGTTTATTCATTAATTCTTTTGCAATTGCAATAGTATTTACAATTTTTTTATACTTCATCTTAACACCTAACCATCTTAAAGGGATTTGAGATAATTAATTTCCTCATCATTCAGAAATCTCCAATTTCCAATCAATAAGCCACCTAATTGTAACTGGCCAATAGCTACTCTTTTTAATTTCTTTACAGGATGATTAACTGCCTCACACATCTTTTTAACTTGCCTGTTTCTACCTTCATGGATTTCTATATCCAGTATTGCTTCATCTAAATAATTCTTAACTATTTTCACCTTAGCAGGTGCTGTCTTTTTACCATCGATAAATATACCATTTCTTATCATATCTAATTCTACTTTATTAGGAACACCCTCAACTATAGCTATATATTTTTTTATAATCTTATTGCTAGGATGGGTTAATTTGTTAGTAATTTCTCCATCATTTGTTAACAACAACAAACCTGTAGTATCTGCATCCAGTCTTCCTACAGGATAAATCCTTTCGTTTACATCTTCAATTAAATCAGTAACAATTCTTCTGCCCTTCTCGTCATTCAAGGTAGAAACATAGCCTACTGGCTTATTTAGCATTATATAGACTTTATTAGTTTCCAATGTAATTCTCTTATTATCAACATATACTTTATCTTTCTTTGGATCTACCACACTACCTAAAGTATCAACAATTTTATTATTTACCTTAACTCTTCCCTCTAAAATAATTTCTTCGGATTTTCTCCTTGATGCAACACCAGATAAAGCCATGTATTTTTGCAAACGCATTAGTATATCTCCTTTTATCATACTACTTTAATTCTTATTTTACTTTATTTAGAAATGGTTGTAAAATTCTATTTAAGAATGATACCCTTTCCACTTCATACTTAGCAACTAAATCATCCCTTCTAATTAGATTACCATACAAAAATACTTCTACATACCCAAGTATTTCATCTTTTGCTATAGGAGTATTAATCTGTTCATTTATATGGACTGACATCTTAACGCTCTTTAGCTCCTCATCCATAAGGGGATAAAAGAAATCATTATCTGCAACTAGTGCAATTTTATCTCGCTTACCATCAGTAACATCAGCTAGAGTAATCAATTGTCCTTTCTCATATATATTATATAGCTTAAAATTCTCAAAACCATATTCCATTATTTTATAATTATCGTTGAACCAATTTGGAGCATTCAAAGACACAGCTATTAACCTCATATTATTTCTAGTAGCACTTGTGACAAGGCATCTTCCTGAAGCCATTGTATATCCGGTCTTACCACCATCGGCCCCTTCATACTCCCATAAAGCCTTGTTTTTATTAATAAAGTAATTATCTGTTTCCCGTTCACATTTATATGTTTTGGCACTAAATATATTCTTGAATTCATTGTATTCAAGAGCCTTTCTAGTTATAAAAGCTAAATCATAGGCTGTTGTGTAATGATTTTCATCATATAATCCATGAGGATTCACAAAATTCGTATTTAAGGCACCTATTTTCCTTGCTTTATTATTCATCATAGAAACAAAGGCCTCTTCAGTGTTTCCTATATGATTTGCAATGGCTACAGCTGAATCATTACCAGATCTTAGGATTAAGCCATATATTAAATCTATTAATTTAACCTTTTCTCCCTCTTTTAGATAAATACTAGAACCTTCAATGTTAATACTTTCTTTACCAATCTCTACAAGGTCATCTAAATTACCGTATTCTATGGCTAATAATCCAGTCATTATTTTAGTTGTACTTGCCATTGGCATTCTATTACGTGCATTCTTTTCAAGAATAACTCGACCTGAACTTTCTTCAACAAGTATATAGCTTTCAGCACTCAAGCTTAAATTGGATGCATAAGTATTCTCATTTAATAACAGTAGTAACATTAGTGTCAATATAAACAGTATTTTTTTCAACTAAATCCCTCCTAAACACTATTAACTTCAAAAAAAAATAGTACTTAATTGTACTATTTCCATTTCTAATCTTCATTATTATAAGAATATATTTATATAGGTTTGTGTGAGATTAATTCACCCCTCTAATTATTCATTATCTAATTCTGTTTGAAATTCTTCAATTCTAGGTAAATCATCTATTGACTCTAAGCCAAAGTGTTTCAAAAACACTTCTGTAGTCCCATATAGAATTGGTCTTCCCGTTCTTTCAAGCCTACCCAATTCTTGTACCAGCTCTCTTTCTATAAGAGTTTCAATAGCTTTATCACTCCTAACACCTCTTATAGCATCTATTTCAGATTTAATAATGGGCTGCTTATATGCAATAATCGATAATGTTTCTAATGAAGCATTAGATAAATTTCGTGTATTTTTTTTGTTATTTAATCTCTTGACCCACTCATAATGCTCTGGCCTAGTTCCTATTTGATAATAATCATTAAACTTAATAATTCTAAGACCTCTCCTATGAAAATCAAAATCATCTATTAATTCCTTCATAATAACAGTTAGTGATTTTTCGTCTATTTCTAAAACTGTTGATAAGTCCTTTATGCTCAAGGGATCTCCCCACGCAAAAAGCAATCCTTCTATTACAGACTTTACTTCCCTTTTATCCATTATTATACCTCTACCATCCTTCTAATAATTAGAATATCACTAAATGAATCATCTTGTTCAACCCAAATTGACTTAAGTCTTACTAGTTCAAGTATCGACAAAAAATATGCAATAACTTCTCCTTTAGAAGTCCTTATGGATAACAAATCAGAAAACAAGACTCTCTCACTTTTTGAAAGACGACTCTTTATATTATCAGTACATTCATCGAGGGTATATTCTTCCCTATGTAATTCTTCGAAATCTAGCAGTTCATTATCATTAGTTTTTCTTGTTATAATAGAATTAATCGCTTTTAATAGCTTGTCCAAATCCAAATTTCCTAACTCTTCTACAGGATCATCAAAGATAGATAAATCTTCTCTAGGTTTATAGAATACTCTTGATTCAATTATTTCTGATTCCTTAAGTTTTTCAGCTATTTCTTTATATGTTTTATATTCAATTAGTCTTTGAACAAGTTCATCTCTAGGATCAACTTCTATTTCTACTCCATCTTCAACAGTCTTATCTTTTGGTAGCAACATTTTTGATTTTATCTCTATAAGAGTGGCCGCCATTACCAAGAACTCGCTTGTTACTTCTAAATTAAGTTCCCCCATTTTACGTATATAACCCAAATACTGCTCAGTAATAGTGTTTATCGGAATATCATAAATATCAATTTCATCTTTTTTTATAAGGCTTAACAATAAGTCCATTGGGCCTTCAAATACTTCCACTTCAACTTTATATACCATATAGTACACCTACAAACTCATTATTTTTATCATCAAAGATAATATAAAATCTATAATGGGACCAATTATCTTACTTGTTGTATTTGTTACAATTAATAAGACTAATACAAAATAAAAATATCTTTCATACTTGTAAAAATAATATTCCCATTTATTAGGTAGAAGACTAGCCAATATCTTCGAGCCATCCAAGGGAGGTAATGGTAGTAAGTTAAAGACCCCCAACATAATATTATACCATAAGCCAGTAATAATCATTATACTAACTGTTCTACTAGTAATAGGTGCATATCTTAATATAAAAGCACATATAATAGCAATAATAAAATTTGTTGTTACACCTGCTATAGATACTAAAATTGTATCTCTTTTTCTGTTTTTGAACCTTGATGGATTAATAGGTACTGCCTTAGCCCATCCAAATCTGAATACAAGCATACATAAAAAACCTACAAGATCAAGATGCTTAATTGGATTTAAAGTTAATCGGCCTGCTTCCTTGGCTGTATCATCTCCTAATAGATATGCTACATAACCATGAGCAAATTCATGAAATACTATAGCGCTTAGTAATCCTGGTAAACTATATAATATATCCATTAAATACCTACTTTCTAATATATAGATATTTACATTATACAACCTCGACAAAATAATGTCGAGGTTTATATACTTAATTACCAGTTATGAAACTTTGGAAGGTACGTTTTAGCATCAGAAAAATTTTGGCGTTTTCAACATCATTTTTGGCTATCAAGTTTATCTTTTCAATCTCCTTATTATCTAACAATATAGTTAAACTCCCCAATACATCTCCTTGCTTTATTGGGGACTTGATGTTTTCTTTATAATTTACTTCTTTTTTTAGATTTCCTGAATTACCTTTTGGCAACAATGCAAAAGAATCTCTTTCAAGTACTAACTCTATATTCCTTTGAGAAGCTTTTTCAATAGGGATTTTAGCTATTACATCTCCTTTTTTCCCAATAGCTATTGAATCATAATTGGCAAATCCATAATCTAATAACTTAGTTGCTTCATTAAATCTAATATTACTGGTTTCTGCGCCTAAAATAACAGAAATCAGATATAAATCACCCCTCTTAGCTGATGCAGAAAGACAATATTTAGCTTCATTAGTCGATCCAGTTTTTATTCCAGTAGTCCCTTCATAATCTCTTATTAGCTTATTAGTATTTACCATGACCTGGGTATCATCTTTAGCCCTACCTACTAATATATCTTCCATGTATGTTGTTAGATATTTTTGTATGTCTGAATGTTTCATCAACTCTCGGGACATCAAAGCTATATCGTATGCTGTTGTATAATGATTTTCTGTAGGTAGTCCACTAGAATTAACAAAGTGAGTATTGTTCATTCCTAAAGTTTTTGCTCGTTCATTCATCAAGTTGATAAAACCTTCATTTGTACCACTAATGGCTTCCCCTAATGCCACTGCAGCATCATTAGCAGATCTTATAGAAACAGCTTTTATTAAATCTTCAACAGTTTGAACTTCCCCTTGTTCAAGATAAATTTGTGTTCCACCCATACTGGAAGCATATTGGCTTATAACAACCTTATCATCCATCTTTAATTTACCACTGTCTATCGCTTCCATCGCTAGTAACAAAGTCATAATTTTAGTAACGCTGGCAGGTGGTAATTTTTCATGTTCATTATGTGCAAAAATCACTTTTCCTGTATTATAATCCATCAATAAAGCCGACTTACAAGTAACTTCTAATTCTGCAAATGCCACCGCTGGATTAAGTAACATTATTATTAAAAAGAAAAGAGAAATGGTCTTCTTTTTCAATGTAATAACCTCCAATACTATTTTATTAAGTCTTTAATTTTATAATAACCTAAAATAGTATTGTTATTCTACAATTCACTTTTTTACTTAACCATAGAACTTAAAAAACTAATGGCCATCTAAAAGCACTAAAATATGCCTTTTTACAAGACAGTTAAAACTCCTAAGTCACCAAACAATATAAGCCAATTGATTAATAATAAATGTAAAGCATCTATAGACTGCTAATAATCTCATATACATACTCTTCCTTTTCTGGAATGTCTTCTTTAATTAAATAAGCTTCTAAGGCTCTATCTATAGCTTCTTTATTTTCTTCTTTATTAGTATGTAAAACACACAATGTTTCACCTTTTAATACCTTGTCCCCAATTTTTTTGTTTAATGTTATACCAGCAGCATAATCAATAATTGCATCCTTTGTTCTTCTGCCAGCTCCAAGTAACATTGCAGCAATACCTATGGTTTCAGCGTCTATTTTATTCACATATCCGCTTTCTTTAGCCTTGACCTCAATACCATATTTTGCCTGAGGCAACATTGCTGGATTATCAATAATATCAGGATTACCCCCTTGTATTAAAACCAATTCCTTGAACTTGTCCACTGCTAAAGCTGATCGTAATATATTAGATAACTCACTATAAGCAGTCGCAAAGTCCTTAATAGCTCCACCAAGGACAGCCATATATGAAGAAATAGTTAAAGCAACAATTGTTTCATCCTCTTCTCCTTCCCCTCTTAAAACCTTTATTGCCTCCATAATTTCATTTGCATTACCAACTTCTCTACCCAATGGTTGATTCATATTTGTAATTACTGCAATAGTTTTTCTATTTAAGGAATCTCCGATATCTACCATTGTCCTAGCTAATTCCTTAGCTTCATCTAAAGTCTTCATAAATGCGCCAGTTCCAACCTTGACATCTAATACAATAGCGTCAGAACCAGAAGCAATTTTCTTACTCATTATAGAACTTGCTATTAGTGGAATGCTATTAACAGTTGCAGTAACATCCCTTAATGAATAAATTTTCTTATCAGCTGGTACTAGATTAGCTGATTGACCAGTTATAGCCATTTTGTATTTGTTGACATTTTCAATGAACTCATCTTCCCCAAGTTCTACACGAAATCCTTCAATAGACTCTAATTTATCTATAGTTCCACCAGTATGTCCAAGACCTCTACCACTCATTTTAGCAACCGGAATTCCAAGACAAGCAATTAATGGTATAACTATAAGACTTATTTTATCCCCTACTCCACCTGTTGAATGTTTATCTACCTTGATGCCTTTAATTCCAGATAAATCAACTCTGTCCCCAGAATTAATAAAGGACATTGTCAAGTTTGAAGTTTCATCCTTGTCCATACCTCTGAAATATATTGCCATTAGGAATGCTGACATCTGATAATCAGGTATCGAACCTTTAATATAACCTTCTATCATAAAATCAATTTCTTCTTTATTTAATTGTAAACCATTTTTTTTCTTTTCAATAATTTCAATCGCTAACATTTTTATTCTCCTTCTTAATATATCTACTATGTAATCATATTTAGGAATATGGGTGCTATATATCCTTCATAAAGTATTCCTATTAATACAAAACAAGAAAAAATAATATTGAAGATGGTGTATTCAAAAACATTCATTTTTTTTATTCTAAATACTCTTTTATTAGATGATAGTTTGTATTTATTTGCCATAGTCATTGATAAGGCTCCTAATATTATTAAACTAGGAATAAATATGACATGCTGAGGGAAATAAGCAAATATGGAAATAAGAAATCCTTTAAATCCAAAATAGTTAATAATATACCCAACATTAAAGCCTAGAGCACCACCTTGTACAAGAATCAAAATTGGTATTAATATGCCAATATTTAATAATCCTATAATATACATGACCATTATAGTTATAGTTCTAAATAATAAACATGTCTTAAATATACTTAAGTTTAAAAGGTTATTATTAAAGCTATGAAAATAAACACTAGTGTAATTCAGAATTTTTTCTTGTATTTCTGTATCCAATAACTTAATCATTACCGAGCCAATAACCACACCAGTAATAAATATAATCATCAAAGAAAAATAGAATACAAATCCATTTTCTATATGATTTTCTAATAGTCTTTTATACTTTGTTAAATTCAAAATTAATCCTCCTTTGTGTATGCTCTTATATTTTTATGCATAACAAAGGAATATTATAACTTTAACTTTTTTTCTGAATATAATCTTTTGCAGCATGTATTCCTATTATAGTCTTGCTGTCTACGATTTTCCCAATATGTATCATATTAATTAGTTCATCTATATTATATTTGACAACTTCACAATATTCTCCTTCATCTAGTTTCTGTTCTCCTTCTACTAAATCAGTAGCTAAAAACAAATATACTTTTTCATTTGTGTAGCCTGGAGAAGTATAGAATTCAAATAAATACTCAAAGTTATTAGCTTCATATCCTGTTTCCTCTTTTAACTCTCTAATTGCAGTTTCTCTAGGCTCTTCATTTACTTCTAACTTACCTGCAGGTATCTCTATAATATTTTTATCAATAGATTTCCTATATTGATTGACTAAAATTAAATCATTGTCATTAGTAATGGTTACTATACCAACACCACCTGGATGTTCAACTATTTCTCTCTTTGAATATTTTTTTTCAGGTAATTCTACAGTATCAATCCTTAAATTTATAATTTTTCCTTCGTAAATCCGTTCGGATTTCATGGTCTTTTCTTCATTAACCATTTTTTACCCTCCATTCAAATAGCATTTGTCTTTCTTAATATAGATGTATTATACCATATATATATAGTAAAAACATTCTCTAACAATTGATGTGAGAGAATGTTTTCATATTATTCAAACAATTCTTATTGTGCCTTTACTAAGGTATCTTGTTCTAATCTTAATTTGTCTGCTATTAACGCTATAAACTCACTGTTTGTAGGTTTCCCCCTATTATTGTTCACAGTATAACCAAAAATACTATTTATAGTATCAATTTTACCCCTGTTCCATGCAACTTCTATTGCATGACGTATAGCCCTTTCGACCCTACTTGGTGTAGTATTAAACTTTTCAGCCACACAAGGATATAGTTCTTTAGTCACAGCTCCCAAATAATCCATATCTTCGATTACTAATGTAATTGCTTCCCTTAAGTATAAGTACCCTTTAATATGTGCTGGAACTCCAATTTCTTGAATAATCTCAGTCACTTTACTTTCTAAACTTTTTTCACTTATTATTGGTTTTTTATTTACCAGTGTATTTATTCCTCTACTAGTTCTTTCATCCATTCCCAATACTTCATCCCTAATACCCACCGTATCTTTTAACCTCTTAATGAATATCTTAAAATCAAAAGGTTTTACTACATAATACGAGGCACCTAGTTCTATTGCCTTTTGAGTAATTTTGTCTTGACCAACGGCAGATAAAACTATAACCTTTGGATAGTATTCTTCAAACTCGTTTAATTTCTCTAATACACCCAAACCATCTAGATGTGGCATGATTATATCTAAAACAAGCAAATCAGGCCTTTCTCTGTCAATAATCTCTAAAGCCTCTATACCATCCCTAGCCACACCAACTACTTGAAATTCCTCTTGAGCAGAAATAAATTGTGCAATTATCTGACAAAACTCTTTGTTGTCATCTGCTATTGCCACCCTAATTTTTTCCATAATTATCCCCCCTGAAAACTTTATATTCTATATGTATTTTTACTATTCGACATTATTACAAAAACTCCTTCTATTTTTTGGAATTATTTTTATTTTTTTAAAAATTGTGATAAACCCTAGGGTCTATCACAATTTTCTAACATCCATTCTATATACAATCCATATCCTTTAATAGGCTCATTAACAAACACATGAGTTACTGCGCCTATTAATTTACCATTCTGAATAATAGGACTACCACTCATCCCTTGCACTATTCCACCTGTTTTTTCTAGTAGTTTTTCATCTGTTATCTCAATAGTCATACTTTTTTGACTTGATACTTCTTGATCTTCTAATTTTACTATTTCTATCTCGTATTTCCCTATTTCATTCCCTTCTAAAGTTGTGTATATATAAGCCTTCCCTAGTTCTACTTCTTCCTTAAAACCTATGGGGATCTTTTCTTTATTTTTAATTTCACCATTATTGTCAATCAATTTACCATATATTCCAAATTCCGTATTTGTCTCTATCTCACCTAGCACTTCATCTGTCTTATAAAAAACACCTCTAATTTCACCAGGTGTTCCTTTTTGTCCTTGTTCAACATCTGAAACTCTAGCATTCATTATTAAACCTTTTTCAACATCTAGCAGTTTTCTGGTATCAACATCTGTTATACCATGGCCTAATGCAGCAAAAGTATCTGTTTCTTCACAATAAAAGGTCATTGTACCAATCCCAGATGTCTTATCTCTTACCCAGACGCCCAATCTATATGCATTGTCTTGTATGCACTTTACAGCTTTACTCGTGGTTTTATATTCTCCTTTATTTCTTAATACTAACAGTTCTAATTCCCTATCTTCGTTCTTATTTAATATATCAACTACTTGCTCTGAGCTAACTATTTTTTCACCATTAATCTCTAGAATGCTATCTCCTACTTTTAAGCCTGCACTTCTAGCAGGACTAACTCTATTTCCATTTGTATCTATTATATCTGTAACGGCAACAATTAAAACACCTTTTGTATTCATTCTAACGCCTATGGCATTTCCACCAGGTATAACCATGGGCCTATTTACTACATTTACATTATAACTTTTAACTGGAATTAATCCCAATAACTTCAATTCAAGATTCGTTTGACCTTCGTCAACACCATTTAATGTTAAGGATTTGTTTAAATTACTCCTTCCTTCGTTATAAATAGTTTCAACAATACCTGCTTCTATATTATTATCAAATGAAAAAGGAAACGATATGTTTAGATTTTTATTTTCTCCTTTAATAATTTTTAGATTTGAGGGATAAAATAATATTTCATTTGATTGAAGAGTAATAAATAAAACTAATATTGAAAAAAATATAAAGAGGTATTTAGATTTAAATCTAAACTTGCCCAAATAGCAACACTCTCCTTAAATGTTTTTTTGACTTCACCTCCAAAATATTTTTTAAATACAAATATAATTTAGCCTTTTTAGCTTCTATTTATTCTCATCAAATATTAAGTAAAATGTATTTTAAATCTATAATTCCAAAAAAATAAAAAAGCTTATATAAATGTAACTGACATTTATAAAGCTTTTGCATATTTTACATTTAGTTTTTATTTAATTTTTTTAGACATCTCAATCATCTCTTTAGCATGTTGTAAGGTTGTTTCCGTTACATCAACTCCACCTAGCAATCTAGCTAGTTCCACTATTCTATCATCGTCTGTAATCTTACTAACCCTTGTCTGAGCTTTTCCATTAACAATTTCTTTGCTAATTACAAAATGACTATCAGCTAATGCAGCAATTTGTGGTAAATGTGAAATTGAAATAACTTGATGATTTTTTGAAATCTTTTTAATTTTTTCCCCTACAACCTGAGCTGTTCTTCCACTAATACCTGTATCTATTTCATCAAATATCATAGTTGGAATCTTATCATTATCAGCAATAATATTTTTGAACCCCAACATAATCCGAGACATTTCACCGCCTGAAACAATCCTGTTTATTGGTTTTGGTGGTTCTCCAGGATTTGTTGATATTAAAAATTCAATATTATCAATACCACTGGATGATATTTTAGTCTTATTTTCAAAATTGACTTTGAACTTTACATTATTCATAGATAAGTCAACCAGCTCTTTAGCTAGCATTTCTTCTAGCATTAATGCAATATCTTTTCGTTTATTACTTAGACTATTTGAAGCTTTCTTTAGCTTAGCTTCATAATCTTCTATATTGTTTTGGACCCTTTCAACTTCTTTTTCATAATTAATTAACTTTTCATATTGTTCACTTAAGTCTTTCTGATAATCTAAAATTATAGCAACGGTAGAACCATACTTCTTTTTTAACTTATTAATAAGATCTAATCTATCATTTAAGAAGAAAAGTCTTTCTTCATCTATTTCAACACTATCTCCATATTGGTTTAGTGCTCTAGATATATCTTGTAGACTATATCTTATTTCCTGAAGCTCATTTAAATATGATTTCAGCTCTCTATCATATTTAGATATATCAGTTAATATAGAAATGGACTTGTCCATCAAGTCAAGAATAGAAATGCTCCCAAAATTAGAACTGTTCAGTATCTCAATTACTTCATTGATTCCTCTAGTAATATCTACAACATTTGATAATCTATTATACTCATTTTCTATATTTTCATCGTCATCAAGGGTAAGAGAGGCTTCTTCTATTTCGTAAATTTGGAATTTTAATAAATCAATTTCTCTCTCCCTTTCATAAGATGAAATATTTAGTTCTTCTAATTTTTTCTTTTCCGCAGCATATTCTACATATAACCTTTTTATCATGGTCAATAGTTCCTTGAACTCATCATCACCAAAACTATCAATTATCATTTGATGGTTTGATACATTTAATAGGGACTGGTGTTCATGCTGTCCAAATATGTCTACTAATTTAGTAGTTACTTTTTTTAAATCATTTAATGTAATTGGTCTCCCATTTAGTCTAGATACACTAGGATAATTTCTATAAATCTCCTTTGTTAAAATAAGTATATTTTCATCGAAATCAAAATTGTATTTTTTAAAGAGGGTTTTGGTTTCATCATTAATGAAAAACAATGCTTCAATTAAAGCTTTATCTTCACCTGATTTGATTAAATCCTTGCTACTTCTGCCTCCTAATACAATCTCAAGAGCTTCAATTATGATTGATTTACCAGAACCTGTTTCACCTGTTAATAGATTTAATCCATCGGTGAACTGAACTTGTATATCATCTATTATGGCAAAATTCTTAATGCTTAATTCTTTAAGCATAATTCAACCTCCATTATTTTAACTCTTCATGAGCTTTATCAACTACATCCCAGATTAACTCATCTTCTATACCATTACCTTGATTCTTTAAATATATTAAAAATTCTATATTACCTGTAGCGCCAGTCACCGGAGAATAAGTCAATGAGTTTGCCACTAAACCTAATCCCGCAGTAAAATTTATTACATTTTGTATTACCTCAATATGTGTCTCTTTTTTACTAACAATCCCTTTTTTCCCGACTTTATCCCTTCCAGCTTCAAATTGAGGCTTAATTAGAGCTATTATCTCACCAGTTTCTTTCAAAATACTCTTAGCAACTGGTAATACAAGTCTTAAAGATATAAAGGATACATCTATAGAAATGAAATCAATATTGTCATCAATATCATCTTTAGTAACATTTCTAATATTAGTTCTTTCCATAACTACTACCCTATTGTCATTCCTAAGCTTCCAATCTAATTGATTATAACCAACATCAACGGCATATACTTTCTGTGCACCAGCTCTAAGCATGCAATCTGTAAATCCACCTGTTGACGCTCCTATGTCCATAGCAATTTTGTTTTTTAGATCTAAACTAAAAATATTAATAGCTTTTTCTAGTTTTAATCCACCTCTACTAACATAAATCAATGGATTTTCTTTAATAATTATTTCAGCATCCTCATCGATACTTTCACCTGGCTTATCAACTCTTTGACTACCAATAAAGACTACGCCCTCCATTATTAATCTTTTGCCCTTTTCCCTTGAATTCACAAGCCCTTTTTCAAATAGTAGTACATCTGCTCTTTTTTTAGACATATTATCTCCTTTGTTAAACTTCACGATTAATTAATAAATTAGCTATTTCCTTTAGAAAACTTGTATCCTTTCCATCTAATCTATCTAATTCTTGGATTGCTTTATCGCTAAAATCCCTCACATCGTTTTCTGCCTCATCTAAACTATGAAAACTTAAATATGTACATTTATTAATATTAGAATCCTCTTTACTATCTAATAAGTCATCCCTAATTTGATAAGCCAATCCCAAATACAGACCGAAATTTCTAATTGCCTCTATTTCTGGTTCATTTGCTCCTCCGATAATAGCACCTGCAACTAAGCCCGCTTGAATTAAGGAGGCAGTTTTGCTTTTATACATATAAAGTAGCATATCTTCGTCCATCTTGTCATAAGAACTAGTTAAATCCAATATTTGTCCACAAATCATCCCTTTGCTACCAGAATAAGTCCCTATTTCATTGATAGCCCTAATATTTCTCCTAAATTCATCTATAGTATTACAATTATTATATGCATATTTTGTCATTATCTCAAAAGCTAAATTCAGCAGTCCATCACCTGCTAAAATTGCAGTAGCCTCGCCATAAATCTTATGATTAGTAGGTTTTCCCCTTCTAAAATCATCATTATCCATGCTAGGCAAGTCATCATGTATCAGTGAATATGTATGAATCATTTCTATACCTATAGCAAAGGGTATTACTTCTTCTATATCATTTTTAAACATTTCAAAAGACTTTATCGCCATTATAGGTCTAATTCTTTTCCCACCAGTAAAGGTACTATATTCCATTGCTTCAAATATGTAATTAGTGTAAGCGTTTTTTGATTTAAGCTCTTCTTTCAATCTATCATCGATCAAATTAGAATAATACTTTATCTTATCAATAATACTCATTTTCCGTCTCCCTAAGAGCGTCTAATTCACTTAATGAACTTGTACCATCTTCTAATATAATCTTGACTTCCCCTTCTGCTTTTTTCAAAATACTATTACAATGATTATATAGGTGAATACCCTTCCTAAACTTACTAATAGAATCTTCTAATGGACACTCTTCATTTTCAAGTTCCTCTATTAATGTTTCAAGTTTAGAGATTGCTTCTTCATATGACATTTTATTTATATCCATCAAAGAATCCTCCTTTATCTATTCTAGTAATTACTGTTTCTATCATACCGTCTTTTAGTAAAATATTAATTTTTTGATCTAAAGATAAATCTTCTATAGATTTTATTTTTTTACCATTTTCATCAAATAGGATTCCAAGTCCTTTATCTAAATTCATACTAAGATCTAACATCTTTAATCTATTTCCCAAAGTATCTAATCTGTTTTTTTCACTTATTATTTTTTTATCTACTATATAAAGAATATCTTTGAAAAGGCTATCAATTTGAAGTCTACCATCAGTAATTCTTTTTATTGGACTATTATAGTCTAAACTCCTTTTACAAAGTCTTAATTCTTGTTTATGCAAATTTATTTTTTTATAATATAGATTTATAATAGCTTTATATTTGTTTTTCAGATTTTCATTAAGATGACTTATATCTGGAACTGCTAACTCAGCAGCGGCAGAAGGTGTTGGAGCCCTTAAATCAGCAACAAAATCTGCAATAGTAAAATCAGTTTCATGACCTACAGCTGAAATTACTGGAGTTTTTAAATTATATATTGTTCTTGCAAGTTCCTCATCATTGAATGCAAATAATTCTTCAATGGAGCCACCACCACGCCCTGTAATTATTAAATCAATCTCTTCCATACTATCTAAGTGCTTCAAGCCTTGGCAAATTTCTTTTGGTGCTTCTGGTCCCTGAACTAAGGTTGGATATATAATTATATTACATGGTGGATATCTTCTCTTTAAGACACTTACAATATCCCTAATGGCTGCACCAGTTAATGATGTTACAACTCCAATTGTCTTTGGCAAATATGGTATTTCCCTTTTTGTAGAAGCATCGAATAAACCTTCATTATCCAATTTCTTCTTTAATTCTTCATACTTCTTAAAGAGGTCTCCTATCCCTTTTTCTTCTATTTTTTTAATATATAATTGATATGCACCATCTCTGTCATATACCGAAATATATCCTGTAGCTATTATTTTCAAACCATCTTCAAGTCTGATATTTAAATTATCATTATCACCTTTAAACATAACACAACTAATTCTACTTTTTTCGTCCTTTAATGAAAAGTACATATGGCCACTATAATGATGTTTAAAATTTGAAATTTCTCCTTCAACTTGGACATTGGAAAGCATAATATCAGCAGATATTATCCTTTTTATGTATCCATTTAGTTCACTTACTCTAAGAGGTTTCATTATACACCTCCCCTTATTTTTCCAAAGTTCTTACAAAGCCACCAAGAACCCCATTAATAAACTTAAAGGACTCTTCAGCACTATATCGCTTTGCTATCTCTATTGCTTCATTTATTGACACTTCAATTGGTATATCACTTCTATATAGAATCTCATATATTGCAAGTCTTAGTACAGATAAATCAACCTTTGCAAGTCTGTGTATACTCCATCCTTCTAGATTATCAATTATGTTATCATCAATTTCAACTAAATTATTTCTTATATTCCTTATAGCATCTATTATATATTTAGTTTCATTAGCGTCATATTCAAAATTATCCAAATATATTTCTAATGCTTTTTCACTAAAATCATTTGTACTTTCCATTTGAAACAATAGCTTCATTGCCCCTTCTCTAGCTTGTTTCCTACCCATTTTCTCCTCCCTGAAGTCTTTTAAACTCAAATGTAAACAACCCTCTATAGTTCAGAGGGTATTCACTTATTTATTTTGATTTTTTTCTTGTTCTTTTTCTTCCTTACCTTCCTTAGGCATACTAATTCCTTGAATATTCACATCTACGTTTCTAACCTTTAAACCTGTCATATTTTCTACACTAACGAGAACATTTTCTTGTACCTCTTTACCAACATCAGCTAGATTTGTACCATACTCAACCACAATATGCACTTCAATAGAAACGTCATTTTCAGTAACCTCAACTTTAACTCCTTTAGATAGAGTTTTCATACCCAGCATTTCGGATAATCCGCCAGTGATTCCACCGCCCATTCCAACTACACCTTTGACTTCAGTAGCCGCAACACCTGCTATAATAGCAATAACATCATTAGTTATTTTAACGCTACCAACTTTATCATTGCCTTTATTTATTGTTTCATCACCCATTGTAATATCACTCCTTATGATTTAGCCTAACACAATTATACCAAAGGAATTATTGCATTACAACAAATCTATTGCTTTTTCATAATTTTAATATTTTCCGTCTCAAAACTCGTTTCAACTTTCACAATATCTAATATCTTCACCATATCTTGCTCTGTTAATTCATCAGTTCCAACTACAACCTTAACATCCTTGTCTGTAATAAATACAAGAGCATCATCGAATCCCTTTGATTTTACAAGGCCTTCTATTTGCAGTTCTTTTTCAGAAATATTGCCTATCTCAATTATTTCTTCTTGAGCTTTTCTTCTGACATCTTCGGTTGTTTGTACATTTTGTATAATATTATCAAGTCTATCTACATTATTTGCCCTTAGTTTATCCCTAGATAATCTATATTCTACAAAGAAATCAATATTGGATGTACTTTCAGAAGCAAGGCTATTACTAAAGTCATTGTTATTAGCTGAAATGACTTCAGATATATTCTCATCTGTTTTAGAGTCTATTATTGCAATTTCTTTACTTGATTCCTGTGATTCTGTCTCTTTTTCACTAATATCAAAATTATTAGAAGTAAAGTTTGCCATTTCTAATTCTTCATATTCTTGATAATCACCTGATGCCTTCAGTACAGCTTCTTGAGTTAATTGATAGTTTAGATAACCAGTAAATATCAATAACACTAATAATAATCCTATAATTGCCGGCCTTTTGATTTTAAACATTGGTCCCCCTCCTATTTACTTGAATATACTTGAACTCTATTACCATTAATTCCGAGAACTGTCTTTACAGCCTCATAAATATTTTCCAATACTGTTAAATCCTCTGCTCCCTCAGCGACGACAATTACTCCCTTTACTGTTGGATTAACGCTTTTTATGACTACAAGAGAATTATTATCATTACTTAACATCTGTACACTTATATCCTCTCTGTTAACTTCTCTAGTGCCTCCTTCAGCATCAATTTCTTTTGTTGTTTCAATAGTCTTATTTGTATTAGTTGCAGGAATACTCTCTATGCTATCTTCTAAAGTAATCATCACATCTACTTGACCAACACCTTTTAATTTACCTAATATTGTTGCTAACTCATATTCTAGGTATTCACTATAATCATTTTTGGGAGGAAGCTCTTCTACTGTTCTAGTTGGAATTTCTACATTTTTATCTTCCTTCGTAAAAAAACTAACCCCTATTAAAAGTATGATAGATCCTATTAGTATTATGAATAAATTATTGATAAATTTTTTATTTCCCATATCTTCAATATGATTTTTAATCTTATTTAGTATTTCTTCCATATTAATCCCCCTTATCTCCAATTGATATGCATACTTTGTTTTTATCTAATTGCAAATGATTTGCAACTAATTCCTTTACCTCAGGCTCTTCACTTAAGTTCGATTTATAATCCTTTCCTTGTCCAACTCTAATTTTGTCTATTTTAATGTCAGTGGATGAAGAAGGATTTTTATTCTTTATATCAACATATATTTCATCAATTTGAAAATTACCTTCATCATCGATAATGGTTGTGATATCTACAAATTCTGTAGAATAATCAGTATTAGTTTCAATGATATTTTCTACTTCACTTTCCAAACTGCTAAGATAAATTGACTCTATCTGTTTATCTTGGACAACAAATAAAGACTCATTGTAAGTTTTATCCCTAAAGCTGTTTACTTCTTTTTCTAAGATTAGATTTGAATTAGTCCAATTTACGAAAGGATTTATTATTGAAAATACTATAATGAGTCCAACTATAAAGTTCACATATCTTTTCATGTTCCCATTAGGCATTGCCATATCTACTATACTAATAATTATCATTAATATAACTAAGCTCTTTATCCAATCACTAATAAACTCTCTTATAATATTTATCACCTACCTTAACATGAGTAAATTGTTTCCGGTATCTACAATAATTGTAATTGTAATGAAAAACATTATTGCTGTTGACACCATACTTATAAGGACTAATAATAATATATTGATAACCTCACTAAAAAAATTTGAAATAGTTGATGAAACAATAGGTTCAATAATTACTTCAACTATTTTATAAACTAATAATAAAGCTGCTATTTTTATAACTGGGAATATTGTAATAACTATTAATAAAAATAGTCCGATAATCCCAACTCCATTTTTTAAAACTGTAGATGAACCTATTACAGTTTCAACTGCATCTGATAAAAAACCACCTACAATAGGAACGAAGGTATCCACTGCAAACTTTGCAGTTCTAATAGTAATTCCATCAATTTTACTCGATAGTCCATATATAGTAATAATCCCTATAAAAACCGTAAAAGATGCAGTTATTATAAATACTATTACTTGTCGCCCCAATTCAGATAACTTTTTAAACTCTTTACGCTCTGACAAATTAGATAAAATACTTATTATAAAAGTAAAGTATATCATTGGAAATACTACATTTTTCACTACTTCACCAATAATATTAACAACAACTATAATCATAGGGTGAAATAAAACCTTGGTATTTGGACCACCAGCTAATACTAATAAAGTCAAAAGAACTGGTAATATAAGCTCCATAAAATTAACTAATGTATCTATGGTGCCTTTTACAGTTTCAATCAATTGATGAAAGCTACCAAGTACCAAAATTGCTATAAGAACATAGCTAATATAATTAGCTAAAGTGCTAACATTAGATTGTTCAAATGAACTCTGCAAATTTGTTAGGATAGCAGATATTATAGCAATAACCAGAACTTTTGATAAAAACAATAAGTTCAATCTTACCTCGCCAAAAAACATCTTTCCTAAAGCTTCTTTTAATGAGTTCCATCTTAATACTTCATCTCCCTTGATAAGTTTTTTTAAAGTATCTTTAAAATCTAAACCCTGAATATAATCATTATTCTTTAGTATTTCATCAATTAGTGATTGTAATTGAGATGTATCGAATACATCTAATTGTTCATCTATAACTGATCCTTCATATCCATCTACTTGATTAATTGCAAATACTAAACTTGGTATTAAAATAATCAATATAATTAGGAACATTGTCTTCTTCATTTTCTCACCCTTAGGGTAGTATTTTTACAATAAGGTCTAATAAAGTCAATAATACAGGGATAGCTAAGACCATAATAATAACTTTTCCCGCTAGTTCAATTTTCATTGCTATAGAGTCCTGATCCGCATCACGACATATTTGTGATGCAAACTCTACAAGATATGCAATTCCAATTATTTTAATCAAAGTATTGAAGTAGCTAATATCTACATTTACTCTACTTGATAAATTCCTTATAGTGTCTATTACATATGCTAGTTTAGGTAAAAGATATGAAAATATAATTACTCCAGTTACTATGGAGACAAGAACAGTAAATTCTGGCCGAGTTTGTTTTAATATAATGATTAATATAGTAGCAATAATTCCTATACCAGCAATTTGAAATATTTCCATATTATCACCTAATAGAGCCTAAATAGTACTCTAACATCAGTAAAAAGTTGACTGACAAGTGTAATAACCGCTCCAAGAACAATTATCACCCCAACTAAAGTAATCAAATATGCATATTCCTCTCTGCCAGACTTTTCTAAGACAATATGTAAAATTGCCGTTATCATACCTACCGCAGCTATCTTAAAAATCAAGTCTACTTTCATTTTTATCTCTCCCTATATAAGAATAATAATCATTCCTAACCCCACAAGAATGCCTAGAGATCTGTACATCTTTTCATTGGTGTTTTTTTCCACCCTAGCTTGTTCGATTAATTGGCCTAGTTCATTTAAGATATATTTGAAATGCTGTTTTTGGTCCTTTCTATTAGTCTTGCCAATAATTTTGCCTAATGAAAGAAATACATCTATATCCTCTTGTTTTAATAAACATGTTTCTTTGAGATAATCACTTGTTGTTAAAAAGCTATTATATAAATCTCCACTTTGGTCGAATTCTATTTCATTTAGTATTCTTTCATACACTTTATAAACGTGAGCTGATGTCCTGTTTCTAATATTCTCAATTGCTAATGGTAATGGATTGGAAAAAACTATTATTTCAGTTTCCAACAATCTAATACTCTCATGTAATGATATTAAACTAAGAACTCTTTTACTGTATCTACCACCATAGAAAAAACCTATAAGGGTGCAAGCTACAAATATTATTGTTAATAGTGAGAGCTTTAAAGCAATCATACTCCTTCCTCTTTTCTAATTAGATTTATAAATGTATTAGAGTCTAAGATTTCCTTTATAGTTCCAACCCCTCTTGAATTGTCCAAGAGTATATACCTTTTAAATATATTTTCATTAAATAAATAGTTTAGGGATTTTCGTCTCCTTACATCATCTACACTATATCCATGTATCGTTGCAATGAGTTTAATTCCTGCCCTTGTTGCATCTTCTATTGCTAATATATCATCACTACCCCCTATTTCATCAACTGCTATAATATCTGGTGACATAGCTCTAATCATTATCATGATTCCAGATGATTTAACACATGAGTCTAGTACATCTGTCCTAACCCCAATGTCTTTTTGAGGCACTCCATTATAAACACCTGCAATCTCTGATCTTTCATCAATTAAACCTATCTTAAACCCTCTAAAATTATGTTCTTTCATCCCATTGCTTAGATTTCTTATGATGTCTCTAAGCAAGGTAGTCTTTCCACATTGAGGTGGTGATATTATTAATGTATTTAAGAACTCATCTCCTCTTAACAAATACTTAATAACTTCATTCGAAATCCCCTTTTTCTCCCTAGCAATCCTAAAATTAAGGGAAGAAATATTTTTTATACTTTCAATTCCAAAATTATCATAAACAATTTTCCCTCCAATCCCTACTCTATGCCCTCCTTTTATGGTTATAAACCCCTTTTTCACTTCCTCAGCAAGAGCATAAATTGAATAGTTACATAGGATTTGAAATGTTTTGTTTATCTGTTTATAATCTATCATCAGTCCATCTTTAGGATCATCAAATACACCACCATCTTTGCTTACAAAATAATCTCTACCCATTGAATATATTGATAATGGACAGTTAACTCTTAATCTTATTTCCTCAATGTTTTTCTTAAATATATTAGGAAGTAAACTCAAGGAGTTTTTTACATCAAATGAGCAATTCTCTATTACTAAATCAAATATTTCATCAGCCATAACCTGTCCTCCTTTAATTCATTCTATGAGTTACTTGCCTAATTATTACTAGAAATAAAAAAAGACTGAAGTTTTATTATAACCTCAGTCTTTTAACAGGAAATATTTAATTATTCTAAATCATCATCTTCTTCAAAGTCATCATCGTCAAACTCATCATAATAGTCATCATAACAATCGCAATCTTCATCGTCACAACACCAATCATAATCGTCGTCGTCATCTCCATAGTAAAGATCTTCTTCTACATCAGCTAGATCTTCGTCTATGAAATTAATATATTCTTCTAAATCTTCTTGGTCATCAACAACATCAGCTAAAACATCTGCAAACACTTCAAGAGTATCTACAATATTCAGTAGTACCTTTCCCTCTTTTGTTGACTCTTCAATCTCTAATCCATCAACTAAACCTCTTAGATATGCAACTTTTTGCAATAAGTAATCCATAAAACTACCTCCTTTAATTTAAATTAGACTCTAGATAAATATTCCCCAGTTCTTGTATCTATCTTAATTTTATCCCCTACATTCACAAATAGCGGAACATTTAATGTTACACCAGTTTCTACTGTTGCAGGTTTAGTTGCTCCAGAAGATGTATCACCCTTAATTCCCGGCTCAGACTCTGTAACCTCCAGTTCCACAAAGTTTGCAGCTTGCACTTCAAATGCTTTCCCTTGATATAGTCTAATAGTTGCTATGTCATTCTCTCTAATCCACAAAATAGCCTCTTCTACAGCTTCTTTTTCTAGAGGAAGTTGCTCATAAGTATCAAGATCCATAAAATAGTATAGTTCTCCATCATTGTAAAGATATTGCATTTCCTTTGTAATTATCTCAGCTCTTTCAAATCTTTCAGTTGGATTAAATGTAACATCTTTAGTCACACCTGATAAAACACTCCTAATTTTTGTTCTTACAAAGGCTGCTCCTTTACCTGGTTTTACATGTTGGAAATCAACTATTTGATAAACATCACCATCCCATTGAAATGTAATACCCTTTCTAAAATCTCCTGCTGATATCAAATTTTTACCTCCTCTTCAATCCTAAATCTCATTATTATTATACCAATATCTACTATTTACCACAAGAAGAAAATAATCTAAGAAATCTTAATCAATTCTATCTTCGGTTGCAAAAATCCTGGAAGATAAATCCCGTATCTATAAATATAGCCACTTTCATACCTAATGTCAATAAACTCAGAAGATATAGAATTCCCATCTGTTAAAACTATACCAAATATCTTAGGCTTTTTACTAGTATCAAGAATAAGGCTATCATCAACAACAATATTACTATCTGCACCTTTGAGTATAATAATTCCTTTAAAATCTAAATCAGAATTAATAATTAAATCTCCTTCAATATATAGGATACCCCGAAAATCAATATTGTCTTCAATTATTAATTCAATTGGTGTATTAAGTTTATTCTTCATCAATAAAAACACATCTCTATCAAAAGTTTCATAGCTTTCAACACCATTTCTAATCTTAGTAATTTTCTTTAGATTATTCATCCCTTTTCCTATTTTTACAACATTATGGTCATATGTATATACTCCTTTTATTCCTCCTGATAAACTATCAGTACTAATATTGTCTCCTAGATAATTAAAATAATCTTCAAGTAACTTGTCAGTTTCATCGCTTAGACCATAAGTTATTAAAGGATTCTTGTCCACTTCAAACAAATAATTAATAATACTTGCCTTTGAAGTAATAAAAGATGTAAAACCTTTATATATAGTTTTTGTGTTTAACTGCATCAACTGCTTGTTTCCTTCTTTTAAAAAAATCACTTCCACTTCTTTATATGTATCAAGCTCATCCATATTCTCTTCAAATTTCACTTTGAAAGATCTTGGTCCACTAGGGTTATTAAAATACTTGTGAATTAATGGAACTAGCATTGAATCAAAATAACTCTCATCTTCTAATAGTCTTAGAATCTTTGACTCGGAAAGCATCTCACTTTGGATTTTATCCCTATATGACAATTGAATTAAAGTTTGAGTAGACATAATTTCAATTGTAAAATAGCATACTGTTAGACAGATAATAAAAGTTATCAGGACGAATATAGTAATAAAACCACTTCTATTCATAATATCACCTAATAGTCTATATTGTTATACAGAAAGATTGTTGAACTAAATACACATGCTTGTTCCTCACTATTGCCTAGTGATATTGACAATTCAAGTAGTTTATTATCGTAGTCTACTCTAGTCTTATCTATGGAAATTACCCTATCGTATACCTCATTATAACCACCAAAATTAACTGCCTTTGGATATTTGCCATTAGAAGCGTTATATGCTATCCTTACTAAAATATTGTCTTTCATATAATATGTACAGAAATTATATCTACTTACATAGCCCTTATTATAATAATTTTCACCCCTATCTGTCATTATTACAAATCCTATATTAGTTGGATATTTATTATCTAGATTTTCTATTTTTTCAGATTTTATTATTACATCCGACTGTTTTATCTCATTTTTTATATAGTCAACTATATATCTACCATAGAGATATGTTTCATCTCTCTCCAAAGTATACTTCAATCCTTTTGTTGAAGCATTGTATAGAGACAAAATTATTAATAAGAGCATTGAAGAAATACCAATAACAATTACCATTTCTATTAAACTAAATCCACTTTTATCTTG
>JAAYNS010000183.1 GCA_012520755.1 Tissierellia bacterium
TGGAATTAGTAGCTTCTCCTGTAAAAGCATCTATAGCTTTATTAGCATTTATAGTTGAATATACTAAATAGTGCTTCGCCTCTTGAGTACTTGTATCCAGAGGACTTATTCTATATGTGGTTTTGTAAATTAAATCCAAACCTATATTATTAATGTAAGCCTTTTTCCCTTCGTCTAATGATAGTATCCCCTCTGGATTAGGAAATATCATATCTCTGTCCCAGTTTGAGTAAAAACTGACTACTTTACCAGTATATTTGTTTATACTTATATTTACTGTGTTGTCCATAAAGGGTATGCCATTTACTAGCCTATTAAAAGAAAACCTATACTCATTATCGAATGTGTTTAAATGTGACTTGTCTTCTATAAGTTCAATTTCATTGTAAATATCTTTGTTTATTTTCTCTATAAATTCTAGCCCAATTTTTAAGGCTTCTTCTTTTGAATAATTTGCAATTCTTGTTTCACTTTCTTCATAAATAGGTTTATACTTGTTGTAGCTAATAACATTTCCCAATGAATCTGTTGTAACACTAATACTATCAAGCTTTAAATTAGAATCAGACCAATTCATGTAAAAATACATATTATCTAAGTCTGAACTTACATTGGAATTAAATGTGTCATATTCATCACTTATCTTAAATAAATTTTTTACCTTTAACACTGCTGCTTCCAACTGTTTATCTATTGCAGTATCTGCAAATGAATCGATATTTGTCCCGCTAACTATTATTAAAACTACAAGACAAATAATTAAGTATTTCTTCATTCATAGCCCCCCTTAGTTTAAAGTTTCTATTTATTGAACAAACTCTTACATATAGTCTTGTAAATTAATTTACCTAGATATATGCTTTACCGATACTACTTTGTTATTTTCAACATGAAATTCATCTGATAGTCCACTAACTAATACTAAGCCTCTTCCACAAGTTTTTAAATCTTTTGGATTGTAGGAGCAAATGTCATAATTTATGCCATTACCTTCATCTTCCACTTCTATTCTAAGTTTATCATCAAGCATTTCTAAGGTTAGACTTACACCCTTAGACATTATACAATGATTGCCATGAAGAGCTCCATTTACAATAAGTTCATTTAATATTAGTTTGATATCAAACATCACATCACCGTCATCTATATATACTTCTAAGTTCTTTACAATTTTTTCTATAAACTTCTTGATTGTACGTAAATCGCTACAAACTGTCCCCTTATAGAAATACGTCATGTCATCACATCCATTATTTATTTATTATCATATTAGTTTTACCCCATATCTAATACAATTAATCTAAATAAATTGAACTAATTCTTTATAAGTTATAAATAAATTCTACTTATTGGTTTGAATTATGTATTTTTGGGTATTATTATCTTAATGTATTTGAAATATGAAAGGAGAATGATATATGGATAAATATGTATGTGGACCATGTGGTTGGGTTTACGACCCTGCTGAAGGAGATCCTGATGGAGGCGTAGAACCAGGTACAGCTTTTGAAGACATTCCTGAAGATTGGGTATGCCCAATTTGTGGGGCTACTAAAGACCTATTCGAAAAAGAATAAATACATAAAGACCAGTTGACTACTGGTCTTTTGTTTTTTCTAAGATAGGCTTAAATATACTCCATATTTTTTCTGCATTCAGCTTATTTTCAGAAGAATATGGTATAACTAAATCTGCATCCTTGATTCCTAATTTTTGTCTTATTATCTTAGTGTTCTTCTGCCAGTTTCCCTTTGATATTTTATCAGCCTTTGTGGCTATAACAATTCCCTTATAGCCCATTGCTATTATCCATTCATACATCATCTTGTCTTGACTAGTAGGTTCATGTCTGATATCTACAATTAATACTATTTCAGCCAAGTTCTTTCTTGTTTCTAAATAAGTATTAATAATCTTCGCCCATTTTTCTTTCTCTTTTGCTGATGCAACAGCATAGCCGTAGCCTGGTAAGTCCACAAATCTAAAGGAATCGTTTATTATATAAAAATTTATGGTTCTAGTTTTTCCAGGTTTGCCACTTGTTCTTGCTAGATTTTTTCTATTTATCATAGAATTTATGAATGAAGATTTACCTACATTCGACCTACCAGCAAATGCTATTTCTGGTAGGTCATCATTTGGGTATTGTTCTGCTAATACAGCTATCTGATGAAGATCTGATTTAATTATCTTCATCAGTATCATCCTCCCTTACTAGAGCATGCTCAAGCACCTCATCCATCCTCTTAACAAGAACAAAGTCCATCTTTTTCTTTACCTTGTCAGGGATTTCATCTAAGTCCTTTTTATTTTCAAATGGCAATAGTACCTTCTTTACTCCCATTCTATGGGCTGCCAAAACTTTTTCTTTTATGCCTCCTACAGGCAATACCCTGCCCCTTAGGGTTATTTCTCCCGTCATAGCTAAATCTCTATATACTGGAGTGTTAGATAAGGCAGATATAACTGAAGTGGTTATAGTAATTCCTGCTGATGGTCCATCTTTTGGTATTGCTCCCTCTGGTACATGAATATGAATGTCCATCTCTTTATAAAAGTCTTCCTCAATGTTTAATAAGGATGAATTTGCCCTTATATACGAAACACCTGTCATAGCAGATTCTTTCATCACATCTCCTAGTTTCCCTGTAAGTTGAAGTTTGCCAGTTCCCTTCATAGTTGTGACCTCCACTGAAAGGGTTTCTCCTCCAACTGCCGTCCAAGCTAAACCATTAGCTACACCTATTTGATTTTTAGTTTCTACCTCATCAAATCTGTATTTTTTTGCTCCCAGGTATCTTTCTAAATTCCCAATGTTAATTCTAACAGATTTTATATCTTCTTCAACTATCCTTTTTGCAGCCTTTCTGCAAAGATTAGCAATGTTTCTCTCTAAGTTTCTAACACCAGCTTCTCTAGTATAGTAGTTTATCAATCCCTTTATAGCCGTTTCAGAAACTACTAGCTCTTCCTTGGTCAATCCATGTTCAGCCATTTGCTTTGGTAATAGATATCTTAAGGCAATTTGAAGCTTTTCTTCATCTGTATATCCACTAATTCTAATTACTTCCATCCTATCTAAAAGTGGTGCTGGTATAGAAGAAGTAGTATTAGCTGTAGTGATAAAGAATATTTTTGAAAGATCAAAAGGTACATCTAAAAAATGATCTGTAAATGTTGAGTTTTGCTCAGGGTCCAGTACTTCTAGTAAGGCACTTGCAGGATCTCCTCTAAAATCGCTACTTACCTTATCTATTTCATCAAGTAAGAATAGTGGATTTTTACTGCCAGCCTTTTTTAATGAGCTTATAATTCTTCCAGGCATACTTCCAACATAGGTCCTTCTATGTCCTCTAATTTCAGCCTCATCCCTTACTCCACCTAGTGACATCCTGACATACTTTCTATTAAGGGCTCTAGAAATAGACTTTGCTATGGAAGTTTTACCCACTCCTGGAGGTCCTACAAGGCATAGAATAGGCCCCTTCATACTATTAGTAAGCTTTCTTATTGCAATGAATTCTAGGATCCTTTCCTTGACATCTTCTAGACCATAGTGGTCTTCATCTAAGACCTGTCTAGCTACTTTTATGTCAACCTTCTCTTTTGTTTCCTTGTTCCATGGCAATTCTATTATCCAGTCCAAATAGGTTCTTATGACTCCAACTTCTGCTGAATGAGGAGATGTCTTAGCTAATCTATCAACTTCTTTTAAAGCCTTTTCTTTAACTTCTTTTGGCATTTTTAACTTCTTGATTTTTTCTCTGTATTCATCAATATCCTCAGTCAAATCATCATTACCGCCTAATTCTTTTTGAATTGCCCTGAGTTGTTCTCTAAGATAATACTCTTTTTGCACCTTGCTTATCTGTTTTTTTACTCTCTGATTAATCTTGTCTTCAATTTTTAAAAGTTCAATTTCTTCTTGTAATATACCATGAAGAATTTCAAGTCTATCATAGAAATCAAAGGTCTCTAATACCATCTGATAATCTTCTTGCTTTAATACTATATAAGAAGACACTACATCTGCCAATCTACCTGGATCATCAATTTCTGATATGGATATAAGGACTTCTGCAGACACTTTGGAACTCAAGGAGATGTATTCCTCTAAGTCATCAATAATAAGTCTCATTGCAGCCTCTAATTCCTTATCAACTTCTAAATCCTCAGGATCATATACCATGTCCTCTATTTCAGCTTCAAAATATGGTTCTTCTTGAATAATACTAATAACTTTACCCCTACTTATTCCCTCAACAAGTACTCTAATGCTTCCACCTGGAAGTTTGAGCATTTGCTTTATTCTTGCGACAGTTCCAACATGATAGAAATCATCAGTATTTGGTTCATCAATTTTTGGATCTTTTTGTGTGCATAATAGTATTAGGGAATCATCTATCATAGCTTTTTCCAAAGCTTCTATTGATTTGCCCCTCCCTACATCAAAGTGTATAACCATATTAGGGAATACTGATATGCCTCTAAGAGGAATAAGTGGTATGACTCTATTTTCAATTTTATATAGTGTTTCCATTTTACACCTCCAATGTTTGCAAAAAACAAGCTCACTTGCGTGAGCCCTTATGATGCAGTTTCGCCACTGCTAGATTTTTTTGTTCTGCTTTTCTTTCTGTCGGAAAGCACTAAAGTTGGCTCTCCCTTCTTCTCTATTGTCTCTTTTGTGATTATACATTTTTCTATGTCATCTCTACTTGGAATTTCATACATAATATCAAGCATTGACTCTTCTATAATACTCCTTAGACCTCTTGCACCAGTCTTTCTTTCAATTGCTTTTTTGGCAATCAACTCTAAGGACCCCTCTTCAAACTCTAGTTCAACATCATCCATAAGGAATAGTTCTTTATATTGCTTTACTAAAGCATTTTTTGGTTCTGTTAATATTCTAACCAAAGCATTAGAATCTAATTCTTCTAATGTTACTAGAACTGGCAATCTTCCAACAAATTCTGGAATAAGGCCATATTTTAGTAAATCTTCTGGTTGAAGTTCCTTTAACAATTCACCCATTGCCTCACTTGAGCTTGATTTTATATCAGCTCCAAATCCTATGGATTTCTTTCCAATTCTAGATTGAATTATCTTATCAAGACCATCAAAAGCCCCACCAACAATGAACAATATATTAGTAGTATCAATTTGGATGAACTCCTGATGTGGATGCTTTCTTCCACCTTGAGGAGGAACATTTGCAACTGTTCCTTCTAATATTTTTAATAAGGCTTGTTGAACTCCTTCGCCGCTAACATCTCTTGTAATTGAAGGATTTTCAGTCTTTCTAGCTATCTTGTCTATTTCATCGATATATACTATGCCCTTTTCGGCTCTTTCAATATCATAATCTGCAGCCTGGATTAATTTTAGAATTATATTTTCAACGTCCTCACCTACATAACCTGCCTCAGTTAAAGAAGTAGCATCTGCTATTGCAAATGGAACATTTAAAATCTTTGCTAATGTTTGAGCTAACAAGGTCTTTCCAGACCCAGTTGGTCCAATCATAACTATATTACTTTTTTGTAATTCTATATCATTGTTTTTAGTTTGCTTTTTATTTATTCTTTTATAATGGTTGTAAACTGCTACAGCAAGAGATTTCTTTGCTCTTTCTTGTTTGATTACATACTCATCTAGAGTATCTTTGATAGTAAAAGGCTTAGGAACCTCTTCTAAATCATAATCATAGCTATCTATGAATTCTTCCTCGATTATCTCTTGGCACAATTCTATACACTCATTACAAATATATACATTAGGTCCAGCAATAAGTCTTCTTACTTGGTCTTGTGGCTTACCACAAAAAGAACAATGTAACTGCTTTTCATCAGTTTTTGCCATGGACTTCACCTCGCTATTAATTTCTATTTGTAACTACTTCATCTATTATACCATATTCAACTGCTTCTTGTGCTGTCATATAGTAATCCCTATCAGTATCTTTATTTATCTTTTCAATTGGTTGACCAGTTCTTTCTGCTAAGATATTATTTATTCTTTCTCTAATTTGAATAATCTTTTCTGCTTGAATCCTAATATCTTCAGCTTGACCTTGACTACCACCAAGTGGTTGATGGATCATTACATCAGAGTTCGGAAGAGCTAGTCTTTTACCCTTTGCTCCAGCAGCTAATAGAAATGCTCCCATACTTGCAGCCATTCCTATACAAATAGTTGATACATCTGGTTTTATATATTGCATAGTATCATAAATAGCAAATCCCGCACTAACTGAACCTCCCGGACTATTAATATATATAATAATATCCTTGTCTGGGTCTTCTGCTTCAAGGAACAATAACTGTGCTACAACTAAATCAGCAGTTGTGTTATTTATCTCTCCCCCTAAGAATATTATTCTTTCCTTTAAAAGCCTAGAATAGATATCGTAGGATCTCTCGCCACGATTTGTTTGCTCGACTACCATTGGTACTAATGCCATTATATTACCTCCGATTAATTATTAATATACTCTACCCTCGTTTTAAGAAAGTCAATTACCTTAGTATTTTTTATACCCGATTTCAAGAAGTCCAAATCACCCTTCTTCATATCATCTACAAACTTCTCTTTGTCTTCTTGATTGTATTGCTCAGCAAGTTTTAGCAACTCAGCATCAATATCCTCATCAGTTACTTCAATATTTTCAGCAATTCCTATAGCCTCTAAAACTAAATCAGCTTTAACTCTTTTTTCTGCTACTGGCCTAATTTGCTCTTTAAGGCCTTCTAAATCACTTCCGGTATATTGAAGATATTGTTCTAATTCTAACCCTTGCATTTTAATTCTATATTCAAATTCTGAGATTTCATTTTGTATTTGAGTATTTATCATTCCTTCAGGAATATCTATTTCTGCTAACTCAGATACCTTTTCTACTATTTTATTTTCAAGTTCTACCTTTTCTTGCTTTTTATATGTCTCTTCTAGTTTTGATTTTATATCATTTTTATATTCTTCCAATGTATCAAATTCACTAACATCCTTAGCAAATTCATCATCTAAGTCTGGTAGTTCTTTTTCTTTTATTTCATGAATTACAACTTTAAAAGTGGCTTCCTTTCCTTCAAGGTCTTCTGAAAAATATTCTTCAGGGAAAGTTACATTTACTTCAACTTCTTCTCCCTTCTTTTTACCTATAAGCTGTTCTTCAAAGCCAGGTATAAAGGTATTTGAACCAATTTCTAGTTCTTGATTCTCAGCTGTGCCGCCTTCAAATTGTTCACCATCAACAAATCCAGTATAATCAATGGTTAGAATATCTCCTTCTTTTGCCTCTCGGTCTCCAGCGTCAACTATTCTTCCATTTTTTTCTTGTTCAGTCTTTAACTCAGACTCTACCATTTCATCTGTTACATTATATTCTACTTTTTCTATTTCTAAACTTTCATAATTGCCTAATTTAACTTCTGGTTTAACATCTACATGTATTTTTAATACAACATTTTTGCCTTTTTCAATTTCTTCTACATCTATGTGTGGATTATCTACTACTTCTAATTCCAATTCTTTTATTGCTTCTTCATAAGCTTTTGGCAATAAAGCATTTATAGCATCATCATAGAAGAAATCTTCACCATAATTTATATCTATTATTTTTTTAGGAACCTTTCCTTTTCTAAATCCAGGAATATTAAATTTAGGTCTGTTTTTAAGATATGCTTGATATACTGCCTTTTCAAACTCTTGAGCATCTAGTTCAATATTAAAATAAACTGTGTTTTTTTCTTTTTTTTCAAATACTGCCATTTATAATGGACCCCCTATAAATATTAAATTTTTCGTTTTTTATCTTGTATTATTATACCATATTATTTAAACTTAACAAACGGTATCAATAAACATATTAAAAATATGAAAAAAACCAATGGGAAAACCACTGGTTTCATCTGGTTTGGTGCGGGATAGAGGACTTGAACCCCCACGTCAATGACACTAGATCCTAAGTCTAGCGCGTCTGCCAATTCCGCCAATCCCGCATGATTGTCAACTACTAAAATGTACACTATAATATTATAGCACCTAGGTGGAATTTGTCAAACATTTTTTCATTTTTTTTAATTTTATTTGATTTTGTTTAATATTAGTTTAATCAAATGCTTCTCTGATTATTCCACCACCAATTACTAAATCTCCTTTATAGAGTACTACAGCTTGACTTTTAGTTATAGCTCTTTGAGCTTCTTCAAA
>JAAYNS010000184.1 GCA_012520755.1 Tissierellia bacterium
TATTGAAATCTATTTTATAAATAATTGCAAGGAGGCGAAAAGATATCTCCACTTCAATAAGTGGGAAGTACCTGTTTAGTAATAAATAAGTGGTACATTTATTTCTCGCCTCATTGAAATCTTATTACTAATATTTGTTACATTAATAGGATACTATAAATTTTACAAAATGTACAGAAAATTTATAATATTTATTCTTTTGTTCTAGAATAACCACATTCTTTATTGGTACATCTTATTATAGTTTTAGTTTTAGTTCTTTTAATAATCATGTTTTCCTTACAATTAGGACACTTTTCTTCTATAGGTTCATCCCAAGACACGAAGTCACACTCAGGATAATTGCTACAACCATAAAAGGTTCTTCCTTTTTTTGATCTTTTCCTAACTATTTCTCCATCGCATTTAGGACATTTTACATTTATTTTATCTAGAATTGCTTTAGTGTTTTTACATTCAGGATATCCTGGACAAGCTAAAAATTTACCATAACGGCCATTCTTTATAACCATATTCCTACCACATTTTTCACATACTATATCTGTTTCTTCATCCTTTATTTCTATTTCTTCAACTTCTTTTTCTGCTTTAACCAAGAATTTATGAAACTCTGCATAGAATTGTTTGACTATGTCTTTCCAAGAAACATTTCCCAATGCAATATTATCTAACTCGTTTTCTAGATTTGCAGTAAACTCTTCATTTATAATATCACTAAAATACTCTATTAAAATATCATTTACTATTGATCCTAAATCAGTTGGATAGAAATATTTGTTTTCAAGGCTAACATAGTTTCTAGCAAGAATAGTTGTTATTGTTGGTGCGTAGGTACTAGGTCTACCTATACCTAGTTCTTCTAATGTTTTTATTAATGATGCCTCCGTATATCTTGCCGGTGGCTGAGTAAAGTTTTGTTTTGGTATGATTTCCTTTACTTTAAGGACATCCCCTTCTTCTAAATTTGGAATACTCATGTCTTTTACTTCTTCATCAGAAGTTATATAAACTTTTAGGAAGCCTGGAAAAACGAGTTTAGAGCCAGTAGCTCTAAATAAATAATCATTACTCACAATATTTGCGCTTATAGTATCATATTGAGCTTCTTTCATTTGAGAGCCTATAAATCTATCCCATATTAACTTATATAGTTTAAACTGATCTCTTGATAAGTATTCTTTTATACTATCAGGTGTAAGAGCAATATTTGTTGGTCGAATAGCTTCATGAGCGTCTTGTGATTCCTTTTTTGATTTATTACCATAGCTTTTCCCACCATTTGAATACTCTTTTCCATAGTTATTTATGATAAATTCTTTTACAGGATTAATTATCTCGTTAGAAATTCTTGTAGAATCTGTTCTCATATAAGTTATGAGTCCAGTGACTTCACCTTTTTTTAAATCTATACCCTCGTATAATTGCTGTGCTAAACTCATGGTCTTCTTAGTTGAAAAGTTTAACTTTTTTGATGCGTCTTGTTGCAATGTACTAGTTGTATAAGGAGGGTACGGGTTTCTTTTTCTTTTTCCACGTTTTATATTAAACACTTTAAAATCATTTTCATCTAAAGATTTTAAAATACTGTTAACTTCCTCTTCGTTATTTAATTCTTTTTTTTCTTCAATACTATTTACTATTTTTCCAATAAAATTAGCTTCAAAGTCTTCCTTTCCTTTTGATAGATTTGCTTTAATAGTCCAATATTCTTTAGCAATAAAACTATCAATTTCTTCTTCCCTATCACATATGAGCTTGACTGTAACTGATTGGACCCTTCCTGCACTTAAACCCTTTCTTACTTTTTTCCATAATAAGGGGCTTATTTTATAACCTACTAATCTATCTAATGCTCTTCTAGCTTGTTGAGCATCAACTAAATCTATATCTAGACTCCGTGGGTTTTTGATGGAATTTTTAATAGCATCCTTGGTTATCTCGTTGAATTCAACTCTAATTTTATCATTAGTATCAAGACCCAGGATATGGGCTAGATGCCATGAGATTGCTTCTCCTTCTCTATCAGGGTCAGTTGCCAAATAGATATTTTCTGATTTTTTTGCCTCTTTTTTTAATTCTTTAATTACTGGTCCTTTTCCACGGATAGTTATATACTTAGGTTCAAAATTATTATCAATGTCTATTCCTAACGTGCTTTTAGGTAAATCCCTAACATGACCAACTGATGCTACTACTTTATAATTTCTGCCTAAAATTTTTCCAATTGTTTTTGATTTAGCAGGAGACTCTACTATTACCAAATTCTTTGCCAAAATTACACCTCCATACTTCCTAGCAAGTTGTAAAAGTTCTTGCAGAAAGTTCCTTAACTAGTCCTTTTAATTCTAATATAGTTAGTATGCTAATCACACTAGAAATATCCATACCCGATTTTAGAGAAATTAAATCAGCATGTATAGGACCTTCAAGTATTAAATTAATTATTTTTCTTTCATCTTCGCTAAGATTAGATAAATCTATATCATTTTTTTTATTTTCTTTCATCTTCAATTGCAATTCGTAAATTTCTTCTAAAATATCGTCAATACTTAATAAAGGTTTAGCTCCATCTTTTATGAGTTTATTAGTTCCACTACTATAAATACTATTAATATTACCAGGTAAGGCAAAAATTTCCTTCCCTTGTTCAAGAGCATGATGAGCTGTTATTAGGGAACCAGATTTTTCTTTTGCTTCTATCACCACAACACCACATGATAGTCCAGCTATTATTCTATTTCTTTGAGGGAAATTATAATTAAATGGTTCTGTGCCAAGTGGAAATTCTGTTAATATTAAACCATTTCTTGATACTTCATTATATAATTTCACATTTGACTTAGGATAGATCTTGTCAAGTCCATTACCAAGTACCCCTATAGTTTTACCCCCCAATTCTACAGTAGTCCTATGAGCAATAGAATCTATTCCAGTTGCTAGTCCACTTACAATGGTCACACCTAAGTTAACCAAATCCTTAGTAAATCTTTCACATGCCCATTTTCCATAAGGAGTTGCTTTTCTAGAACCTACTACACCAATAGCTATGTCACTTTCAAGAGTGTAATCACCCTTTACATAAATTACAACTGGTTTATCAAATACATTTATTAAGCTATGAGGATATTCATCATCAAGTATCGTAATTACATTTATATTATATTTATCGATATTTGAAAATATCATTTCTATAAATTCTATACTTCTATGTCTTATTATTTTATTAACAGTTTCTTTTTTCAAGAATCCGCATCTTAGTAATGTAATTTCATTTATGTACCATAATTCACACAAATCATCAAAATATTCATATAATTTAATAATGATATTATTACTAATTCCCAAATTATTTAACCAAATTAGAATATTTCTTTCAGATATCATTAAATTACCCCCAATATTTATTATCTAAAGTTCTATAGCGTATTGCTTCCAGAATATGTTCATCTTCTATATTATCTTTATTATCTAAATCTGCAATAGTTCTAGATACTTTTAGAATTTTATTATGTGTTCTAGCACTGAACCTATATTTCTTAAAAGCACTTTCTAATATTATTTCTGAACTTGGTGATAATCTACAATACTTCTTGATATTTCTATTAGGTATTTGCGAGTTATTAAATATTCTATCTTTCTTAAATCTGTTGAGTTGAATTTCTCTTGCTTTTTCAACTCTTTTTCTGATATCTTTAGATGATTCGGTTTTGTAATCATCATTTATATCCTTATATTCTACTGGCAAAACTTCAATATGTAAATCTATTCTATCGAGAAGAGGATGGCTGATTTTGCCTAAATATCTATCTATACTGTTTTGGCTACAAGTGCATTCGTGGAATGGATCACCAAAAAAACCACACGGACATGGATTCATACTCGCAATGAACATAAAGTCAGCTGGATAGCTTAAGGTCCCATTTACCCTTGAAATATTAACTACTCCATCCTCTAGGGGCTGCCTTAGCACCTCTAAAACATTTTTTGAAAACTCTGCTAGCTCATCAAGAAATAGTATGCCATTATGAGCCAAAGAAACTTCTCCTGGTTTTGGGATTCTCCCTCCACCAATCATAGCAATATTTGACGTAGTATGATGGGGAGATCTAAATGGTCTTTCTATCATAAGACCATTTGAGTTTAATAAGCCTGATACACTATAAATTTTTGTTGCTTCTATAGCTTCTTCAAAAGATAATCTAGGGAGTATAGTCGGCAGTCTTTTTGCTGCCATTGTTTTACCAGAGCCAGGTGGCCCGATGATTAATATGTTATGATTTCCTGCAGCTGCTACTTCTAGTGCTCTCTTAAGTCCTTCTTGACCTTTAATATCTGAAAAGTCTATGTCAAAATCAAATTTTTCCTCATTATAGTATAAAGTATCAGATTTATATGTATTTATTGTTAATTCATTATTAAGATAATCTACTACTTCTTTTAAGTTATTAGCTGGGATAATTTCCATATCTTCAATTATGCCACATTCTTGTCTGTTGTCATAAGGAATTATACACTTCTTAATTTTTTGTTCTCTCATTGAAATTATCATAGGCAAAGCACCATCAATAGGATTTATTTTACCATCTAATGATAACTCCCCTATAAATACGGTATCTGAAGTGCTATAATCCTTGATTGTAGAATTAGCTATAAGTATTCCAATGGCAATAGATAAATCCATCTGGGACCCGTCTTTCTTTAAATTTGCTGGAGCTAAATTTATTGTTATTCTACTTAGAGGGAACTCATATCCACTATTTTTAATTGATGTCCTAACCCTCTCCTTAGATTCTTTTATTGCTGTATCTGGTAGACCAACAATATTAAATACAGGAATACCCCTTGAAAGATCTGTTTCAACTTCTATAATATGACCATTCAAACCATGCAATACACAAGTCTTAACTTTAGAATACATATAATCCCCCTTAGAATTTTATTGCCTAGGTAATAGCTAGAATACCCTAATATTATTCAATTATAGACAAAAAGCGTTTTCTATATGGTTAATTTTAATATCTTTTGTTAAATAAACTTCAATTATATCATATCTTAATTGAACATCTCTTAAATTTTTATACTTTATATATGCTAGAGATGTGTTTATAATCTTGTTTTGCTTTCGAATGTCTACTGCTTCAAAAGCGTAACCATATTTAAAACTAGTTCTAGTTTTAACTTCAACAAACACTAATATATCATTATGCCTTGCAATAATATCTATTTCACCAATTTTATTCTTATAATTTGTATCTAATATTCCATAGTTATTATTTATTAAATATTTTTTTGATATCTCTTCACCAATTTTTCCTTTATTAATATTACTTGTCATAGTTAGTTCCATCCAGTATTTTTTTTAGAAAGCTATGCCTATGAATTGTAGTCGGACCATATAGTTTTAAAGCATCAATGTGTTTCTTTGTACCATAGCCTTTATGATTTTCAATTCCATAGTTTGGATATATATTTGCCCACTCTAAACATAGTCTATCTCTATATACTTTCGCAATAATTGATGCGCATGCAATACCATGGCACTTTTCATCACCTTTAATTATGGCTTCTTGAGGAATATCCATATATACATTTTCAGCATCTACCAATAGATAATCAGGTGTTACCTTATTGCCAGTCTTGTCCACTAGATTCTCAATTGCATATTTCATGGCCAACTTCGTACTTTCTTTAATATTTATTTCATCAATTGTACTTGAATTTACTCTTCCAATTCCATAGGCAATACAATTATCTAATATTATATTATACAATTTTTCTCTTTTTAAAGGAGTAAGCTTTTTTGAATCTTTAACGCCCTCGATAGCCACTCCTTTGGGCATAATAATAGCACAAGCAACTACATCTCCCAATAGACACCCTCTACCAACCTCGTCGATACATGCAATGTACTCATAAGCTTTAGCGTGAATTTCATTTTCTATTTTCATCATCTTATCACCTTCTATTTTGGCAATTCGAGTGTAATATTACCTATTATGCCTTTTCTAAACTCATCTAGTATTATATTACTGGTCTTTGTATAATCAATTTCTCCACCTTTAATAATGCAACCTCTCCTGTTTCCTATCGACTCCATGACCTCTAAGGGTGAGAGATCTTGTAATTCAATACTATATCTATCTTTTAACAATTCTGGAGCAATATCTATAAGAACATCAATTAATTTAAGTGCAAGTGTTTCAGTATCTAAAATTTCATCTTTTATTGCACCTGTGAATGCAAGATTTAAACCTACAATTTCTTCCTCAAATTTTGGCCATAGAATACCAGGTGTATCTAACAATTCTAATGAACCTTTTATCTTTATCCATTGAGTGGCCTTAGTAATACCAGGTTTATTTCCAGTTCTTGTTCCCTTCCTACCAGAAAGAGTATTGATTAATGTAGATTTACCTACATTTGGTATACCAATTATTATAGCTCTTACAGGTCTATTTATTACTCCTCTGTCTTTATAAGACTCTCTTTTTTTCTTAGTAACATCGGAGGCAATTTTTAAAATTCTGTCCACTCCTTTGCCACTTAGAGAGTCAAATAATATTGAAGGTATCCCACGATTTGTGAAATGATTTTGCCATAAATTATTAGCATTATTGTCAGCTAAGTCTGATTTGTTCAATATTACTACTCTTGGCTTATCTTGAACGATACTATCTATTATTGGATTTTGGCTACTATATGGTATTCTAGCATCTAATAGTTCAAAAACAACATCAACTAATGAAAGGTTTTTTTCTATAGACTCTTTTGTTTTTTTCATATGACCAGGATACCAATTTATATTCATTTTTGTACTCACTTTTATCACACCTTGATTAATTATATCCATCTATAAGTAATTACATTAAAAATGGGACTTACTCGTCCCATTGAGATCATCGAACTAGTTATAATTTATCATTTCATGTTGTAGTGACGGATTAAACACAAAAATCCTTTGCTACCTTTCAGAATGACATAATAGAACTAATAGTTTTCGATGGTCTCAATAGGACTTACTAGTCCCATTAATAAGATTTCTTTTCTTTAACTTTTGCAGCTTTACCTTGTCTATCTCTTAAGTAGTATAGTCTAGCTCTTCTAACCTTACCTTTTCTAGTTACTACAAGTTTTTCTATTCTTGGAGAATGAACAGGGAAAGTTCTTTCTACTCCTACACCATAAGATAATCTTCTTACGGTAAATGTTCTTCTAGCACCTTCACCTTGAATTTTTAGAACAGTTCCTTCATAAACTTGGATTCTTTCACGAGTTCCTTCAATTACTTTGTAATGGACTTGAACAGTATCACCTACATTAAAGTTTGGAATATCATCTTTTAATTGTTCGGCTTCAATCATCTTAATTATATCCATTATTGCTCCTCCCTTCATATAGACGTTCTTACATATATTGTAGAGGACCGCCCTAATTAAACACTTTGGTATTATAGCATAATTATTATTCAAAGACAATAATTATTTATTTCTTATGATTAATTAAATCTGGTCTTTTTTCAAAAGTAACTCTAATTGATTCTTTTTCTCTCCAATTAGCTATTTCTTTATGATTTCCACTTAATAAAACATCTGGCACAGAATGACCATTAAACTCTCTTGGTCTAGTATATTGTGGATATTCTAATAGTCCTCCATAGTGAGATTCATCCATAAAAGATTCCTCACTACTTAAAACATTAGGTAGCAATCTTGTTATACAGTCTATTAATACCAAAGCAGGTATTTCTCCACCTGTCAGAACATAGTCACCAATTGATATTTCCATATCAATATAATTTTCTATAATTCTATTATCTATGCCTTCATAATGACCACATAAAAGAACTAAATGTTTTTCTTTTGCTAAAGAATTTGCAATATTTTGGTTTAGTGGTTTTCCCTGGGGAGATAGATAAATTATCTTTGAATCCTTTGTCTTAACATGATTGATTGCATCATATATTGGGCCAGGCATCATTACCATACCAGGTCCGCCCCCAAATGGATAATCATCAACTTTTTTATGTTTATCTTTAGAAAAATCTCTAATATTAGTAGATTTAATATTTACCGTATTATTGTCAATTGCCCTTCCAATAATACTATAATTATATAGATTATCAAAAAACTCTGGGAACAATGTTAATATATCAATTATCATTCTATCATTCCTTCAATAGGGTCAATAACAATCAACTTATCATCAACATTAATTTCTTTTATGAATTCTTTAACAGCTGGTATAAGATACTCATTAGATTTATCATTATTATTTATTAAATAGACATCATTAGCATATCCTTGTAATATATCTTTTAGAATTCCTATTGAATTACCTTTAGTATCGACTACACTGCATCCAATCAAATCATGAATAAAATAATGGTTTTCAGGTAAAATAATTCTATTTTCATCATCTACAAAGATATAAGAATCTTTATACTTAAGGATTTCATTAATATTGTTGAACTCTTTGAATTTAAGTACAACAATACCTTTATGATGTTTAACATTTTCAATATTTGCTAATATTTTATTTTCTCCAATGTAGACTTGCTTCAGGAAATCAAACCTGTTATTATTGTCTGTCAATGGATAAATTTTAACTTCTCCTTTAATACCATGGGTATTTATTATTTTACCTACTATTGTGTAATTCATTTTATCACCATTATTAGATAATTATTGTATTATCTCAACAACTACCCTTTTATTGTCTTTAATTGCTGCTGCCTTAACTACAGTTCTGATAGCCTTGGCAATTCTGCCTTGTTTTCCAATTACTTTTCCCATGTCTTCTTGAGCTACTTTAAGTTCAATTATAACAGATTGGGATCCTTCGATTTCATTGACGCTTACTTCATCAGGATTATCAACAAGAGCTTTTGCGATATACTCTACTAATTCTCCCATCGTACTTACCTCCATGAATTATTCCTCAATACTATCGGTAATATTCTCTTCTTCAACAGTTTCTTCTTTTACATCTGCTTCTTCAGAAGTATTGTATAGTCCACTTGTTTTAAAAAGTCTTTCTACAGTATCTGTAGGCCTTGCCCCATTTTTTATCCATTTAAGAGCTTTTTCATTATCAAACTTAACAGTTTTAGGTTCTGTTAATGGATTGTAATATCCAATTTCTTCAATAAACCTTCCATCTCTTGGTGATCGAGAATCAGATACAACTATTCTATAAAAAGGATTTTTCTTAGCACCCATTCTTTTTAATCTAATTTTAACAGCCATTTACTTCACCTCCTAAAATATAATATTTATTTAGAAAAAGGGAAACCCAAGTTTACCTTTTTTCTTCATTGTTTTCTCCATGCTAGTAAATTTCTTCATCATTTTTCTAGTTTCTTTAAACTGTTTCAAAAGTTTATTGACGTCTTGAACGTTGGTGCCACTGCCTAAAGCAATTCTTTTTCTCCTGCTACTATCTATTATTTCGGGATTATCTCTTTCACTTTTAGTCATTGATTTTATTATAGCTTCAATTCTAGCAATATCCTTATCATTAACATCTAAACCCTTTAAAGCTTTTGAATTAATTCCTGGTATCATTCCTAATATCTGGTCTAATGAGCCAATATTTTTCATCTGCTCCAATTGATCTAAGAAGTCATCGAATGTAAACTGGGATGTTCGAAATTTTCTTTCTAGTTCTAATGCTTTCTTTTCATCAATACTAGCTTGAGCTTTTTCAATTAAACTTAAAACATCTCCCATACCTAGTATTCTTGATGCCATTCTATCAGGATGGAAAGGTTCCAACTGGTCTAATTTTTCACCCATACCAACAAACTTTATTGGCTTACTTGTAACAGCTCTAATTGACAATGCTGCCCCACCTCTAGTGTCACCATCTAATTTTGTTAGTATTACACCAGTAACCCCTAGTGTATCATCAAATGATTGGGCTACATTTACTGCATCTTGGCCTGTCATTGCATCTAATACAAGTAGGATTTCATTAGGATTTGTTGCATGACTTATGTTCTTAATTTCGTCCATAAGTTCTTCATCAACATGAAGTCTACCAGCAGTATCAATTATTATTACATCATTTCCATGTTTCTTACCATGTTCCAAAGAAGCTTTAGCAATATTTACAGGATTTACTTTATCGCCCATAGAAAAAACAGGAACTCCAACTCTCTCTCCAACAACCTCAAGTTGTTTAATAGCTGCAGGCCTATATACATCACAAGCCACTAGTAAAGGTCTTTTGTTCTGTTTTTTTAAGTTAAA
>JAAYNS010000028.1 GCA_012520755.1 Tissierellia bacterium
ATATAATGTCTGCCCCATCTAAAATTGAAGTTGAAGCCACTTTAAAGATAGGAGCAACAAAGGAAGGAATCATAAAGGCTTTGAAATCAAGATATTTTGTTAATTGTGGAGCTTATAGTGATACTGGCCCTAGAATGGCAAGAGCCATAGCTGCTGAATGTAGTGGCCCATATAATATTGAAAATATTCATTGCGATTCCTTAGCAGTCTATACAAATCATCCCTATACAACAGCATATCGTGGATTTGGCCATGTTGCATTTACATTTTGTATAGAGAGAATATTAGATGAACTAGCTAAGAAATTAGAGATGGACCCTTTAGAACTTAGGTTGAAAAATGCAATATCATCTAATGATCTATCACCTACTCAGGCGACAACAAATCTTAGTAATACAGGAAATCTTCCAAAATGTATAAACAGATTAAAGGATTTAATCTATTGGGATGAAGGAAGAAAAACCATAATGGACAATGGAAATATAAAAGCAAAAGGGGTAAGTTGTTTTTGGAAAACATCCACTTCACCAATAGATGCTTCATCAGCCGTTATACTTACCTTCACTAGTGATGGAGAAATCAATCTAAACAGTGCAGTAGTTGAAATTGGACCTGGTACAAAAACTGCACTGGCACAGATTCTTGCAGAAAAAATGAAAATGGATGTAAATAAGATACATGTAAAATTGGAAGTGGATACCGAAACATCTCCAATACATTGGAAAACTGTAGCAAGTATGTCTACTTTTATGGCAGGAAATGCAACCATAGCAGCAGCTGAAGATTTGATAGAACAAATTTGTTTCATTGCCTCCAAAGTACTTAAATGTTCCCCAAAAGAATTAGATGTAGGAAATCAAAGGGTATATTTAAGTGAAAACCCTCATATCTTCCTAGAATTTAAAGATATAGTTTACGGGTATAAAGATCCACTTGGTTTTGCATTTGGACAACAAATAATAGGTCGAGGAACATATTTTATGACAAACTTAACTGTAATGGATAAAGAAACCGGTTCCGGTAAAGTAGGAGTATCATGGACTGTAGGTGCACAGGCAGTAGAAATAGAATATGACCCCTTTAGACATTCTTACAGATTATTAAAAGCTGTAACGGTGATAGACCTAGGTAAACTAATAAATCCAAAGGCTGCTAGAGGAGTAATCATGGGTGGCATGTCTATGGGCTTAGGGCTAGCAACGAGAGAGGAGTCCCTATTTGATAATAAGGGGCAGTTGCAAAACACTTCCCTTAGGACCTATAAGGTTATGCGATTTGGAGAACAACCTGAATATATAGTAGATTTTATTGAAACACCTCAAAAGGATGGACCTTTCGGGGCAAGAGGTATAGGAGAACACGGGATAATTGGCATACCTTCTGCTTTTGCTAATGCTATTTCATTGGCCGCTAATGAAGAATTCTATAAAATACCTATTACTCCTGAAGTAATATGGAAGTCTAAAAAAGGAAGAAAATATGATACCTTTTGAATTTGAATATTATAAACCAAAGACAATTGCTGATACCATTAAGCTGTATCATGACCTAGACACCATGGGTAAAAAACCCCTTTATTATGGTGGAGGTACAGAGTTTATCAGTATGGCAAGAATGCACAATGTCTATAGTGAGGCTATCATTGATATTAAAGGGATTCCGGATTTAAATATATATGAAATAAATAATGATGAATTAATTATGGGGGCAGCTATAACTCTAACTAAAATTGCAGAGCTTAATCTATTTCCCTTACTAAGTCTAACTGTACAGAGAATAGCAGATCATACTATACAAGATAAAATTACCTTAGGTGGAAATATAGCAGGTACAATTATTTATCGTGAAGCAGTGCTGCCTCTTATGGTGGCAAACTCAGATATAGTCATAGCAGGAAAAGATGGGACAAATAGATTCGCATTTAAAGATATATTTAATAAGA
>JAAYNS010000185.1 GCA_012520755.1 Tissierellia bacterium
AGTTAATAAGTTAAGTGCCTGGCACCGTATCTTCCTAACCTTGCCACCAAAAAAGAACCCCTTTGGATTTTACTCCGCTGGGGTTCTCTTCTTGTTTCAATGCCACACTCTCAATAAGTTAATAAGTTAAGTGCCTGGCACGGTTTGTTTCTAATTGTATGCCATTGTCAGAATATTAATAAGTTATTAAGTTAAGTGACTGGCACTGGGCACTGTTTTTGATTGAGCACCATATCACTGTAATGGAATTTCAATACCTGTTCTTATTATTTCCTCTACTATTCCAACTGGTTCTTCATAATCATCTACTGTAAATGCAAGAGGTTGTAAATCTATATTATAATCTAATGTTTGCATGAATAGAAATTTAAATGCCTCTAGGCCTTCCAAATTTGCAAAGTACCTAGAAAATATAGCAATATCAATATCACTATCTTCGTCATATCTTTCTTTTGCATATGATCCAAATAATATTGCTTTTTCTATAGGAATTTGGTTTCCAATCTTTTGTACATAATGCTCTATTATATTTTGTATTGACTCAGGGATTCTAGCCATGTAAACACCTCCTTAGATTTATCCAAAATATCTTTTGCTTTTTCCTTAGAGATAAATGAAGATAATTTTTGTTTGTATGTAGGATATCTTTCAGATATATAGTAATATAATAGTTCAGCAAAAAAATCTGTATATTCTTTCCTTATTTTATCGAAATTAGCATCTTTTATCATTTTTCTATTTTCAATAATATCAAATGTTTTATTGAAAATTCTTGCTATATTATGAGTTCTATCAGCTTCTTCATTAGTATATAGTATATGAAGACCTTTTACTACTTTTTCAATTGATTGTTGACACATAAATGCTACATATAGATATCTACCTGACTTATAATTAGCTACTGCAGTTTCCAAATCATACTGAGCAATATCTAACCAATATTCATATTTTTCCTTACTATTCATTATATATCACTTCCTTATATAAATTAAATAAATTATGTGATAACTAGGAATTTAATAGATATTATATATAAGTTACTAACAATTTTTTACTCTTACTCACTATTATTATACCATAAATTCACTTTATTTAAGTAATAATTTTCTGTTCCATTTAACCACAAATTTAGTCACTAAAGTTTAGTTTTGTGCCTAAATAAAAACATCCCACAAGTATATTTCTTGACCATACCCCCTTAAAGTTTACAGGTGAAATAATAAAAACCTATTAAAACTTTAAGGGGGTTTTGTATGTCTAAAAGAAGTAAATACAATTCGAAAATAAAATTAATAGTAATCGAAAAATATAAAAATGGTGAATCCCCCTCTAAATTAGCATATGAGTTCAATATAGACAGAAGTACAATTCTAGAATGGACTAAAAAGTATGAAAGTCTTGGAATAGATGGTTTAAAAGAAAGCAATTCTTGGACTAAGTATTCTAAAGAACTTAAAATTGCTGCTGTTGAAGAGTATTTAAATGGTGAGAATTCACAAAAAAATATTTGTATGAAATATGGAATAAGAAGTCATGCAACTTTAAGAGATTGGATTTTGAAGTATAATGATAGTAAGGAATTAAAATCTTACTCGAAAGGAAGTTCAAGATCCATGAAAAAAGGTCGGATAACAACTCATAAAGAAAGAATTGAAATAGCAAAATATTGCATAGAAAATGACTACAATTACACAGATACTGCAAATATTCATGATGTTAGCTACCAGCAGGTTTACTCATGGGTAAAAAAATTTGAGAAATTTGGAGAAAAAGGTTTAATTGATAGAAGGGGTAAACCAAAGGAAAAAACAACTTTATCAAAAGAAGATAAATTAGAGATTGAAATTAGAGAGCTTAGGAAACAAAATAGGGAATTAGAAGTGGAGAATGCTCTGCTAAAAAAATTAGAGGAACTCGAGAAGAGATATGGTTAGGCCGAGTTCCTACCTTTAAAATGCACTCAGCCATAACAGAACTACATAACGAAGGCTACTCTATCTCTGAGTTATGTAGATGTGCTGGAATAACAAGACAAGCATATTACCAATATAAAAATAGAAACAAATCAGAAAATGAAATTAAAAATACAAAATTAGTAGATGTAATATTAGAAGTTTATGAAGATGTTGATGGAATCTATGGATATCGTCAGATGACATTAGCTGTAAATAGGAAGCTTGATACAAAGTACAACCATAAGAGAATATATAGATTAATGAAAATATTAGGATTAAGATCAGTAACAAGAAAAAAGAAGAATAATTATGTAAAGTCTACTCCTGATTATGTAGCGGAGAACATACTAAATAGAGACTTTATTGCTAATAAGGCTAATAAAAAATGGGTTACTGATGTAACAGAATTTAAATATGGAGCTAATAAAAAAGCATATTTAAGTGCAATTATGGATTTATATGATAACAGCATTGTAGCATTTAAAATCGGTCATTCAAACAATAATCAGCTAGTATTTGATACACTAGAAGAAGCTATAAAAAAGAATCCTAAAGCAAAGCTATTAATACATAGCGATCGTGGCTATCAGTATACATCTTATGGATTTAAGAGAATGCTAGAACTTCAGGGTATGACTCAAAGTATGTCTAGACCAGGAAAATGTATAGATAATGGGCCAATGGAATCATTTTGGGGTAAGATAAAATCAGAAAGATATTATTTAAGATTTAAAAAAGAAGGATACGCTACATTTGAAGAATTGAAAAAGGATATAGAGAAATATATAGAATTCTATAATAACGAGAGACCACAGAAAAAATGTGATGGATATGCTCCAATGGAGTATAGGATGATGGCTGCATAGAAATTTCACTGGGAAACCCCAGTGAAATAAAAGAAGTAGGACCTTTCGATCCTACTCATCTATAGTTTTTATTATTTCCACTGTAAAC
>JAAYNS010000186.1 GCA_012520755.1 Tissierellia bacterium
CTGCTGCGGCAACAACATTTGATGGATTTCCAATGGTAGCATCTGGTCAGCCGATGAGAGCTTTGAGTATTCAACTGTTCTGTTCAGCATTAGGTGGTATATTTGCTGCAATAGCTATGTTTTTAATCAGCCCTCAACTTTCTACTTTAGCATTAAAATTCGGACCTTCAGAATTATTTGCAGTATCCTTTATGGGACTTTCTATATTATCTGCTTTAGATGAAGGAAATATAGTCAAAACCTTAATATCTGGATTACTAGGTTTGTGGCTTGCAACAATAGGTATGGATCCTATACAAGGAAATGCAAGGTTTACATGGGGAAGTTCAACTTTATTATCAGGAATTGAAATGATACCAATAATGATTGGTTTGTTTGCAATAACTCAAATATTAAAAGAAACTAAACAAAGAAGTAAATTAGAATCTGTGGAAGCAGCAAAAGCTACGAAAGATGATAGACTTGTATCATTTAAAGAAATGTGGTCAATGAAGGCAACAATCCTTAGATCAGCTATATTAGGTACTGCAGTTGGTATCTTACCAGGAGCTGGAGCTACTATAGCTTCCTTCCTTGCTTATACAACAGAGGTTAAATTAGCCAAAGACCCTGAAACATATGGTAAAGGAAATCCTAATGGTATTGCTGCTCCTGAAACTGCCAATAATGCGGCTACAGGTGGCTCAATGGTACCACTGCTTTCCTTAGGTATTCCAGGTGGTAATGCTGCAGCTATAATGATGTCAGCATTGGTTTTAAAGGGTGTACAAATGGGACCATTGCTGTTACAAAATCAACCTGAGTATTTAAGCGCTGTATTTGTATCCATGACTGTTACTAATATTATTATGGTTTTCGTAGCTTTAGTTGTAGCTAGAGTATTTAGTAAAATATTAGCAATTCCATATAGTATTTTAGGTGTTGTTATTATGTTGTTAGCAACAGTAGGAAGCTATGCAACTTTAAATAGTACAGGAGACGTATTGTTAATGGTTATTGCTGGTATATTTGGATACTTCTTTTCCAAATTTGGATTTAACAATGCAGCCTTGATTTTAGGCCTTGTATTAGGTGGAATAATAGAGTCTAACTTAAGAAGAGCTATTATGATTGAGCAAGGCAATATACTACCTGTATTTACAAAACCTATAACAGCAATAATTATGGTTATCAGTATTGTGACATTAGTATGGCCACTTATTAAACCATTAATTTCTAAAAATCAAGAAGCTGTTTAATTAAAATTATGAAGTGATAATTAAATTATTCCCTTATCTATTCTTGGATAAGGGAATATTAAAAATTGTTCTTAAAATAATGAAATTAAAGTATAAGTATATATTTGTACTAGTTTTGGTATGCATATAAATTATATATTCGAAATAAAGGACTGTGAAAAAATGTGTGAAACAAAATCTAAATTGCCCGCTAGTGTAATAGTTTATGAGAAGATAAAATCTAATATTTTGAATAATGAATTAAAGCCAGGGGTTAAATTGGTAGAATCAAACTTAGCCCAAAATCTTAATGTCAGCAGAACTCCTGTTAGAGAGGCTTTAAGACAACTTGAACAAGATGGTCTTGTAACATATGAACCACAAAAAGGCTCAACTGTTAGTCACGTTTCCATTACAAATGCTCACGAGCTATATGAAGTAAGGGAAGTACTTGAAGGACTTGCTATAAGACTATTATGTATAAACTTATCAAATGAAAAGATAAACAGGCTTAAAGACGTTATCATAATGATGGATGAAGCAGTAGCTAAAAATAATTACAGTGAACATATAATGTTACATAAAAAATGGACAGAAATGATAGTTGATTTAACTGAAAATAGTATTTTAAAAAATGATTTAATTACGCTTAATGAAAACTTAAGTAGACTTAGAAAAATATCATTATCTAATATTCAACAAAACTTAGATGCTTATGTAGAAACTAAATATATATTTAAAGCAATGGAAAATAGGGACCCAGATGAAAGTGAAAGATTAGCAAGAATGCATGTAAGAAAGGCTAAAGAAAGATTTAATCAGAATATAACGAATCAATTTGAACATAGCCCTCAACAAGTACAATTGTAATAATATGTACTGCATCTAATATTAGTTATTATTTGAATTATTATTTTTAACTTTATATGTAGCATAACTTTCCAATAATGGGCTAAATAAAAATACTCATTCGAATTAATATATTTCAAAATAAAATAAAACTATAGAAGACATATCCAATACTAGAAATATTAGGAGGGATTCAACAATGGATTTAGTCAAAACAGGCATGTCTGGAACAATGGAATCCAGTGATATAAATATAATGATTGGACCTTCAGATGCAGGAACTATAGAAATTGATCTACAAAGCTCTGTAGAAAAGCAGTTTGGAGGACAAATAAGAAAAGTTATCGAAGATACATTAAAAAAGCATGGCATAACTAGTGCAAGTATAAAGGCAGTAGATAAAGGTGCCATAGACTATGTAATTAAAGCAAGAACTGAAACTGCTATTTTTAGGGCAGCTGATAGAACGGATTTTATATGGGAGTGTGATAAAGATGCCTAAACTTCGTAGGACTATGATGTTTATACCAGGTAATAACCCGGCAATGATAACTGATGGACATCTTTATGGATCTGACTCATTAATGTTTGATCTTGAGGATGCAACTGCATTGAAAGAAAAAGATTCAGCAAGACTTCTTGTATATAATGCACTAAAAACAATAGACTATGGAAAAACTGAAACAGTTGTTAGAATCAATGGTCTTGATACACCATATGGTAGAGAAGATATTAAAGCCATGGTAAATGCAAGAGTAGATGTAATAAGACTTCCAAAGACTGATACAGCAGAAGATGTGGAAGAAGTAGATAAGCTTATAACAGAGGCAGAAAAAGAAGCGGGCATTGAAATAGGCTCAACAAAAATGATGGCTGCAGTAGAAAGCCCTTTAGGAATAATTAATGCCTATGAAATTGCAACAGCAAGCAATAGACTAATCGGTATTGCATTAGGAGCTGAAGATTTTGTTAAGAGTATGAAAACTAATAGATCTCCAGGTGGAATAGAGCTAATGGCTGCAAGAAGTCACTTATTGTTAGCGGCTAGAGCAGCAGGGATATATGCTCTTGATACAGTATATTCAGATGTAAACAACAAAGAAGGATTTTTAGATGAAGTAAGATTGATAAAGCAAATGGGTTTTGATGGTAAATCAGTCA
>JAAYNS010000187.1 GCA_012520755.1 Tissierellia bacterium
TTAGACCGCCATATAGTTCTTTTGGTATATCTAAATTCTTTCTAAAACCTCCTGAATAAGATTCTCCACAAGTTGTTACTCTGAACATTCTACCAAAAGTATTTCCCATCATAACAAAACATCTCCTTTCATGTATTGATTATTTTTCTAACTTGAAGCCTGCACCTAAGTTGTTTAAGGTTTCATAGAAATTAGGGAATGAAACATTAACACATTCTGAATCATTAACTATAGTTTGACCATCTACGAAAAGACCTGCCACAGATAGAGCCATTGCTACTCTATGATCTCCATAGCTTTCCACTTCTGCGCCTTTTAAAGGCTGGCCTCCATAAATTATCATTTTATTATGTTCGGTTTCTATTTTAGCTCCCATCTTACTAAGTTCTTTCTCCATTACAGCAACCCTGTCGGTTTCCTTAGCCCTTACTCCTGCAACATTATCTAAAACTGTGACTCCTTCAGCTAAAGAAGCTACCACTGATAACATTGGTAAGGCATCAGGTGTGGATGAACAATCTATAGTAATTCCATGAAGCTTATTGCCACCAATAACTTTCAAACAATTGTTTCTCTCATCTGTTTCAATATTAGCACCCATATCCTGGAATATCTTAACAATCTTAGAATCTCCTTGTTTATCATTGAAATCTAAATTGTTTATAACTAATTCAGATCCTGGTGCTAAACCTGCTGCTAAAGGAAATGCTACAGCTGACCAGTCACTTGGGATTACTCTCGTAAAGGCATTATAGTTTTGTTTGCCCTCCACTTCAAAATATCGGTAGTTTTCTTCGTCATAATTTACACTAATACCAGTTCGTCTCATCCAATCAATTGTCATTTCTACATATGGGGTTTCTGATGGATTATCTGTTTCTATTCGGGTTAAACCTTCAAGCATTGGAGCTACCAGCAATAAAGTTGATATATACTGGGATGGAGACCCGCTTACTTTTACCCTTCCTGCCTTTATAGGGCCTTTTATTACAAATGGAGGGGAAAACGCTTCACTTCTAGTTGTAAATGAAGTAGCACCTAGAGTATTAAGAGCTTCTAATAATGGTGTTGCAGGTCTACTTCTAATTGACTGATCTCCAGTAAATACAGTCCAGTCGGATAATAAGGATGCTAAGCCTGTCATCATATATAAGGTTGTCCCAGAGTTATCAACATTTATTACATCATCGGGAACTTTGAGATTTCCTCCTAATCCTTCAAGTATCCATTGATCCTCTTCTATAGTACACTTAACTCCAAACTTTTCTGCTGCTTTTAATGCTGCTTTACCATCTTCACTTGGTAGTGGGTTTTTTATGATGGATTTCCCATTAGCTAGAGCCCCTATAGCTACGGCTCTAATAGTATGGCTTTTAGAGCTAGGTACATTCATTTCTCCTCTAATACTATTTTTCTCTATTATGGCTTTCATTTCTTTTGCCTCCTTAACTTAATAAGATTTATATTATCTACTTGCACTATTAGCTCTTTTTACATTTCCTATTATGTTAAATACAACTGCTCCAACTATTAGTAGACCACCTATTATGAAGTTTTTATTAATTGCCTCATTTAAAAATATAATTCCAAGTAATGTGGCCACTAATGGCTGGATAGGGTAGAACAATGAACATACTCCTGCGTCTAACATGGACAAGCTTTTATTCCAAAGTAAGTGGGCTAAAGCTGTACATACCAAACCCATGTATATTGTGGCTATAATAACTCCTGCATCAAACTCTATATCTGGTGTTGTGTAAATTTCATACATAGAAACTGGTAAATTAAATACAGCCCCCATTGTAATTCCATAAGCTGTTATCTGAATAGGATTATATTTCCTAGTTACTTTCCTAATTAATACAGATACCAATGACCATATAAATACGGATAATAATGAAAATAGTATTCCTCCTATATATACATTATCATTTATATCTCCTATTAAAATTCTTACTCCAATCAATAATACAAGAATAGAAATAACATTTCTTGGACTTATCTTCTCTTTTAGTATTAAAGACGCTAATAATGTGATTGTTATTGGATTCATTGAGTTTATTAATGATGCAAGAGAAGCATTTGTCAATTTAGTTCCAATAAATTGTGTTCCCATTGATATAAAGTATCCAAAGAATCCTATTATAAAAATATACTTGTAGTCCTCAGGACTAATCTTGGCAACTTTTCTCTGCTTGAGTGCTATATTTAATACGATAGCGGCTATTGCAGATCTAATAAATGATGTAGTAAATGTAGGAACCTTGCCTAAAACAAATTTACTTACTACATATAAACTCCCCCAAGCAGTAAAAGTAATTAATAAATATAAATACGCTATCTTATTGCTTTTATCAGACAATACTATTAACACACTCTCCTTCTAGATTAAGAATCTCAAAAGAATTATTGTGTTGATACAATCTTGAGTTCTTATCAATTATGTCAACATTTGTTTTACTCCCCAAATATGTCTCTTGTGATTAAGTCTACTGGCATATCTTTATCAGTCCAAATTTTGAATGCAATTGCGCCTTGCCAAATTAACATCTTTAGACCATTCATGTGTTTGCATCCAGCCTCTTGTGCTATTTTTAGCAGCTTTGTTTGTTCGGGATCATAAATAATATCAGCTACAAATATGTCACTTGGCAATTGTGATGGGGAGGAAATGATTGCTTGATCTATTGATTCTTTCATGCCTATAGATGTACAGTTAACCAGTACTGCCGAGTCTTCTATTTCTTCAACTAAGTCTTCCTCATTCATTATTCTTGCACTTGCTTTACAAGTAGGAATATTTTTGTTTATATTGTCAGCAATTGATATTGCATTTTCCAAAGTCCTATTGAATAAAACGATTTCACCTGCCCCATCAAAAGCTAACTGTATAGCTATAGCTTTTGATGCTCCACCTGCTCCAGCTATTACTATTTTCTTTCCTTTAAATTCTACATCTTTTTCTTCTAATGATTTTACAAAACCTTTACCATCAGTGTTGTATCCTGTTACCTTTCCATCTTCATCAATTTTTATCGTGTTCACTGACCCAATAATTTTCGCCTCTGGGGAAATTTCATCTAGGTATTCTATAATTTTAGTTTTGTAAGGCATTGTAATATTTCCACCCTTTGAACCTAGAGCTTTAAGGCCTTTTACTGCATCATTTAATTTACCATCTTCCACTTTAAAGGCCATATAAACATGATCAAGACCTAAGGCTTCAAAAGCTGTATTGTGTATGATAGGAGACTTGCTGTGATCTACTGGGTTTCCTAACAAGCCCATAAAAGTTGTTGTGCCTGAAATTTTATTAACCATTCATATCTCCTTCCTCTTTACAAATTATGCTTGGATAAATAATCCTTTGCACTTTGTAAACACCTTCTTGCATGTTCTGCATTGCCAAGGATTCCTACCCTTTCCAAATGTGGAAGTTCAATGGAAAAAGTAATGTCTTTTGGTAGGTGCTTTATTATATCTCCTATAGGTATCCCACCTTCACCAAGATAAAGTCTTTCATCTCTACCTGTATGAATTAATCCTTCCTTTGTATCTGGTATTTCTGCTGGCCCATCACAAAGATGTGCAAAATGGAAATATTCTTTTGGAACTGCAGCTAATTCTTCATATGATACCCTTGAACGATTAAAATGTAATGTATCTATCATAATACCTGCGTTATCTTTATTAACAGTAGTCAAGACATCCATGGCACCTTTTAAATCCTTAACACTTGCCCAAGTAACAAATTCAAGATCTACATTCAGATTATATTTTTTAGCAATATCACAAAGGTCGGCAAATTGTTCTAGATAAAAATCTCGATCATCTATCCAAATACTACTAAGGACACTTTTTGCACCTAATTCAGCTGCTACTTCTATTGCTGGTTCATACTGTCTAACATCTCTTCCTTCCTCGATTTTAGCTAATTCTATATCATGAACTGTTAGCCCAGTTTCTTTAAGTGCAGTTTTTGTGTCTTCTAGCATCTTCTTATTGTTTGCCAGGTCATAGTTTGGTTCACCAGGTAATCCCATATATATAGGCCTAATGCTTATATAATCATATCCAGCCATTGCAGCAATATATGCCATTTCAGGTGGTGCACAAGATAAAACAGTAAGATGCGCTAGTGAAAATTTGTGTGACATTATAACTCCTCCTAATCCATATCTAGTAATTGTTTTTTTATAGTTTAAAGACCATTTATTTCCTTAACATAGTGACAAGCAACATAGTGTTCTGGCATAATTTCTTCTAATTCTGGTGTAACTTGACTGCATAATTCTTTAGCATAAACACATCTAGCTGCAAATCGGCAGCCTGGTTTTGGATTAATTGGTGATGTAATCTCACCTTGTAATAATGTTCTTTCTTTAGTTTTTCTAATAGTTGGCTCTGGTATAACAGATAATAGAGCCTTCGAATATGGATGTAATGTATGTTCGAATAGTTCATCCGCATTACATTTTTCAACCATAACTCCAAGGTACATAACCATAATCTCATCAGAGATGTGCTTCACTACTGATAAGTCGTGAGTAATAAACATATAAGTAAAATTAAGTTCCTCTTGCAAATCCATCATTAGATTAAGTATTTGTGCTTGAATGGACACGTCTAATGCAGATACTGGCTCATCACAGACAATGAATTTTGGGTTTAATGCCAATGCACGTGCTATACCAATTCTTTGACGGCGACCACCATCAAGCTCATGGGGATATGAATCTGCAAGCCTACTAGCCAGTCCTACAGTATCCATAAGTTCACTAACCCTAGATTTCATTTCTGTATCACTATTACATAATTGATGGATTCTTAGTGGTTCTTCAATTATTTGACTAACAGACATTCTTGGATTAAGTGAGGAAAAAGGGTCTTGGAAAATAATCTGCATTTCCTTTCGCATTGCTCTCTTATCTTTTAAATTAGTTATATCTTGACCATTAAATATAATCCTTCCATCTGTAGCGTCTAATAGTCTTATTACAACCCTTCCCAAAGTTGATTTACCGCAGCCTGATTCTCCAACAACTCCTAATGTCTCTCCTTCATTTATATAGAAGTTTACTCCATCAACTGCATGTAGCAAGCCATTCTTTGTTTCAAAATATTTTTTTAAGTTTTTTACTTCAAGTAATTTGTGCATAATTACCTCCAATTGATTCTTTATTATTTGAGGTTTTGATTATAACTTATTCATACAGTAGACATCTGACAAAGTGTCCCGGTTCAATCTCTGTATTAGCTGGAACTCTACTTTCGCATTCAGGCATTTTGTCTGGACATCTTGGATGAAAAGGGCAACCATTAGGTAAATTGGTTGGGTCAGGCATCAATCCATCTATTGGATTGAGTCGAGATGTTTTATCAGAAATTCTTGGTAGTGACCCAAATAAACCCTTTGTATAAGGATGCTTTGTATGTTCATAAACCGCCTCAAGATCACCTGTCTCTACAATTTGTCCTGCATACATAATAGCAACTCTATCACATATTTCTGTTACAACTCCTAAATCGTGTGTTATGAGTACCATTGAAGTACCGTATTTTTTTATTAAATCTCCCATAAGAGCAAGGACCTGAGCCTGAATCGTTACATCTAAGGCTGTGGTTGGTTCATCGGCTAAAAGCAATTGAGGATTACATGCTAAGGCAATAGCGATAACTACTCTTTGTTTCATACCTCCTGAAAATTGATGGGGATATTCATTAATACGTTCACTTGGTATTCCTACTAACTCCAACATTTCAGCTGCTTTTACATATGATTCTGCTTTTGATAGTTTATTGTGATATCTGCTTACTTCAGCAATTTGTTCTCCTACTGTAAGTATAGGGTTTAATGCGGTCATAGGATCTTGAAATATCATAGAAGCTACATTCCCACGATATTTTCTTGTTTGATATTTGTTGAATTCTAAAATATTTTTTCCATCAACTAATATTTCTCCATTTATTATTTTCCCAGGGGGATTAGGTATTAGATTCATAATACCAAGAGCAGTTGTTGTTTTCCCAGCCCCTGTTTCACCAACTAAACCCATTGTTTCTCCTTTAGCCAAATCAAAACTTATGTCATTAACTGCTTTTACAACACCATTATCAGTAATATAATGAATTGTTAAATTTCTTACAGATAAAAGTGGTTTATCTTTGTCATTCATATACTTTTTCTCCTTTATTTTTTCTAAATGAGAGAATTGTCAATATCATAAAATTTTTCTATTAGGTTTCCAATATCAATTTTTTAGCTTAGGATCTAGTGCATCCCTTAATCCATCACCTAATAAATTAAGCGCAAGAACTGTAATCATAATTGCAAGTCCAGGGAATAATACCATATACCATTCATCACGTATATATGTTCTTGCTGCTGATAACATGGCACCCCATTCAGGTGTAGGTGGCTCTACTCCTAACCCAAGGAAGCTTAAGGATGCTGCAAGGATTATTGAAACCCCAACACCTAGTGTTGCTTGTACGATAATTGGAGCAAGTATATTAGGGAATATATGCCTAAATATAACTCTAGAATTTCCTGCACCAATAGCAATGGCAGCTTCAATATATTCTTGGTCTTTAACAGTCAATGTAGATGCTCTTACTACACGAGCAAAGTTTGGAATGGAGCTTATTGCTACTGCAATCATAGCATTTACCAAACCAGGTCCTAGTGTTGATGCAATTGCAATAGCTAGGACTATCTTAGGTATAGACATTAGTATATCTGTAAAACGCATTATTACTGTATCAACCCATCCCCCAAAATATCCTGCTATAGCTCCAAAAATTGAACCAACTAAGGCTCCAACACTTAGGGATATAAAACCAATCTGTAATGAGACACGAGTTCCATATATAACACGGCTAAAAATATCCCGTCCAAAGTTGTCTGTACCAAAAATGTATTTAGAAGATGGCCATTGTTTAACATCACTATAATTCTGTAAATCGTATGGATATGGCGCAATTACGTCAGCAAATATGGCTACTAGGACTATAAGGATTAATATCACTAGGCCAACCATAGCTAGACGATTTCTCTTCAGTCTACGCCAGATATCACGAAGTTGTCCATTTTTCTTATTAGCCATATTATCAACCCTCTTCCTTAACCATTCTTATTCTTTTTATTTTTCCAGACTTTTGATATTGACTTTTAATTCTTGGATCTACAAATGCATACAACAAGTCAATAACCAGGTTTACAATACTACATATAATTGCAATTACCAGTACACCGCCTTGGACTACTTGATAGTTTCTGGCCTTAATAGCATCTACTAAAAACTTACCTAAACCTGGTATAGCAAATACTTGCTCATTTACTACTGCTCCACCAACAGCAACGGTAAACTGTATCCCAATAACTGTGATAACTGGAATTAATGCATTTTTAAGAGCATGTTTCACTATAATAAGGAATTCTGTTAGACCTTTTGCCATGGAAGTACGGATATAGTCTTGGCGTATAACTTCTAACATACTTGATCTTGTCATTCTTGTAATTGTAGCAATGGAGCCTGCGCTTATACCAATAACTGGCATAATGTAATATTGAGCCCCATAGAGTCCTGATGCTGGAAGTATTCCTAAGAATACTGAAAAAAACAAAATAAGCATTAATGCCAGCCAAAAGTTTGGCATCGAATTACCCAAAAGGGCAATTACCATTGCTATATTATCTACGGCAGAGTATTGCCTCACCGCCGAAATAATACCAGCTGGTATTGCTACTATCATTGAAAATACAATACTAGCTACAGCAAGTTTTAATGTTGTAGTTAGACGATCCATTACTTCTTCTGATACAGGACGTCCGGTTATATAATCTACTCCTAAATCTCCCTTTAAGACTCCGCCTAAATAACTAATATACTGTTGACCAAAGGAATCATTTAATCCTAGCTCTTCCCTTAGGGCTTCAACTTCTTCCTCTGTTGCTGTATCACCAAGGATTAATCTGGCTGGATCTCCTTCAGTAAAATATAACATTGTGAATACTAAAAGCGTAACACCTAAAAGCACGGGTATAGCTACAAGGATACGCTTAATTGTAAATTTTAGCATAAATATTACCTCTTCTTTCAGGTATAGTTGATATTTTTGTGAAACTGGATGTATTCCCATTAATGCTTGAAATACATCCAGTTTCCATCATAAATACTACTTACTTGTAATTTACTACTTATTTAAATCTTACTGTTGTCATATCTGGAACAAGAGCTGCATTAAACTCTAATCCTTCTATATAATCACGTGTTCCAAAAGCTGCTCTTGGGAATGCAACAGGTATACTGTATGTTTTGCTGAATAAATATTCTTGAAGTTCACCATATATTTTAGCACGTTCTTCTTCATCATAAGTTGCACGTCCTGCATCTAATAGTTCTTGAACATGTTCATCATTGTGTCTTATTGAAATTGTACGCCATGTTGGCCAGATCATTAATGCCGCATCAGGATCAGCGATTGCAACTGCAGGGGACATATGAGCTGTAGATACTTTTCCTGAGTTATTTAAGTCTGTTTGTGTTGCAAGGTCTACTACTTTAATACTAACATCTACCCCAACAGCGCCCCACATACTTTGAAGAACTTCCCCAACTACTGAATGTATAGGATGTTCATAGGTGTAGAAATCAATAGCAAGTCCATCACCATACCCTGCTTCTGCTAATAATTGTTTTGCTTTTTCTGGATTATACTCCATTGGTCCTACCGATTTATGTCCTATAATACTTGGAATATAGTAGCTGTCAGCAACCATTGCATTTCCTTGGAATACAATGTCAACAAGAGCTTGCATGTCAATAGCATGAGCTAAAGCTTGTCTTACTCTAATGTCATTAAAAGGTTCCATTGAGTTGTTTAATAGAATAAATGTACTTGATTGACTTTCGCCACTAATTAATATAGTCTCTGGATTTTCCTCTATTCTATCCCAGTCAGAGAAAGCTAATTCCATTGCTATATCTACGCCGCCTGTTTCTAATTCAATACTACGAGAGTTAGATTCTACAATAATACGTGCAGTTGCTGTTTCAAAAGGAAGTTTTTCTCCCCAATATCCATCATGTGCTTCAAGCTCAATACGGTCTCCAGATACCCAGTCAACAAACTTCATTGGGCCTGTTCCTATTGGTGCACGGCCATATTCTGATTCTCCCATGCTTTCACGTGCATCCTTGCATAACATAGCACCACGGAATGATGAAAGAGCTTCAAAAAGTGGAGCATATGGGTTAAGTAGTTTAAGTTCTAATGTGTACTCATCAATTGCCTTTGTATTATCAGGGTCAATACTACTAAATACTGTTTTACTGAATGAGCTAGTTGCACCTAAAGATAATGAATAAGCTGCATCTTCTGCAGTAAACTTGCTTCCATCATGGAAAGTTACATCATCACGTAATTTGAATATGATTGTAGTATCATCTACAAACTCCCATTCTGTTGCAAGCCATGGAATAAATTCACCACTAGCATCTTTCTTTACTAATGTTTCAAAAATAAGTGTTCCAACAGTAAAACCTTGTTGTTTTGTATGCATATAAGGGTCAAGAGATGCTGGCTCTTGGTCTATAGCAAACAACAAATCCTTTTTGTCTACTGGTGTAACTGCACCTTTGCTTTCACTTCCACCACTTGTGCTTGTATCACTACCACCAGCTGGGGCTTCTTGTCCTCCATTACTACCGCATGCCGCTAAATTAAATACCATTACTAATGCTAGCATAACAACAATAACTTTTTTTAACATTTTGTTGCCTCCTTTTTAAAATTATAATCAACTATTATTTAATATAATAATTTATTATACAAATATAACACAATTGTACTCGAATTTGAATTGAGTTTGCAACCCTACCTCTTTGGATACATGTGGTATACAAGGTAGAAATCTCTTTTTATACCTAGTACTTGACACTACTAATTACCTACTTGTATTGACATGTTTAGATTTTGTCGCTTCACCACTGATTAATTTACCATTTTCTACGTTTTCCTTTGGATTATAAATGTCGTTTATATTCCAAATTCCATCTGTAGGTACTGGTATATTTTCCATTGGAACGTCTATTACATATGGTATGTTTGCATTGATTGCTTCTTCAA
>JAAYNS010000188.1 GCA_012520755.1 Tissierellia bacterium
GTGTTTATGGTTTTAGGATCTGGAGCAATTGTTGCAGGAATCTTAGGCATGTTTGTTGGGAATATTAATCTATTAGAATTTGCACAAGCAATTCATGCAGGTTTCGCTGATATGACTGAGATTGTACTACTTGCAATATTTATCGGTGGTTTATCTCAAATGATGGAAGATGAAGGCGGAATCGCTTGGATAATGAGCAAGATTCAAAATATAACAAAAGATGAAAAATCAGCACAAATAGGTATTTCAGTTTTAGTTGGTGGAGTTGATGCTGCAGTAGCAAACAATACAGCTGCATTAATTGTAACTGCTGACGTTTGTAGAGAAATATCTGATGAGTATAAAGTAGACCCTAGAAGAACAGCATCTCTTTTGGATATATTTTCTTGTGTGATTCAAGGTTTGATTCCTTATGGTAATCAAATTCTTCTAATATCTGGTTTGGCAGCAGGAGCAGCAGCGCCAGTAGAGATAATCCCATATATGTGGTATAACCTAATACTAGGAGTTGCTGCTATTATCTCTATTTATATTCCATTTGCTGATGGGGTAATCAAGAAAGATCCATGGAATTGGAAATATAGAGCTTCTGAGTCAGTAGTAAAAAGAAGAAAAGAAGAAGGAACATTAGTAGAATATGATTACAATAAATAATATGTAGAAGTTAATAGACTATTGAAGGAGGATTATATGGATAAAAAAATCGCTGTGATTTCAACAGGTGGCACTATCTCTATGAAAAAAGCAGAAGATAATATGGCGGTTCCAGAAGCAGGTGCAGATGAACTTGTTAAAGGATTTAAAAGTGGAGAAACAGTTAAAGTAGATTCTTTTGATGCAGTTAAAAAACCAGGTGCACACCTAATTTTTGAGGACTTAGTAACATTAAAGGAAATGACGGAAGAAAAATTAAATGAAGGCTATGATGGAGTTGTAATTACTCATGGTACTGATACCCTTGAGGAAACAGCATTTTTCCTTGATTTGACTTTAAATACAGACAAGCCAGTCATTGTGACAGGAGCTCAAAAGAACCTATCAGATCCACAAACTGATGGACCATCTAATATTGAAGAATCTGTCATGGTTGCAGCGGATTCAAGGAATCGCAATATGGGTGTACAAGTAGTATTTGCCAGCCAAATACTTTCTGCAAGGGATGCGATTAAAAGCCATAGTTCAGCCTTTAATACCTTTAAAAGCTTTGGTTCAATGGGAACATTAGGCTATATTTCTAACAAACGTGTTATCTGGCATAGAAAGCCATTTCGTAGTGAATATATTGGTTTAGAGAATAGTCATAAAGACTTTAGGGTAGAAATTGTAGAGTGCTATATATGCGGAGATGGTTTGCTTCTTGATGCATGTATTGATAAAGAAGTGGATGGAATAGTATTACAATCCCTTGGAGCAGGACATGTTCCAGAAAAAATGCTGCCAGCATTGGAAAGAGCAGTAGAAAAGGGGATACCCGTAGTTGTTACTAAACGTCCTGTTGAAGGCAGCTTATTTATGGACACATATGGTTTTATAGGTAGCGAAAGTTATCTTAGAAAAATGGGATTAATCTTTGCAGAAGATTTGCCTTCATCCAAGGCAAGAATGGAGCTTAAAGTTCTTCTATCCCATGGAAAAGATGTTTCCTATATTAGAGAACAGTTTGAAAAAGACTATTATATATAGTTTAATAATATTTATAAAAATATAGACAATTTAATATGAAACCATGAGGGACCTTCGAGTACAGCTTAATAAGCTTATTCGAAGGTCCCTTCATATTGAAATAATTGCTCAAAAGTAGACCCTTATATTCTAGAATCTAATAAGAAGAGCACAATTAAGACTGTAATAATGGTTTCCAAAGCATCAGTTTTTAATCCTAACTTGTCACTTTCTATTATTTCATAGACAGAATCATCATCTTCTTGATTGAATAATAACTTGAGATTCAACATTCCATAACCTTGACCATCTTTTGAATCATCTAAAGGTATACATGAACTTGTAAGCAATTTTTTATATTCTACTGGTGACAAATCACCATGTTTATTCATCAATAATGCAAGACTACCACTTACTAATGGAGTAGCCATAGAGGTTCCACTTAAGGAAGTATAACTATCTAATTTTGTGTTGGATAGAGAGTTGATATTGACACCTGGTGCAACTAAATCAGGCTTTTGGTATCCTTCTGAAGTAGGACCACGACTTGAAAATGGTGCAATTGTATCATCATCAGGTTCAGGGGTTCTTTTATCATCAGCCGCACCAACAGTAATAGCATCCCTACTTATACCTGGGGATAGAATTGTCTTAAGATTAGGTCCACTATTTCCAGCAGCAGTTACTACAACTAACCCTGCATCAACACATTTTTCTACAGCTCTTACTAAAGGGTCTTTTGCTGGATTATTGTTTGCAGGAGTACCTAAAGAAAGGTTTATTATTTTTATATTATATTTTTCTTTCATTTCCATACAGTATGACAATGCAGCAATAATATCTGATGTAGACCCACCACCATTTTTATCTAGGGCTTTTAATGAAAGGATATTAGCCTTTGGAGCAATACCAGCATATTTTCCCCTAGAAGAATAGCCATTACTTGCAATAATGCCAGCAACATGAGTTCCGTGGCCATTGTCATCATAAGTTTCATCCTTCTTATTTATATAATCAACAAAAGCCACTATTCTATTTGTAGGCTTTACTAAATCATCATGTGGTGCCACACCCGTATCTATTACAGCAATGCTTATGCCATTGCCATCATAACCTCTCCTATGAGGGAAAGTAGCTTCCATAGTAGCCGATGCTACATCTAATAGAGCATATACTTGTGAATCAAAACTAATATAATCCACTTCAGGAGCGGCGGTAAGTCTGTAAATTACATCCGTGGACATATTTCCAGCAAAACCACCTATTAGAGGTAAATCAGCTTTAAGCTTTGATGACAGGTTAGATACTTCATCAATTAGTTCGTTATTGTCTCCATTAAATTGGAGAATTACCGGAACTTCTTCACTTGTTTGAGCCATAACTTTAGCGTTTAGAATAGGACATAGTTTATCATTTCTCAATCTTCTCATTTTACCACCTTCCTCGTACTATTCTATGCTGATGAAAATTAAAATGTGTCTATTTTTAGAATTGTATTGGATAGTTAATATTATGATTAGAAATATGTATGGAAGATCCTTAGAAGGATAGAACA
>JAAYNS010000189.1 GCA_012520755.1 Tissierellia bacterium
TTTCCTTGAGTGGCCAAAAAGTCTTTCATGATTCCTATTTTAGTGATAACATTTTCCTTATTGCTTTTAGAATATCTTAACACTGGACTCTTATCCCATCCCAAGGCTTTGTCATATTCAAATTTAAGCAACTTGTCTTCGAGTATTGCGTATTCATTGTAAAAATACATTTTCATCTTAGCTTCAATTCCCATTTCTAGGAAAGAAACATCTTTAGATAGCTTTATAGCATTTGGTGCCATAGGCTTACTTAAGTTAACAAATGAAATAAATTGATTATCAGTAGTTGTGACATTAAAAACACTATTAAATACAGAATGAACAATTCCAAATGAGTTCTTATTATTAATATTTTTTTGTAAATGACTGCATATTTCCACTACTCTCAAGAAATCAATTCCTTTGGTTTTGTTTTTATAGATAATTAATTAATGCCCTACTATTATAATACATCACATCTCCTTCTTTTTCTTTGTATTGAATAACGAAAAAACAGATTAGTTTTTGGTGGTATTCAACAAGAGACCTCTTGCCTTATGTCTAATCCTCAATATCTGTTTCTACAAAGAAGTGGAATTGGACAAAATTACCCTAACAAAGATGGGTTCTAACTTTATTTAATACATAAGGCTCAAATATACACTTAATTAATACAAAATGTTATCTACTGCTTTTAAGATTTACTTATGGATATTAGCCAAATACCGACTCTTAATTCTGTAATCCAAGTTAATCCTATATGTCCAACAACTGGTTATCATACATCTTTAGTATTTTTAGGGCTATCTGAAGGTTTAACCTATCATTGTAATCATCAAAATTAGATTCTGTAATCTCTTTGATTCTCTGCATCCTATAGACGGCAGTATTGTAGTGAATGTATAGTTTTTCAGAAACTTCTTTTAAATTGCCTTCATATTCAAAATACTTGCTCAATGTTAAGACTAGATCAGTACCTTTTTCTCTATCATAATTTACTAAAGCCTCTAGTCTTTCTTTATAAATCTGTTCTAATTCAGGTTGTAAACCTTCAAAAGACAAAATTCTGTATATACCTAAATCATCATAGTAAATTATCTTAGAATTAAAGGTGTTTCTTTGATATTCAGTAGCTCTATTGGCTTCTTTGTAGCTTTTCCAGACCTCACTAGGGTCCCTATAATTTCTTCCAATAGAAATATAAATATCTTCACCGAAGTATTCATTTTTAGCGTAATTCAGTATCTTGTTAGCAAAATTTTTAATATCTCGTTTAATAGTTTCTGTATTTTCATCCGGATTTGAACCATATAAAATTGCTATACTATTACTTTTAGCTGCACATATTATATTCTTGTCTTTACTTTTATTTATTTCTTGTATAATAATAAGAAGTTTTAATTTTAATTTTTGAATATAGTTAGATTTATTTATATCATACTTCTCATAGTTTTCATCACCATTAAAGGATATAATTATAACTGAATAGCTATAATTTATATCAAATTCAAAATATCCCGCTCTTTCTACAGCCTTATTAAACCTGCTTTCATTGCCTGAGAATAAATCCTCAAAGAATTCATTTTTCTGTTTGCTTTCTATTTCAAAAATAGACAGGTTTTTATAAATGTCAACTGCAATAATTGGGGTAGATGCTTCAATTACAACTAATTCTAGCGGCTTTAGTTCTCTTTTATCTTCCCATATATAAATGCATCCATATTCCATTTCTCCTGAGCAAATAGGAATGTTTGTCCTCTTTACTCTCCTATCCCCAAACAAATCTATCTTTTCTGTACAAACATTATTTTTTATATAGTTATTAATAATTTCTTTCTTCTTTAAATTTCCCTCTTTAACGATCGCTTCAATATAATCTCTATTATCATCATCGCAAAGAATCACGCTTTTTTCAAACATATAATCTGAAATAGCAATTGAATTGCCATCTATACTTTCGTAGATAGCATTAGCTATCTCTTTTAAACTTCCACCTTTAAGCATTACATTTATTAATTTGTTTTGAATATTTCCTATTCTATATAGAGTGTTAGCTTGAGTATTTGCAATTTCCGCAAGTCCTTCTACTAAAATATCAGCATAAGAAA
>JAAYNS010000190.1 GCA_012520755.1 Tissierellia bacterium
AAAACAGAAGAATCCAAGAAACAGACCGAAGCTATTGACAGTGATGATATCAAATTTGCTTATTGTACTGAATTCATGATAAATACAAACTATAGCGATATAGAAGCATTTAGAAATGAGTTATCAGAATTAGGGGATTCATTATTAGCAGTATCTGGAGAAGGCATTATTAAAGTTCATATTCATACTAATAATCCAGGTATTGCTTTGGAAAAGGCGCTTAAATTAGGAAGTTTAAATGATATAAAAATTGATAACATGAGATACCAACATGAAGAGATTCTCCTTAAAGACGAGTTAAAGGGTCTAAAAGAAGAAAATATTGAGGCTAATAATAAGATTAAAGATATTGAAATTAATAAAGAATACTCTTTAATATCTGTTTCTATTGGTGAAGGAATCAATGAAATATTTAATGATTTAAATGTTGATGCAATTGTTTCAGGTGGTCAAACAATGAATCCTAGTACAGAAGACTTGCTTAAAGCTATAGATACCACTCATGGAAAAAATGTTATAATATTACCTAATAATAGTAATATTATATTAGCTGCTGAACAGGCAAAAGAATTAAGTAATAGAAAAATTAGTGTAATACCTACCAAAAATATCGCTCAAGGGATATCTGCACTATTAGCGTTTAACGAAGAGGCTACTTTAGAAGAGAATATTGAAATTATGACAAATGCTATAAATACAATAAAGTCTGCACAAGTTACTTATGCTGTTAGGGATACAGAATATAATAATAATAAAATTATTAAAGACGATATTATTGGATTATCTGATAAAGAAATATTATCTTCAGGTAAAGATATAAATCAAGTTTCAACAAATCTTATTGAACAACTTGTAGATGATGATACCTCAATTATCACCATATTCTTTGGAAACAATGTTGATGAAGTAATAGCAAATGAATTAGCTACTACACTAGAGGGAAAATACGAAAATATTGATATTGAAGTTATTTTTGGTGGTCAACCGCTATACTATTATATATTTTCCATAGAATAACCCTACATTTTGTAGGGTTTTATTTAATTAAGGCTATTTGTTAAGTATAATCTTATCTGCATTAGGAGGAACAATGGATATAACAAAGAGAAACATACAGTACTTAAAGGGAGTAGGACCAAAAAAGGCATCTAGATTTAAAAGATTAAATATTGAAACCCTTGAAGATCTTTTATATTTTATTCCAAGGGATTACGAAGATAGATCAACTATAGAATCCTTAAGAGATGGTATAAAAAATCAAAAGATTACTTTAAAAGTTGAAATAATAGGACCTTACAAAATTAATAGACCTCGCAAAAATTTGTCTATTCTAAAAATTCCCTTTAAAGATTCTACTGGATATGGAAATCTAGTGTATTTTAACCAAGATTATATAAAGGATAGATTTATAATAGGAGATACATATATTGTTAATGGGAAATTTAATAAAAATGGAATTGAGAATCAAATAATGAATCCAGTTTTTGAAAAACCAGGTCTATCAGAAAAAGTAGGGCGGGTAATCCCAATATATTCATTAACAGAAGGCTTGACAAATAATGACATAATAAAATCAGTCAATAACTTATTAAAAGAATACTTAATATATCTACCAGATGTACTACCTAGACATATAGTAAATAAGCACCATCTAATGAGTTTCCAAGAGGCAGTAAAGAATATACATTTCCCGAAATCTATGGATCATGCTAAAAAGGCAAGGCATAGATTAGCATATGAAGAACTATTGTACTTACAATTAGGGTTAACTATCTTAAAAAACAAAGGAACAAACATAAATAATGGCATTAGATTTCCATATAAAAAAGAAGTCTATGATTTCATAAATAATTTACCATTTAAGTTGACGAATGCTCAGTTAATGGTCTTAGAGGATATCTTTGCTGACATGGAGAGCAATAAACAGATGAATAGGCTTATACAAGGTGATGTAGGCTCTGGGAAGACCATTGTTGGTATTATTTCTATGTTTAAAGCAGTCATAAGTGGATATCAAGCAACAATGATGGCGCCTACCGAGATTTTAGCTCTCCAGCACTATGAGTCATTGACAGGTTTAATAAGCAAATATGGAATTAGATGCGAACTACTAATTGGAAGCCTAAGTAAAAACAAAAAGGAAGATATACAATACGATTTAAGAGCTGGTAATATTGACATTGTAATTGGAACTCATGCATTAATTCAGGAAAATGTTGAATTCAACAGATTAGGACTCGTTATTACAGACGAACAACATAGATTTGGAGTAAAACAAAGGACTTCCCTAAGCCATAAAGGAAAAAATCCAGATATTATTGTTATGACTGCTACACCAATTCCAAGAACCTTAGCTTTAACACTATATGGTGATTTGGATATTTCAATAATAAATGAGCTGCCAGCAGGTAGAAAAGAAATTGAAACATATGTAGTTGATAATAACATGAAAGAGAGAATATATAAGTTCATTGAAAAACAAGTGTCTTTAGGTAGACAAGCCTATATTGTATGTCCATTAATTGAAGAATCCGAAAGCATGGATTTAAACTCTGCTAAAGAACTCTATCAGTATTTATGCGAAGATAGATTTGCTAACTTAAAGATAGGGTTATTACATGGGAGGATGCCTCAAAAAGAAAAAGATGAAGTAATGGAAGGCTTTAAAAACAATCATATTCAAGTTTTAGTAGCTACAACTGTAGTTGAAGTAGGAGTTAATGTTCCAAATGCAAATCTTATGGTAATATGTAATGCTGAAAGATTTGGTTTAGCACAGTTGCACCAATTAAGAGGTAGAGTAGGTAGAGGAGAATATCAGTCTTATTGTATATTAATCAATGAAAATATTAATTCTATTTCTAGAGAAAGAATGAGGGTTTTGCAATCTTCATCAGATGGGTTTTATATAGCTGAAAAAGATTTAGAACTAAGAGGTCCGGGGGAGTTCTTTGGCACTAAACAACATGGATTACCTCAGTTAAAAGTAGCCAATTTATTTACAGACATTGATATTCTAAAAACTGCACAATTAGATGCTCAAGATATATTGAATGAAGATTCAAAACTTAATAATGAAAATAACATGGGATTAAAATCTAAAATTATTAAAATGTTTAAGGAAAATCAAGATTTATTGGATTATTAAGTTTAATATTTTCACAAAATATGATAAAATATTCACATCTAGGAAAGGAAGAAGATAGTGAGAGTAATTTCTGGTATAAGAAAAGGTCATAATCTTAAATCCCCAAAGGGTAAAAATATTAGGCCAACTGAGGATAAGATTAAAGAATCACTGTTTAATATAATAAGCCCTATAATTGATGATGCAATAGTTTTAGATTTATTTAGTGGAACTGGACAAATAGGAATTGAGTTCTTAAGTAGAGGTGCAAACAAGGCGTTTTTTGTCGATAAATCTAATATAAGCATATCAATTATTAAGGAAAATCTATTACATACAAAATTATTGGACAAGAGTATTATCCATAATAAGGATGCTCGAGTAGCCCTAAAACTTTTTACGGAAGAGAATTTAGAATTTGATTACATATATATTGATCCTCCCTACAAAGAATATGAACTAGTAACTCAAACTCTTGAAATAATCGTATGTAATAATCTTTTAAAGTCAACAGGCTTAATTATTATAGAACATGATAATGACCTGATTTTAGATGATAGAATTAAAACTTTAATTAAAATTGATATTAGAAAATATAAAAACAAGTCTTTAACATTTTATAGAATTGGAGATAAAATATGAATGTTATATACCCAGGAAGTTTTGACCCTGTAACAAATGGACATTTGGATATAATACAAAGATGTTCTAAGAAGTTTAATAAGGTAATAGTAGCTGTTCTAAATAATAATTCAAAAAGCGGTTTTTTCACGATAGAGGAAAGATTAGAGTTTTTAAGAGAAAATACAAAAGATATTGAAAATGTTGAAGTAGATTCTTTCAGTGGATTATTGATAGATTATGCTAAAATGAAAAATGTCAATATTATAATAAAAGGTTTAAGAGCAGTGTCTGATTATGAGAATGAAATGCAAATGGCTTTGGCAAATAACAAACTTTATCCAGAGCTTGAAACTTTATTTATGGTCTCTAATACACGATATTCATTTTTAAGTTCAAGCTTAGTAAGAGAACTATCTCTCTTTGGTGGGGATGTTTCATGTTTAGTTCCTAAAGCTGTTGAAATAGCTCTAAAAAATAAGTTTAAGGGGGCATAGTAATGGATGTTTTAAATCTAATAGATGAAATAGAGGATATTGTAGAAGCTGGTTCAGGTGTACCTTTTAGCAGCAAGGTGATGGTTGATAAAGAAGAACTACTTGAAATTATTAAAGATATTAGGATTAAACTACCTGATGAAATAAAGCAAGCTACATGGATAAAAGACGAAAGACAACGGATTCTTGCAGAAGCTCAAAAAGATGCAGACACTATAATAAATGAAGCAAATTTGAAACTAAAAGAAATGATTAATGAAGAAGAGATAATTAGAGTTGCAAATGCCAAAGCTGAAGAGATAATTATTAAGGCACAGAATAATGCTAAGGAAATTAGATTAGGTGCTCTTGAATATGCAGACAGCTTATTATTGGAGACCCAAGAAGATTTAAAAGAATTAATTCAAATGTTAAACGATAACAGAAAAGAGCTTAGAGGAAACGACTAAGCTCTTTTCCTACTTTCATTTATTATAAGCCCGACCATAAAAAGAAATAATGTTGAAAATATTACGATAAAAGTGGAAATCATAAATAATTCTACAAAATTATTTGAAGTATGAATGCTTAAAGAAGGTATCGAATTTTTGTATGCTCCCATTATTTTTTCCTTATAAAACAGTAGATATAAAATATATGTATAAATTGCTGATAATAATCCGTGAAATAATTTTGATATTAAATATATTTTAGGGTTTATATCAGTTGAACTTATAAAGCTCAATGACTGACTATGTATAGAAAATCCACCCCATCCTATTATAAAGTTTATTAAGATTATCTTATTTATTAAATTAATGTTAAGATTAGATATAATTTTACATCCATTTGTCATTTCTATTATTCCAGCAATAAGACCTTTAAATATCTGTGGTTCAACTGTAGTTAGTTGTGAAATAAAACCCACAAATGTGTTTAACAATTGAGATGAAAGTAATATATCAATTATTACTGAATAGATTATGACAAATCCTCCTATGGTAATTATTGACTCCATGCTATCTTTAATTGATTTTGTAATTAATGAACCTATACTATTATTTTTCAAATCACTATTAGCTAATTGACTTTTATTCATATAAATATTTGTTGATAGCAATTTTCCTTTTTTCCTATAAAATCTAAAAACCAAGCCCAGTGTTATAGCTCCTAAGTAATGCGGAATTAACATTAATGCTGATAAGTTCTCTTCATTTAACATACCAATTAATACAGTGCCCAATATGAATAAGGGACCTGAAGTTGAAGAAAAACTAATCAGTCTATCTGCATCTAGTTTTGAAATATAATTCTTCTTTCTTAAATTTGATATTAGTATTACTCCTATTGGATATCCTGACATAACACTCATTGAAAATGGCAAAACACCAATCCCAGGTACATTAAAAATAGATTCCATTACTGGTTTTAAGTGTTTCGTAACTGAGTTTATGAAACCAAATGAAACTAATAAGTCAGTTATAAAAATGAAGGGAAAAAGTGAAGGAACTAATAAATCAAACCATAATTTTAATCCTTCCCTGGCGCTACTTATACTTTGATTTGGATCTCCAATTATCCTGTACATAATCAATAGTAAAGTTATAGTAACAATAATATTTTTTATGTTAAACCTACCTTTGGCCATAATAAAAACCTTCTTTCATATAAATAATCAATTCAATTATTTATATGAAAGAAGGTGTAGATTTATTTTAAGATATATGGTGATTTAAGATAATCCATATTGACAATTGGCATTGCTGTAGCTATACCTAGATAGTATAAATCTGTAGCTTTTGATTCATATTTTAACATTAATTCTGCTAAATTATCATCTAAGGACCTATAGTTAGCGAATTTTGTTACTACACTTATATTTGACTTTTTCTTAATTTCCCTAATTATCTCCAATCCCTTTTCATTACTAGCCAGGATTCTTATGTATGTAATGGCATTATTGTATATGTAAGTGATAGTTTCTTTATCTAGATTTGTTAGCAGATGAATTAGAATTCTCTTTATTCTAGTAGAAGGGTATCGTTTAGTCATTGCATCCTTAATAAGGCTTTCAATATGAATATTTTTCTCGCTTGAAGCTAATATTCTATTTTCAAGTCCATTTTCCATATCAAAAATCTCATTATATTGGTACTTGTCTAGTGTTCGAAAAATGTATTGGAATACTTGATTATACCTAGTTAAGGAATTAAATGAACCATACTTATTTTTAAATTGTATTAAGTTTTCATAAGTTTCATTAGGTACATAGTGTTTTATTGTTTCTAAATTATTATTTAATAATTTGTTCCTAATTGCAGTAGCAGAAGGGAATTGAGTAGTAACTTTAGTGTCATTGTATTTATTTCCTTTACGTTTTATCAAAACTGGTAATATTTCTGATTCTAACCTTTTTAGCGATTTTAAGTACTCAATACTCAATATATTATTTGACTGTTTTAAAATTCTTTCATAAGGAGTATTGTCATAAGGATTTACCATATTTATGTAATCAGTGAGAGCTTTGCTTCTAGCTGCAGAAAATGAGTGCCCTTTGCTTAAATGAGATTTCAGAAAACTCTTATACTCCTCAGGTTCTTCATGAAAAATATTGGCTATCCTTTCAAGATCTCTCAAATTTTCTGTTTCACTTCCAAAGGACAAATACTTTACTATATTTAAAGAATTTAATATACTAATTGCTCCATAAGCAAATAGTTCAGCACTTTGGACAGAATATATAAAGGGTAATTCTATGACTAAGTCAACACCATTTTCAACTGCGATTTTGGCCTTTGTCCATTTGTCTATTAATGAAGGCTCTCCTCTTTGAACAAATGAACCACTCATAACTGCAATAGTATGAGTAGAATTCGACATTTTTTTTGATTGTTCAAGATGATATTTATGCCCTAGATGAAAGGGATTATATTCTGTAACAAAACCTACAACCTTCATTGCTTCCTCCTATACTCTTACCGTGATATCTATATTATCTCATTTATTCACTTAAAAACAATATTTATATTGTTGATTTTTTGAATAATATATAATACTATTGTAATAGATAAAAATAATGGAGGTAAGATGATGAATATTTTAGTTATTAACTGCGGTAGTTCTTCATTAAAGTATCAATTAATTAATATGAAAAATGAAGAAGTTTTAGCAAAAGGTTTAGTAGAGAGAATTGGTATAGAAGGTTCAAGAATCAAGCATGATACAATTGGTAAAGAAAGATACATAATTGAAGAACCTATGAAAGACCACAAAAAAGCTCTAGAATTAGTTTTAAATGCAATAGTTGATGAAGAACATGGTGCCATCAGTTCATTAGACGAGATTAAAGCTGTAGGACATAGAGTTGTTCACGGTGGAGAAGAGTTTTCAGATTCTGTGATAATTAATGATCTTGTAATGAAAGCACTTGAAAAAAATGTTGAACTAGCACCATTACATAATCCGCCAAATATTACTGGAATAAATGCATGTAAAGAATTAATGCCAAATACTCCAATGGTAGCTGTGTTTGATACAGCCTTTCATCAAACAATTCCAGCTGAAAACTATATTTATGCTCTTCCATATGAGTATTATGAAAAATATAGAATTAGAAGATATGGGTTCCATGGAACATCACATAAATATGTTTCTCAAAGAGCAGCTATTATATTAGATAAAAATATTGATGATTTAAAGATTGTAACTTGTCATTTAGGTAATGGTTCAAGTGTTACAGCTGTAGATGGTGGAAAATCAATAGATACTAGTATGGGTTTTACACCATTAGAAGGATTAGCTATGGGAACTAGATGTGGAGACATTGACCCAGCGATAATTCCTTTTATTATGGAAAAGGAAAAAATGTCTTTGGAAGAAGTAAATAGAGTATTAAACAAAGAATCAGGAGTACTAGGTATATCTGGCGTAAGCAGTGATTTTAGAGATTTGGATGATGCTGATGAACAAGGAAATGAAAGAGCAACACTAGCTTTACAAGTATTTGCTAACGATGTTAAGAAGTATATAGCTAGCTATGCTGCACTAATGGGTGGTATTGATGTATTAGTTTTCACTGCTGGTGTAGGAGAAAATAGTCCATCAATGCGAGAAAGAATTTGCGAGGGTTTAGAGTTTTTAGGTATAAGTCTAGATAAAGAATTAAACAATGTTAGGGGCGAAGAAACTATAGTAAGTGATGATTCCTCAAAGGTTAAAGTTATGGTTATACCTACTAATGAGGAACTAGTAATTGCTAGAGATACTAATGAATTAGTAAACAAGAGATAATTCTTGACAAATTGTCGACCTATTATGTATAATAGTGGTTGACAGTTTTAAGAGGTGAAAATTATGATATTCGATTTATCTACTTTTCTTGCAAATAAAGATTCTACTTTCCATCTAGAAGGTGAATTAGAAAGTAGAGCTTTGGCGAAAGAAGGTAATATAAGAGTTATTGACCCTATTAAGTTTATAGGGGATATTTTCAAAGTAGATGGCGAATATGAATTGCAAGTAAATATTTATTATTCAATTAACACTGATTGTAATAGATGTTTAAAACCAACTACTGTGAAAATCGAAACAGTTCTATCAGAAAAGATAATAATTGACAAAGGGAATACTAATAGTGATAAGTATGACGAAGAGTATATATATTTACAAGATAGTCTCCTTAATCTGGATGATTATATTTGGAGTCAAGTTGTTATTTCCCTTCCAATGAAAATTTTGTGCAGTGATAATTGCAAAGGATTGTGTCCACGTTGTGGCATTGATCTAAATACCCAATCCTGCGATTGTATGGAAAATACAATTGACCCAAGGTTGGAAAAGTTAAAGGAACTTTTTCCTAAGGAATAAGGAGGTGTTTTTAATGGCAGTACCTAAGAGAAAAACTTCTAAACAAAGAAAAAATAAAAGAAGAGCTTATTCTTATAGACTTAATAAAGCAACTATTGTAGAGTGCCCACAATGTCATGAACCTAAACAACCACATAGAGTTTGTTTAAATTGTGGCTATTACAAAAACAGAGAAGTTATTGTCGTAGAATAACAAAAAAAGGATAGTGAGTAACTTCACTATCCTTTTTTATTTTTTTCTTCACTGTTTTTACAACTTTATTGTCAACATACTATTGATTTTTATCATTCACTCATATATATTTAAAATCAGAAGTTATCTATAGGAGGTTAATGATGAAAATAATTGTAGATGGTATGGGTGGAGACAATGCTCCTGTCGAAACGGTGAAAGGAACAGTCGATGCAGTTAATGAATATGACATTGATGCAATTATTGTTGGAAAAGAGCAATTGATTAAAGAAGAACTAAACAAATATAATTATTCCACCGAAAAAATCCAAATATTGAATGCTGAAAATGTTATTAGTAATGATGATGACCCAGCTCTTGCTATAAGAAGAAACAAAAACAGTTCTTTAGTAGTAGGACTAAATGCATTAAAAGATGGACTTGGAGACGGATTCATCTCTGCAGGTAGCACAGGTGCATTATTAGCTGGTGGTTTGTTTATTATTAAAAGAATTCAAGGCATTGACAGAGCTGCATTAACTTCAGTTTATCCTACTAGTAATGGTATTTCCTTATTAGTAGATGCAGGTGCAAATGCTGATTGTAAGCCAGAATATTTGAGGCAGTTTGCATTAATGGGAACCATATATATAGAAAATGTTTTAGGCAAAAAGAACCCTAAAGTTGGATTGGTTAATATTGGAACAGAAGAAGGAAAAGGAAATCAATTAGTAAAAGAAGCCTATGAATTAATTAAAAATGAAAATCTTAATTTTGTTGGTAATGTAGAAGGAAGAAGTTTGCCTTTAGGAGAAGTTGATGTAATAGTTTGTGACGGCTTTGTCGGCAATGTAGTACTCAAACTAACTGAAGGAATGGCCATCACTATTTTTTCTATACTTAAAGAAGCCTTTATGTCCAACACAAAAACTAAAATTGGAGCTTCGCTTCTAAAGCCAGAATTAAGTGAGATCAAGAAACTAATGGATTACAGAGAATACGGTGGCGCACCACTTTTAGGTACGGAACTACCTATTGTTAAAGCCCATGGTAGCTCAGATGCCTATGCTATTAAGAATGGAATAAAACAGTTAATATCTTTCATAGAAAAAGATATAATAAAAATAATAAAGAATAGTTTGAAACAGAATATTACTAAAATGGAGGAATAAAATGTCAACTGATAAATTAATAGAAATCATATCAACACAATTCAATATTGAACAGGATAAAATAACAAGAGAAACGTCTTTTAAGGATGATTTAAATGCAGATTCTTTAGATTTAGTAGAATTAATTATGTCATTGGAAGATGAATATGGTCTTGAAATTGATGATGAAGAAGCTGAAAAAATAAAAACTGTTGGTGATTCTATAGATTATGTTAAAAATGCACTAGGGGAAGATAACTAGATAATTCAATATTTGGAGGAATTATTTTGGACGAAGAAAGAATAAAGGAATTAGAGTCTCTTCAAAAGAAACTAAATTATTGTTTTAATGATATAGAGCTTTTGGACACTGCTTTAACCCATAGTTCCTATGCAAATGAACACAATTTGCATATAAGTAAGTGTAATGAAAGATTGGAGTTTCTTGGTGACACTGTTGTTAATATAGTTGTAAGTCAATACCTATATAAAAAATATCCCTTCTATCCTGAAGGTGAACTAACAAAGATTAGAGCAAAGGTAGTATGTGAACATTCACTAGCATTAGTAGCCAGAAGTATTGATTTAGGTAAGTATTTGCTTTTAGGCAAAGGGGAAGATGCTACTGGGGGAAGAGATAGAGAATCTATATTAGGAAATGCTAGCGAGGCTATCGCTGGTGCTATCTTTGTTGATAGTGATTTTAATACTGTGAACAATTTATTATTAGCAAATTTTGAAGCTGACATAGTTCATGCTGTGGCAAAGGGTAGCTTGTTTGTTGACTACAAAACTGAGTTACAGGAGAAATTGCAAAGAGTAACAAAAGGTAAAATTGAATATGTTTTAATAAAAGAAGAAGGTCCTGACCATAATAAATTGTTTTATATTGATGTTACTATTAATAAAGAAACCATAGGTTCAGGAGTGGGGAGAAACAAAAAAGAGGCCGAACAAATGGCAGCTAAAGAAGCTTTGATTTTGTTAGCTGATGATTATGAATAGACATTGTATAATCCCTATTTTTATTCCTCACTTTGGATGTCCACATGACTGTGTTTTTTGCAATCAAAAAAAAATTACAAACTTATCTACTAATGTTACTCAAAATGATATTGAGGAAATTATAGAAGAATATTTAGGATGTTTTAAAGCTAATAGATTTGTTGAAGTAGCTTTTTATGGTGGAAGTTTTACTGCCCTTGATATAGAAACTCAAAGTAACTTATTAAAAGTCCCTTTACGATATAAAAAGGAAGGGATAATAGATGAGATAAGATTATCTACTAGACCTGATGCGATAAATGATACTATACTAACAAACTTAAAAGAACATAGCGTTGATACAATTGAACTTGGTGTTCAATCATTAGATGAAGATGTATTGAAAGCAAGCGAACGTGGACATGACGCAAATGTTGTTTATTATGCTAGTCAACTAATTAAAGACTATGGATTTAAACTAGGACTACAAATGATGGTTGGATTACCCTTTGATAATTTTGAAAAATCCCTTTATACTTGCAATGAAATTATAAAGCTAAAACCAGATTGTGTAAGAATTTATCCAACATTAGTCATAAAAAATACCTATCTTGAGAAGTTGTACCATAATCACATATATACGCCTTTAGACATAAGTGATGCTATTAATCAAATTTCTATATATCTAATGTTATTTTATTTGAATGATATAAATGTTATTAGAGTTGGTCTTCAGCCTACAGAAAACATCCAACTTGGAAAAGATGTGGTAGCAGGTCCATTTCATCCTGCCTTTAGGCAATTGGTAGAAGCAAATATTTTTAAAGTATTAATTGATTTTTATCTTATAGATAAAAGTATTGATTTTAATGGTCTTGATTTAATTATACAAGCCAATAGTCATATGATTTCAGCCATATCTGGTCAAAAATCATCGAACAAAGTTTATTGGAAAAATAGATATAAATTTTCTAGTATTAAAATTTACAATACAAATATGGACAAACAAAGTATGTCTATTAATATTGGTGATTTTCATGATATTATTAATATAAGGAGCCTTATTAAAGACTACTTAAATAGCATCTGATAAGGAATATTTAGAAGGTTTCCTCTGTGGAAACCTTAGTTTGTTAATTAATGCAAAAGTTAAGGTCTCTAAATACATAAAAGGTAGTGGTGGTATGTATCTTAAAAAAATTGAAATTCAAGGTTTTAAATCTTTTGCTGATAAAACAGAAATTGAATTTAAAAACGAAGTCACAGCAATCGTAGGTCCAAACGGAAGCGGTAAAAGTAATATTTCTGATGCCATAAGGTGGGTTCTAGGCGAGCAGAGTATAAAAAACCTTAGGGGTAATAAAATGGAGGATATTATATTCTCCGGAACTGATAAAAGAAAGGCTTTAGGATATGCCGAAGTCACATTAACTTTGGATAATTCTGACCAAGCATTGCCTATTGACTATAGGGAAGTTGCTGTATGTAGAAGAATGTTTAGATCTGGAGAGAGCGAATACTATATAAATAAAAATTCTTGTAGACTCAAGGATATTAAAGAACTGTTTATGGATTCTGGAATAGGCAAGGACGGATATTCTATAATTGGACAAGGTAGAATCGATGAAATACTTTCAAATAAACCGGAAGAAAGGCGTAATATATTTGAAGAAGCAGCTGGAATTACTAAATATAAATCCAAAAAAGAAGAAGCAGTAAGAAAACTAGAAAAAACTGAAGTCAATTTAACCAGGATTAATGACTTAATTTATGAAATCTCTAATCAGAAAGACTCTCTTGAACTTGAAGCTAAGAAAGCCATAGAATTCAAAAAATACTTTTCAAGATTAAGAGATTTAGAAGTGAACCTTTTCGTAAGAAATATACGAAAATTGGAAAAACAAATTAGTGATATCAAAATAGAGGAAGAAAAATTATATGATGATTTAAAAATCCTTGAAGATGAAAAGAACCTTATCGAAAGTGAATTTAACAAAAACAAAAAATACATACAGGAAATAGAATTGCAAATCGAAGAAAATAGGACTATTAAATTCGATACAATTCAAGCTTATGAGAAGAACAAAAATCAAATTACATTAATAAATGAAAAAGAGAATTATTTAAATAAAGATTTAGATAGATTAGAAAAAGAAAAGGATAGTTTGATAAATGAACTTAAGCAGATTGAAAACATTAAATCAACTGTAAATAATGAATTAGAGGTAGTAAATAATAATTTAGAGAAACTAGAATCAGAATACAAGTTAAAATGTTTAGAATTAGAAAATTTGAATAAGGATTTGAGGATTTTAGAAATTGAGTTAGATAACAGTAATAAAGTTTTAAATGATAATTATAATTTATATTCTGATAAAAAAAGTCAAATCAATTCTATTGATACATTTAATAGTAGTATGGATAAGAGATTAGAAAAGCTTTATTCAGAAATTAAAAAATCTGAAAATAGAAAAACACTATTAAATAGGGATTTAGAAACTCTATGTCTTAAGGAACTTTCATTAAAAACCTCATTAGAAGATGATAAGAATAATCTAAAGATAATATACCTCAAAAAAAACGACATTGAAAAAGAATATGAAGAAATCAGCAACTCTATAAAAGACTACCAAATACAGTTAAATGGATTAAAATCAAGCTTAAATTTATATAAAAATATGGAGATTGCATATGAAGGCTATTACAAAAGTGTCAAGGGGTTATTACAAGGAACAAATAAAGATAACGATTTAAGAAAAGGTCTAATCGGAATAGTTGCAGACTTGTTAAAGGTAGACACTAAATATGAAAGAGCTATTGATATAAGTTTAGGATCAAATATACAAAACCTTGTAGTTGAATCTGAAATAGATGCAAAAAAGTTTGTTCATTATCTAAAAACAAACAAATTAGGAAGAGCTACATTTTTGCCCCTTGATACAATAAAGGGTAAAACAATCAATTTGAAGTCAGATGACAAAAATGAATTTAATATTTTAGGATTAGCTCATGAATTAATCGACTACGATGCAAGGTATAATAATATATTTGAGTTCTTATTAGGTAGAACTATTATTGTAAAAAACATAGACGATGGTATTAGATTAGCAAATAAGTATAAACATATGCATAGAATTGTAACTTTAGATGGTGAAGTTTTTAATTCCGGTGGTTCAATAACAGGAGGTAGTTCTGGAAAAGAATCAATAAATATTATTAGTAGAAAAAACAAAATTAATAATTTAATAAAAGATATTAATACAATAAATGTAGATTTATCAAAACTTGAAAAAGCTAGTCAAGAAATATTGAAAACATTAGCACTGACTAAAGATAGAATCGATTCTATAGAATCCAATATAAAATTCGTTGAGAATAATATAGCAGAGAATAAGAATGAGCAAACTAGTATAAGATTTGAAATTATCGGAATCGACAACAGCATTATAAGCAAAGAACTAGAAATAGAAAACTTGAATAAAGAACTAAAAAACTATAATATAGGTAAAGAAAAATTAAAGAAAGACTTATCTAATTTAGAAGGAGATATAGAAAATTTAAATGAAGAAATTACGATTAAAGATAATCTTATAGCCCAGTTTAAAGAACAGATTAATGAATTAAACAAAAATATAATAGAAACTAATATTTGTATCAATAAAACACATAGTATAAAAGAATCATTGGATACAAAGTTACAAAATTACATGATTGATAATGAAGAGATTAATAATTCAATTCTTGAACATAATAATTCAATTTTAAAAATAAAAGAGGACTTAAACAACTTAGCAGTTCAAAAAGAAAGAATCATCAATGAAATCGCTAGCTACGAGAACTCAGAAGATGAAATAACTGTAAATCTAAATGAACTCATTAAAAATAAAGACACTGTATCTAAGAAATTCTATGATGACCAAGATAGATTGAAAACATTAAATAAAAGAATTTTAGAATATGAGAAAAAGATTAATAATATTAAGGTCAAAATAACTAGATTTGAAATGCGAATTGATAATTTCAGTAGCAGATTAATGGACGATTATGAATTAACTATAGAGGAAGCTCTAAAATTTCAAATAGTTTTAGATAATATTCAAAACATACAAGCTGAAACCAAAGAATTAAAAGAAAGTATTAAAAATTTGGGTAATGTTAACATTTCAGCAATAGAGGAGTTTAAAAATGTTTCTAATAGATATGAATTTTTAACTACTCAGCAAAGTGATCTAATAAAAGCAAAAGAAGACTTAATCGAAATCATAAAGGATATGGAAGGAAAAATGAAAAGTCAATTCTTTACTTCATTAAAAGAAATCAACACTAATTTTAACGAAGTTTTCTCAGTATTATTCAATGGCGGTAAAGCAAGAATTGAATTAGAAAATGAAGAAGATATTTTATCATCAGGTATTGAAATCATAATTCAACCACCTGGTAAGAAATTACAAAGCTTATCATTGCTATCTGGTGGAGAAAAAGCTTTGACTGCAGTAGCATTATTATTTGCCATATTGCAAACAAAACCATCACCGTTCTGTGTGTTAGATGAAATTGATGCAGCTTTAGATGAAGCCAATATCAATAGATATACTAAATTTTTAAAAGATTTTACGGATACAACTCAATTTATTTTAATAACACATAGAAAAAGCACAATGGAAATAGCAGACATATTGTATGGAATAACAATGGAAGAGGAAGGAATCAGTAAGCTAATATCTGTTAAACTAAAAGATAATCTCATAGAAGCTAGTTAGGAGGATTTTATATGTTTAAATGGTTTAATAAAAAAAACAAAAACGAAAAAGAAAAGATTGAAGAAAAAAAAGAAAGCATTGAAGATATTCAGAAGAATCAGGATCAATCTGAAATAAAAGATTTTAAGAATGATTATGAAAATGAAGATTCAAAAGAAGAAAATAATGAAAATGCTGTAACAAATAAATTAAGAATATTTGATAGATTTAAAAAAGGCCTTAGCAAAACTCGTAATAATATGTCAAACAAAATCGAAGAAGTCTTAAATCTTTATAAAAAAGTAGATGACGAACTATTTGATGACCTAGAAGAAGTTCTTGTTATGGCTGATGTTGGAGCTAATACTACCATGAAAATTATCGATGAGTTGAAAGAACGAGTTAAAGAGGATAGAATTACTGAACCATCTGCCGTTAAAGAAGTCCTAAAAGATGAAATAAAAAAAATAATGAAAGAATCAGTTGATAGTAATGAACTTGTTATAGAGCCACTACCAGCAGTAATACTAGTAGTTGGAGTAAATGGAGTTGGCAAAACCACAACAATAGGAAAGCTTTCATATAAATTTAATAAAGAAGGCAAAAAGGTATTGATTGCAGCAGGTGATACATTTAGAGCTGCAGCAATAGAGCAATTGGAAGAATGGGCACATAGAGCAAATGCTGATATTATATCTCACAGAGAAGGTGCTGATCCAGCTGCAGTTATATATGATGGTATACAAGCAGCTACTGCTAGAAAAGCTGATATACTAGTTTGTGATACAGCAGGCCGTTTACACAATAAGTCAAATTTAATGAATGAGTTAAATAAAATATTTAGAGTAGTTGACAAAGACTTTAGCAATGCAACAAAAGAAGTATTATTAGTATTAGATGCAACAACAGGACAAAATGCTATTAACCAAGCTAAGGTGTTTAAAGAAGTTGCGAATATTACAGGAGTTGTACTTACAAAATTAGATGGTACTGCTAAGGGTGGAGTAGTTATAGGATTACAATCAGAATTAAATTTACCAGTTAAATTAGTTGGAATAGGTGAAGGTATAGATGATTTACAACCATTTAATGTAGATGATTTTGTAGATGCTATTTTTGATTAATTTAGTTGACAATATTAATTATATGTACTAAAATATTAGTGTCAAGTTTAATGCTTGACACTAATATTTTGTGGTGATATAATGGATAAGCTTGTTGAAATAGGAATACTCTTTGATTTTTATGGCAAACTTTTAAGTATTAAACAATATCAAGTTGTTGAATTATATTATATTTATGATTTATCCTTAACTGAAATAGGGGAAGAAATGAATATAACAAGGCAAGGGGTTTATGATACTTTAAAACGATCAGAGCAAAAACTCTATCATTACGAAGAGACTCTTGGTTTGATAGAAAAATTCAATAAAATTGAAAGTACTTTAAAGAATATATTGAATATTGCTAATAAATTAGAAGACTATGGAAGAGAAAATAATATAGATTCAGTATATCAGAGTGCCCTTAAAATTAAAGATATGGGCAAGAAAATTAGAGACTAGCTAGGAGGTAGATACTGTGGTTTTCGAAAGTTTATCTGAAAAATTACAAAATGCTTTGGGAAAGTTAAGAGGAAAAGGTAAACTAACAGAAAAAGATTTGGATATGGCCATGAGAGAAGTAAGGCTTGCACTCCTAGAAGCTGATGTTAACTTTAAAGTAGTAAAAGATTTTATAAAGACCATTAAAGAAAGATCTGTTGGAACTGAGGTAATGGAAAGCCTAACTCCAGGTCAACAGGTAATTAAAATTGTAAACGAAGAGTTAACAAATTTAATGGGCGAGAAAGAATCTAAAATCAATTTTGCTTCATCTCCACCAACCGTTATTCTAATGTGTGGTCTACAAGGTGCTGGTAA
>JAAYNS010000191.1 GCA_012520755.1 Tissierellia bacterium
CCTGCAGCTAATGAAAATAAGATTCCTTTAATTTCAGCTTCTGCTACTGCAGACGATATAACCCTTGATGCTCAAGGAAATGTAAGACCATATATTTTCAAAACATGTTTCAGTGACTCTTTCCAAGGAGTTATGATGGCAGAATTTGCACTAAATGATCTAGCAGGTAAAAATGCAGCAATATTAGCAGATTCAACAAGTGACTATGCTCAAGGGCTTTCAAAAGCATTTATTGAAACATTTGAAGCAGGTGGCGGTACAATACTAGGAACAGAAGCATATCAAGCAAAAGAAACAGACTTTAGAGCTGTTTTAACAAATATTAAAGCATTAAATCCAGAAATACTATTTGTTCCAGGCTACTATGAAGAAACTGGCCTTATAGTAAAACAAGCAAGAGAATTAGGTATAGAAGCTCCTATATTAGGTGCTGATGGTTACGAAGCTCCAAAGTTCTCAGAACTAGCAGGAGAAGCAAATGATGTATACTATTCAAGCCACTATTCACCTAATGATACAGCAGAAAATGTAGTAAACTTCAATACAGCTTTTGAAGCTAAATATAGTAAACAACCAAATGCATTTAACGCTTTAGGCTATGACCTAGGATACTTCTTCAAAGATGCTTTAGAAAGAGCTGGAGAAGTAGATTCTGAAAAACTAAAAGCAGCCTTAGAAGAAACTGATGGTTTTGAAGGGGTAACAGGGGTTGTATCAATAGATGAATTCCATAACCCAGTAAAATCAATCACAATTAACCAAGTAGTTAATGGAGAAACAGAATTCTTAAAGAAATTAGATCCTAAGTAAGAATCAACAAATATGTCTTTAAGAGTTTTCTCTTAAAGACATATTAAATAATAGAAAGGAAGTTAATAATGGAGTTTGTTATTCAGCAGTTAATAAATGGAATATCTCTCGGAAGTATTTATGCTCTGATTGCTCTTGGTTATACAATGGTATATGGAATTATTAATTTGATAAACTTTGCACATGGAGAGATTTATATGATGGGTGCTTTTGTGGGATATGCATTAACAACCTTTCTTGGTTTAGGGTTCATCCCATCACTAATTATTTCGATGATAACTTGTAGCATATTAGGCATGGTAGTAGAAAAAGTAGCATACAAACCACTTAGGGGTTCATCAAGGATATCACTCCTTATAACTGCAATAGCAGTATCCCTATTCCTACAATATATAATGGTATATTTTGTAGGGCCTGAGACTAGAACTTTCCCTCAGGTAGTAGAGAGTACTAAGATTATGCTATTTGATGGAAGTGTAGTATTAGATATAAGAAATGTTTATATTCTGGCGATTACAGTAATACTAATGATTCTTTTACAATATATAGTTAGAAAAACAAAGACAGGTAAGGCCATGAGGGCTGTAGCACAGGATAAAGATGCTGCAGAGCTTATGGGGATTAGCGTAGATAAGGTTATATCAGTAACATTTGCAATTGGATCAGCATTAGCAGGGGCAGCAGGGGTACTAGTAGGTATTTACTACAATACTATTAACCCATTAATGGGATCAGGACCAGGATTAAAGGCCTTCGTTGCAGCAGTATTAGGAGGAATAGGCCTTATACCAGGTGCATTATTAGGTGGTTTTTCACTTGGATTGATAGAGACAATTGTTAGTGCCTATGGTGGTTCAATTTATAAGGATGCAGTAGCATTTGCAATATTGATAGTAGTCTTGTTAGTTAAACCAGCTGGATTACTAGGTAAAGACGTTAAAGAAAAGGTATAGGAGGCGATAAAATGAAAGCATTAAGTAAGAAAAACATCATAAAAATTACTGCATTAGTTTTAATGCTTGTGATAGTAAATTTACTAATTCACAATGGAACAATCGACTCCTATATAGAATTAAACCTTGTACTCATTGGAATTAATATTATATTAGCAGTGAGCTTGAATTTAATCGTAGGCTTTACCGGACTATTCTCATTGGGTCACGCAGCATTTATGTCAATAGGTGCTTATACATCCGCTGTTTTGACTAGAAATTTTGCTTCCCCATTCCTTGTTGCAATATTAGTCTCAGGGATAGTTGCATCACTAGCTGGTATATTAATAGGCATACCAACATTGAGACTTAAGGGAGATTATCTCGCTATAGCAACACTAGGATTTGGAGAAATTGTCAGAGTTCTTGCATTAAATTATGATTATATAGGTGGGGCAATAGGATTTAATGATATACCCCAACACACAAACTGGACTTATTTGTTTATGATGGTTGTATTAACAGTAGTATTAATCGACAACTTCATAAAATCATCCCATGGCAGGGCTTGTATTTCCATAAGGGAAAATGAAATCGCATCAGAAGCTATGGGAATTAATACAACATTTTATAAAGTTTTAGCATTTGCAATAGGAGCTTTTTTCGCAGGTATTGCAGGTAGCTTATATGCCAACTACTTCTATTTCATAAAACCAGATTCCTTTGGCTTTATGAAATCTATAGACATTTTAGTAATGGTAGTATTTGGAGGTTTAGGCAGTATACCAGGTGCTATAATAGGAGCACTTTCATTAACTGTAATATCTACACTATTACAAAGCATTCCAGATTTAAGAATGGTAATCTATGCAGTAATATTATTTTTAATAATGATATATAGACCACAAGGTTTAATGGGAGATACAGAGTTTAGACTATTAAAGAAAAAGGAGGTCAAACATAATGTCAGTAGTAAAGGTGAGTAATTTAACTAAAAACTTCGGGGGAATAAAGGCAGTCACAGATGTAAGTTTGGAAATAGGAAAAGGCGAAATCATTGGTTTGATCGGTCCTAATGGAGCAGGGAAAACCACATTCTTTAACTTGTTAACTGGAATCTACCTACCAACAAGTGGAGAAATAGAATTTAATTTAAATGAAAAAGTATCATCAAAGGATTTTAAACCATATAAGATGACACAATATGGGGTAGCTAGAACATTCCAAAACATTAGATTGTTTAATAAAATGACAGTATTAGATAACTGTCTAATAGGTTTTCACAATGGGTTGAACTATGGAGTAGCATCATCACTATTTAGACTACCTTCATATTTTAAAGGTGAATCTGAAACCCATGAAAAAGCCTTAAAACTATTAGAGAGATTTGACTTACTAGATAAAAAGGATACACTAGCTCAAAATCTACCATATGGAGATCAAAGGAGATTAGAAATTGTAAGGGCCCTAGCTGCTGACCCTAAATTGTTATTATTAGACGAACCAGCAGCAGGTATGAATCCAAAAGAAACAGCTGATCTTATGGATTTAATAAAATGGATAAGAGAACAATTTGACCTTACAATTATATTAATAGAGCATGATATGTCTTTAGTAATGAATATATGCGAAAGAATATGTGTTTTTGACTATGGACATCTAATAGCAAGTGGAGTGCCAGAGGAGATACAGCACAATGCTAGAGTAATAAAGGCTTATTTAGGTGAGGAGGCAAATTAATGCTAGAATTAAAGGATTTGAACGTGTATTATGGAGCCATTCATGCCTTAAAAGGTCTAAACATTAAAATAAATGTTGGAGAAATTGTTTCCTTAATCGGAGCAAACGGAGCAGGTAAGACTACAACCCTAAGAACAATCTCAGGTCTAGAAAAACCTAAAAGTGGATATATCCTACTAGAGGGCATGAAAATAAATTCAGTACCAGCACCAAACTTAGTAAAACTAGGACTTTCACACGTTCCAGAAGGCAGGAGAATATTCCCTAAAATGAGCGTAATGGAGAATCTAGAACTAGGTGCATATACTAGAAATGATAAGAACAATATCAATAGTGATTATAAAAAGGTATTTGAATTGTTCCCGATACTTCAAGAGAGAAAACAGCAAATGGCAGGAACCCTATCAGGTGGAGAACAACAAATGCTTGCCATAGGAAGGGGTTTGATGTCTAGACCAAAGCTATTATTGTTGGATGAACCATCCATGGGCCTTGCTCCAATAGTAGTAAATGAAATCTTTGCTGTCATCAAAAATATAAATGAGACTGGTACCACAGTACTATTAGTAGAACAAAATGCTAATATGGCTTTAAAACTTTCTGATAGAGCTTATATAATTAGAAATGGTGAACTAGAATTAGAAGGAAAATCAGAAGAATTATTAAATGATGAAAAGGTTAGAAAAGCATATCTTGAAGGTTAATAATCCGTCAATTATTGGTATAATACTAATGATTGACGGTTTCTTAATTTTTTTGTTTAGAGCCAACATGTGATGGATAATATATACATATGTAGGAGGGGGGATTCTTTGGAATATAAAGAAATGCTAAAAAAAAGAATGAATGGTTATGCATTAAGTAGCTTTGGAAAAAATCTAGATGAATGCAATATAAATGAAAAAAACATATCACTAGCTAAAGCATTAATGGAAGAAATAGTTCCCTTGTGGAGAGAAAGTGAAAAGAAATTCCAAGGTAAAAAAAGAGCTTACTACCTTTCGTCAGAATACCTAATGGGAAGGGCTCTTTCAAACAACCTAATAAACCTTAATATAAAAAATGAAATTGTTTCTCTATTAGAAGAGCTAGAAATTGATTACAAGGATATTGAAGAAGCTGAAGAAGATGCAGGACTTGGGAATGGCGGATTAGGAAGATTAGCAGCATGCTTTTTAGATTCTGCAGCTACATTAGATTATCCATTAACAGGATATGGTATAAGATATGCATTTGGAATTTTTGAACAAAAATTTGTAGATGGTTTTCAAGTAGAAGAAGCTGATAGATGGCTTAGGTATGGGGATCCCTGGTCAATAGAGAAACGAGATGAAAAAGTAAAGGTTCGTTTTTCTGACTCTGAAATATATGCAGTACCTTATGACACACCAATTATTGGCTATAAATCAAAGACAATAAACACTCTTAGATTATGGAAATCAGAACCTTTAAAGGTATTTGATTTTGAGGCATTTAACAATCAAAAATATGATTTATCAGTAAAAGAAAAGAATGACGCTGATAATATAGGTAAAGTCCTATATCCAAATGATTCCAATGATGAAGGAAAACTATTAAGATTAAAGCAACAATATTTCTTCGTATCAGCATCATTGCAAGATATGGTTAGAAAGTATAAAAGGCAGGGGGGTAATTTTGACGATTTTGCAAAATACCATGCAATACAATTAAATGACACCCATCCTACTGTAGCCATACCAGAGCTGATGAGGATTCTAACTCAAGAAGAAAAGATTGATTGGGATAAAGCTTGGAAGATAGTTATTGATACATTTGCCTATACTAACCATACACTTTTAGCGGAAGCACTAGAGCAATGGCCAGTAAGATTGTATAAATCCTTGTTGCCAAATATATTCGATATAATAGTACAAATAAACAATCAATTAATGGGAGAGTTAGAGGAAAAGGGCATATATAATTCTGCAAAATATGAATATGAAATAATTCAACATGATTCAATAAAAATGGCCCATCTTGCCATATATGGTTCCAAATCCATCAATGGAGTTGCAAAAATTCACTCAGACTTAATAAAGAATAGGGAATTGAATCAATGGTATAGAATATATCCAGAAAGATTCAGCAATAAAACAAATGGTGTAACTCAAAGGAGATGGCTATTGCAATCCAATCCAGAATTGGCAGAACTTTTTACCCAACTCCTTGGTACAGATGAATGGATTTTTGACTTATCAAGGCTTAAAGAATTAGAGAAGTACGTAAATGATGAAAATGTATTAAAAAGCTTTCTTGCAATAAAGCATGCAAAGAAAGAGCAGCTTGCTGCCTATATCAAAAAACATGAAGGAATAGTAATAGATCCAAACTCCATATATGATATACTAATAAAGAGAATGCATGAATATAAAAGGCAACTTCTGGATGCCTTCCATATACTAGATTTATATTATAGGCTAAAGGATAATCCAGACCTTGATATTGTACCGAGGACATTTATATTTGGAGCTAAGGCAGCTCCAGGATACTATAGGGCAAAGAGTATAATAAAATTCATAAATGACTTAGGAAGATTAGTAAATAATGACAAAGATATAAATAACAAAATCAAGCTAGTATTTGTAGAAAATTACAAGGTCTCTTATGCAGAAAGACTATTCCCAGCTGCAGATATATCTGAGCAGATATCAACAGCTGGTAAAGAGGCATCAGGGACTGGGAACATGAAATTCATGATGAATGGGGCCCCAACAATTGGAACCTATGATGGAGCCAATATTGAAATATTCGAGGAGGCAGGAGAAGAAAACAATTTTGTATTTGGTTTAAGAGTTAAAGAAATTGAAGAAATAGAATCCAACTACAATCCTCATGATTATTATAAAAATATTCCAGGGCTAAAAAGAGTGGTTGATTCTTTAGTAGATGGTACATTTGATGATAAAGGCACTGGAAGATATGCAGAGCTATATGATTCCCTCTTAAAAGGTGCAAATTGGGAAAGACCAGATAGGTACTTTGTATTAAGAGATTTTGAAAGCTACAGAAATGCTCAACAAAAAATCAATGATGAATATAAAGATAGAATTAATTGGGCAAGGAAATGTTGGATAAATATAGCTAATTCAGGCAAATTTAGCTCTGATAGAACCCTAAGAGAATATGCAAGAGAGATTTGGCAAATAGACCAAACTAAAGACAAATAAAACTCACAAACCTATGAAGGGGGTAAAAACGTGGATCTTAAATCAAAAATTAGGGAAATAGAAGGTTTCCCCATAGAAGGGGTTAGTTTTAAAGATATAACAACCCTAACAAGAGATAAACAAGCATTTAAACAAGCTGTAGATTTAATAATTGATGATTTAAAGGATAAAGAGATTGACTTAATAGTAGGACCAGAGGCTAGAGGTTTTTTATTTGGGGCTGCTGTTGCCTATGGCCTAGGTGTAGGATTTGTTCCAATTAGAAAACCAGGAAAACTACCTGCTGAAACAACAAGTTTTGAATACGAACTAGAATATGGGAAAAACACCTTAGAAATACATACAGATGCAATATCAAAAGGTGATAGGATAGCTATTGTAGACGATTTATTGGCTACAGCAGGCACTGTATTAGCTGGAGCAGCATTGGTAGAATCCCTTGGTGGAGAAGTGGTAGCTTGTGAATTTATCATAGAACTAGATGAGCTTAAAGGAAGAGAAAAGCTTAATAAATATTATGTAAATACCTTGGTAAATTATTAAAAGAAAGACCTCAACAATTGATTTGAAAAGCAATTGTTGAGGTCTTTGATTTTAAACTTTAAATTTCTCTATAGCCTCTTTAAGGTTTCCTGACAATTCAGTTAGAGATTGGCTAGTAGCTGCAATTTCTTCAACTGAGGCAGTTTGTTCCTCTACAGAAGCAGTTGCTTCCTGTGTTGCTGCAGCGTTTTCTTCCGCTATGGCGGTTAAGTTTTGTAAGCTATCTAGAATTTGATCCTTAGCTTTATCCATAGCATTCATAGCAGAATTTGTTCTAGAAAGTTTTTCATCTACAGTTTTTAATGCTTCAGAAATTGAGTGATACTTTTCCCTACTCATATTAACTTTACCAACTTGCTCTTGTGTAATCAAGTTAACCTTGTCCATAGTTTGGACAGCATTACCAGAATGAACCTGTAATTCCCTTACTATATTCTCAATTTCTTTAGTGGACATTGATGATTGTTCAGCTAATTTTCTAATTTCTTCAGCTACAACAGAGAATCCTTTTCCAGCTTCACCGGCTCTTGCAGCTTCAATAGCAGCATTTAAAGCTAAAAGATTGGTCTGCTTAGCAATAGAGCCTATAACAGAGCTAGCTTCATTGATTCTACTGGAGCTTTCATTTGTTTTTATAATTACATCATGTATTTCCTGTATTATACCACTTGATTCTTGAGTAATTTCAGATAACTCATTCATATCATTTAAACCATCTTCAGCAATTGAATATGCTCTATCAGCTTCAATATTTAATAATGATAGGTGTTCCTTACCCTTATCAATTGCAGAACCAAGCTGTACAGCCTTTGTTGATCCCAACTCTGTGCTTGAAGCTTGTTCTGATGCACCCTTGGCAATTTCCTCTATAGTTCTTGAGATCTCCTCAGAAGATTGAGCTGATAGTATGGAATTATTAGTTAATTCTTTAGAAGCTGATACAACTTGTTCACAAGAATTATCTATCATACCTATTATCTCTCTAAGACTATTTGTGATACTCTGTAATGATTTAGCAAGATTACCAGTTTCATCATTTCTTGCCATATACTTTTCTGGTACATTTTCAGTTATATCTAAGTTTGATATTCTTTCAGAAATATTTTGTACTGCTATAATAGGGTTTACAATATTACTTCCTAAAATATATGTAATTACGAAACCTATTAAAAGAATTACCAAGACCAAAATTGATAAGCTAGAAGTTAAGTTGTCGATATCACCTAGGATTTCTTCTTCATAAGTTACAATAGCTAATATCCAATTAGTATTTTCAACAGGTTGGTATCCTATATACATTTCTTCACCATTAATTGTATATGGGTCTAAGCCTGCCTTTTTTGCAATTATGTCTTCTAGAGCTCTAGCTAGGGATGCATGGCTTTCATCAGTTTTAGCTTCTTCAATAGCATTATATTGTGATACTGCTTTTGCACTATCAGGGTTTGCCACCATAGAACCCTCAGTGTCAATCATAAAGGAATATCCACGCTCGCCAATTTTAATTTCTTTTATCATATTATTTAATACATTGCTAAACATTGAACCTTCAAGAACACCAACGACCTCAATATCTCTATAAATTGGAACAGCAAACTTTATTAATGGGATTTGAAGCTTGGTATCAAAGTATATATCCGATATAGAAGGATTTCCCTCTAATGCACTTTTAACATGTTCATGAGAACCTTCATGACTTTGTTGGCCAGATGCACTAGTAGCTAGTCCATTTGTATCGATTACCGTTATTTGTGTGAAGTCTGTTGTTCTAATTGCATCATTTACAACGCTTTGTTGCATATCCCAATTCATACTTATAATTTGATTTCTTTGAGCAAACAAGCTTAATGCGTTTAACTGGTTTTGTAGTTGAACTTCCACTAATTCAGCATTTTCCCTAACCATTTGACTTACATAATTATTTGTTTGAGATATTAGTGCATTTTTGGATCTATCAATGGCTAGATATCCAATAGTGACTGAAGTTAATAAGATAACAATTGAAAAAGTAAGTACTAATCTAGTCTTTAGACTAGTAAAATTAAGAGTAGTCTGTTTTTCTTTACTGCCTTTCTTTTTAGAAGCTTTAGTTTTTATATCCTTTTCTTTAGAAGGCTTCTTTTTAGAAAGCTTCTCTATAGATAGCTTATCCTCAGGAATCTTTTCTTCAGGAATTTTGTCTTCAGAAACTATCTCTTCAGAAACCACCTCTTCATAAACCACCTCTTCGGAAAGCGTTTCTTCAGAAATCTTTTCAATACAAAGCTTTTCTGTAGCTTCCATAGGCTTTTTTGGTTTTGACTTTTTATAGACTGATTTAAAAATATTTAGCTTTTTTTTCTCTTTTTCCAAAAACTTCACCTCCACATTTTGAAATTCCTATTGTGAAAACTTATTAATTCAATTATATCTGTCTAGTGATAAATTTACAAGATTGATAATGGCAAAATGTGCCTATATTCTAAATAAGATACAAAATAATACTTTAATCAATTAAAATAATACTTTTTGCTGTTAAATTAGCAAGTAAAGTTGTCGATATAAAGATAAATGTGGTAAAATATAGATTAGTTATAGTATTATTTATAGTTTTAAATATAGATAAGATATGTGAGGTATATTAATGATTAATAACAATACACATACCGTAGATATTAAGAAAATTGGGAAAATTGATCCTGTAACAGGACTATATAATAGGTATAGTTTTTTATATACTGTTGATTTATATATAAATGATTGTAAAAATCCCGATATGGAATTTGCAATACTCTTGATTAATATTAATGGATTTAAAGATATTAACGATTATTTAGGAATAAGTATTGGTGATAATATCCTAATTGAGTTTTCAAAGAGATTAATGTCCGTAAAAACAGAAAATTACATAATCTCAAGAATTAATGCTGATGAGTTTTCAATCTTTTGTAAAACTAAGGATGCAGATGAAATAGAAAAACTTGCGGCAGAAATTTTAGCTGTTATTAGAGTTCCCTTTGTAGTTAATAATTGCTCTCTTCATTTAAATGGGAGAATAGGGATTAGTAAATATCCTCATGATGGTGAGGATGTAGAAACACTTATGAGATCAGCTGATATAGCAATGTCTAGAGCTAGAGAAATCCATGGAAGAAAAATATGCTTTTTCTCAAGGGAAATGTATGAAGAAATAAAGGACAACTTCTTGTACGCAAACCACCTTACAAATTCAATTTCCAATAATGAGCTATCAATTCATTATCAACCTATCTTTGATATAAAAGACTGTAAGGAAATAAAGGGATTGGAAGCCTTGCTGAGATGGGAGAATTGCACCTTAGGTAGGGTAGGCCCTGATGCCTTTATACCCTTAGCGGAAAAAAGTGGACAAATAGTATCCATTGGAAAATGGGTCCTAGAAAATGTATGTAAACAGATAAACTTTTGGAAAATGAAGAGATATAAAGCCGTTCCTGTATCAGTCAATATTTCTGTAAAACAACTAGAACAAATTGAATTCTCCAAAAAAGCCATTGACATATTAAATAATTACAATATTGACCCAAATTTGATTGAACTTGAAATAACTGAAAGTGTGTCTTCTGGAGATATTGCTACAATTTCCAACAATCTTAGAGACCTAAAAGAATTTGGGATGACCATATCCATGGATGACTTTGGAACGGGCTTCTCATCCCTTGGACAACTAGACTATTTTGAATTAGATAAGATAAAAATAGATAAGTTTTTTATAGATGATGTAATCAAGCATAAAAAGAAACAAA
>JAAYNS010000029.1 GCA_012520755.1 Tissierellia bacterium
CTTCAAATTCCTTGGGTAAGTTTAGCATATAATAGCCCTTATATCCGCTAAATGTATGGCATAAATCTATTAAATCCCCCTCATCATTTTTATGAAACACCTTGACTATTGCACCTACTATTGGTTCATTAGTTTCGCAGTCAGTAATTCTACCTACTATAACAACATCCTCCACTGATCTTACTCCTAAGTCTAGTCTTATTTGTTGTTGAGCAAATTCTTCTGGTAGAGTAACATTGCCTGCACTTAATATACATGACATTATATTTTTCCTCCTTTCATTGTTGGTATTTCATAATATTACTAACTTGAACAAACTGTGACATAAAATAGAACAGAAATAATATTTATTCTGTCCTCAAAGATTATTTATTTCTATTATTCATTTGTACATCCATATCTATTTGATTTGATCCCCTACCTAGTTTTATTTCCTTTATAAATAATACTTCCTCATTGTCTGGCACAGGAATAGTAGTTTCAAGTTTGGGTTCTACAATCATATTCAAATCTTTAACTTCTTTGGTTTCCATTTTATTGGTCTTTATTAATTCCTCAATAGAATTTAACTTATTTGACAAAAGTCTGATAATTACTACTTGAAGCACTATAGTAATCATAAATAAAATGTATAATACAAAAGTCCCAACCATAAATTAACCTCCTAAAAATTTAATTAATAATTTGATTAATCTATTAATAAGATACTAGGTAAAAAGATGAGATAGATTTATCTATCTCATCTAGATATTTCTTAACTTAGTTATAATATAATGCCACGTCTTGGCGGAATTACATCATCACATACTGGACCACATAAATTAGTAGCTACCGCAGATGTATTTCCTGCTTTTAAGCCCATTGAAACAGAACCTATTGGTAGAGATCTAGTGAAAGTAAAATTTAAAACTATACTTTCTTGTTCATTGTCACCCTCGCCAGATGGAATATTATCAAATTTTAAGCCTTCACAAGCTGCTGGGTTTTCATTAGGATTTGGTATATTATTATCTATAAAACAGCAGGCTTGACTAGGGCCAGTACAAGTCTCCATGGATCCATCTTCAAAGTATACTGTATAGGAACAAGTATCTAGCAAGTCTTCCCTATCGCTATCTGAAATACCTGGACATAAACAGATTCTTATATTACTCATTTCTTGCGAAGTCTCTCCCTCAATTCTAGTTAATTCATATTGAAAAGTTGCAGATGGGTCATCAGTAGGTGGTAATATAAGTTCAACCTGCCAACCGTTACCTGCATCAACTATTCTTTCGCATGCCATAAAATAACCTCCTCTGAATGTTACCTAATAAATTAGGTTCATTACATACTATTCAAAGTGATGAGATTTGTTTACAAGTATGTATTTCCTTAGCCTATAAAAGTGCAATAAAAATAAGTTAAGGCAGAGTAAATATAACCCAAGCTTCATATGATTAAAAAACAAAGCTACTATTTTTAACCAAATAGTAGCTTTAAGTATCTTATAAATATTATATTTTGAGGATTACTTATGATAGGGTTCATTTCTCATTATTTTATAGGCCCTATATATTTGCTCCAGTAGTATCATTCTCATGAGTTGATGAGGGAATGTCATTTTTGAAAAGGATAGTTTAAAATTGCTTTTACCACTCACTGTATCTGATAAGCCTAGGGAACCACCTATTATAAATGTAATATCACTATTACCTTCGATCATGAGATTCTCTATCCTCTTCGACAATTCTTCTGAAGATATTTCTCTTCCTTGTATTTCCAGGGAAATAATAAAGGAATTTTGGGGAATTTTAGATAGTATCCTATCTCCTTCTTTTTCTTTTATTGCTTGCCTTTCTTTAGCTGACGAGTTTTCTGGAGCTTTTTCATCATCAACTTCTATTATTTCAAGGGAACAATAATTAGATAGTCTTTTTGAGTATTCTTTTATTCCCTCTTGTATGTATTTTTCTTTTATTTTACCTACTGCTATTATTCTAATATTCATATTCTCTCCAATTTACAATTAACAATGTTGGGGTTCAGCTTTTGAGTCAAGATAAAAGATTCCTCGACAAGCTTAAAATGACAGCTAGGGTGTGTTTGGCGACCTCTGGTCGCCTGTCATTCTAAAGCTAAGCTGAAGAACCTCTTATTCATGGTTTAAATTGCCAACTATCTTCTTATAATAGTTTTTTTGCCTCTTCTATAATCTTGTCATAGTTAGGATGTTCTCCAACATTTTTTACATATTCAACATATTTTACTGTGTTATCCTTATCGAGTACTACAACGCCCCTTGCTAATAATCTTTTATCTTCTATTACAAAACCATAGTTCAATCCAAAAGACAAGTCCTTATGGTCTGATAGGGTGATTACCTTGTCTATACCATGAGCACCACAGAATCTTTTTTGAGCAAATGGTAAATCTACAGATATTGTTAGAATTAAAACATCTCCCAGTTCTGCTGCCGTCTCATTAAAATTGATTGTCTGTAATTCACATACTCCCGTATCTAATGAAGGAACAACACTTATTATCTTAACACTATCTCCAGCATCCTTTAAAGTATATGGCTTTAAGTCAACGGTTAATGCCGAGAATTCAGGAGCCTTATCACCAATCTTTATTTCTTTTCCTAATAAAGTCACTGCTTTACCACCCATTGTTACTATACCTTCTCTTCTATCCATAATCATTCTCCTTTATATAAGCTCATATTTATCATTCACTTGTAATTTATTGTTACCCAATTAATATAAAGGAAAACTATACATTTTAACCAAACCATCCTTTGATAGATTCCAAGAGTTGATTATTAGTCAAGTCATATTTTAGTGGGGTTATTGTTGCATAGCCTTTTTCTAGATAATACCTATCTGTACCTTCTACCAGTTCAGTCTTTCTCCTTCCCTTTAATGTAAGGGTTCTATCACCATTGTCCCCAGCTTCTACAAAATAGTAGTCCAATATAGGTCCCCCTATGGTGCTTATCTTCAATTCTTTATTTACATCATTTAAATCGAAAGGAGTATTTAGATTCAAAACTATATTGGTCTGTAGCAAGTTTGAAGCTGTCTCTTCTAAAACCTTTAATGCATATTTAGCAGCTATATTATAATTAGCAGTCCCCTTCATGTATTCTGCTGATACAGCTATTGAGGGAATGCCATATATATTTGCTTCTACTGCTGCAGAAACAGTACCTGAATACAATATATCCATGCCTGCATTTAATCCAAGATTTATACCAGACAAGACCAAGTCCACCTTATCATCTAAAATAGCCTCTATCCCAGCCCTTACACAATCTGCTGGAGTTCCTGATATACTATATGCTTTGGATTTTAAACCATTTAACTTTACTTCTTTAATAATTAAAGGGCGATGAAGAGTAATGGCATGACTTTGTGCACTTTTTTGTGTTTCTGGTGCCGCGATTGTAATGTCATATTCTTTTTCAAGCTCTTTAGCAAGGATATATATTCCTTCCGCCATTATTCCATCATCATTAGTCAATAAGATCCTCATTTTACCTCCTATTAAAATTCAACAAAAGTAATCCTTACCTCTTTAATATTTCCATCTCTATTTACTGATAAAATGGCTTCATCACCGATTCTGTAATTATATAATTCTTTTCTCAAATCAGCCATACTATCAATTTTTTCACCATCAATTGCTAAAATTATGTCTAGTGGTTTTAGTCCTACCTTATCTGCCGGTGAGTTTGGGGCTACTTCTAATATTATTACTCCACCTTCGGATTTTAAATCAATACCAAATTGTCTTTCATATACTTCTACTTCAGTACCTGTAAATCCTATATATACATTTTTGAAGCCACCCTCTTGTATTACTCCTTCTATAATAGGCTTTACAATGTTTATTGGTATAGAAAATCCTAAACCTTCTCCACTTTGTACTTTTGCTGTATTTATCCCTATCACTTCACCTTTAGCATTAAGGAGTGGTCCACCACTATTGCCTGGGTTTATAGATGCATCAGTCTGTATTAGATCTTCCATCATATTAAATTGATCTACTTGTATAGACCTGTGTAGACCAGATATAACACCAGAAGTTACAGACCTTTGAAAATCCAATCCTAATGGGTTGCCAATAGCTATGGCAATTTCTCCTACTTCTAATACATCGGAGTTGCCCAATGTAGCATAGGCTAAATTTGTAGCATTTACCTTTAAGACAGCTAGGTCTAATGTTGGATCAACCCATAGGACTTTTCCATCAAGTTCATCCCCATCTTCGAAAAGCACCTTTATCTCTTTGGCATCTCCATTTCCAATTACATGAGCATTGGTAAGGATATATCCATTGCTACTTACAACAACTCCAGACCCTACACCTTCTACTGGCCTAGTCCAAAAGAAATTCCTATGCATTTGTACAGATGTAATCCCTACAACTGAACTTGTCGCCTTTCTTGCAACTGCTGCCGTTGTATTTATATCATCAGTTGGATTTATTATTATTTCATTAACTGTCCTAGGCTTATTTTCAAATATTTCAGGCATAGGAATAATATTTCCATAGAGATACTTTGGTGCAATATAAATAGATATTACTCCCCCTACAATTCCTGCTAAAATAGCAACAATAATATATGAAAATATTCCCCTTCTTTTAGGTGGTTTGTTATAATTACTATTGTAATTGCTATAATAATTATTATCCATCATAGGCTGACCTCCTATTTAAAATTAAAAATTTCGCTAACCCTATCCCTATGTGATAAGTTCAAACTTATATCCTGGCTTGGATCTATCCCTTGACTTATTATGCATTCTTTGACTGTATTATAAGCCAGTTGGGGCAAATTATTGTCCTGGCTTAAATGGGCTAAAATAACAACTTCCTTATTCCCAGATAGGACATCTCCCAAAATCTCCCCTGCATCATCATTTGATAAATGCCCATGTGTGCTCATAATTCTTTTCTTTAAAGGCCAAGGGTAGTTTCCCTCTCTCAACATCCTTTCATCATGATTGGATTCCATAAAATAGAGATCTGAGTTTTTAATCTCATTTCGTATTTTATCACTTATCCTGCCTGTATCTGTTATAATACTAAGTTTAATATTTTTGTAGTATATAATATAGCCAACTGGCTCTAAGGCATCATGACATACATCAACAGGATAGATAGACAAATCTTTAATATCAAAAACACTATTGCTGTTAAAAACCTTTGTGTTCTTTTCTTTAATAGATTTAATTATAGTTTCCATGCCAACCCATGTATTGGAATTAGCATATATTGGTATATCATATCTTCTTGATAAGACCCCAACTCCTAAAGTGTGATCAATGTGTTCATGGGTTACTAAGATTGCATCTATTGTATTTGGACTTACATCTATTGATGATAGTAGGCCTTCTACCCTTTTCCCACTAAATCCAGCATCTATTAAAATCCTTGTGTTATCACTCTCAATATATTGACAATTCCCACTGCTTCCGCTTGAAAGGGAACAAAACTTAATGGTCATCTACTTTCCTCCATTTTCCCAACTAATTATATTAATCATTATATATGAATTTCCATAAAAAAAGAAGGAATATATCCTTCTAATAGTTATCTACAAATATTTTATAACCATCATTAAATTGAATTCTCCATGCAGGTATTGTAGTCCCTTGCTGAACTTCTTCTGGATTATCATTATAATCCTGCCTTTGAGGGTCAAAATAGTAGCAAATTGAAATATCGGTAATTGTCTTTCCCTCTACTTCTTCCTTTCCTAAGACCGCCAATAAAGACTTAGGGGCAGAGCTTATCTCGATAGGTTTGTCTCCCATCTCTATGGTATTCAACCAATTTCTATCAAATCTCTTAACTCCTGTAGAATCCACCCTAATATTTGTAAATGTGGATTCCAAATAATAATCCCCATAAAACTTTGTAAATTCTAAATCATATACCCCATCTTTTTCTCTAACAAATGACAATTTCATATCAGAGTGGGGGATGTTTTTCTTGCTTAAAAACTCCGTAGCTATTTCAATAGCATCTTCTTCTGAATTAATATCATGTTTTTCTTGTCTTCCATTTGAATCATACCTTATCAGTTTGTCATTTATTACACTTATTAATTCATCCCCATAGGATATTTCTATAAGACCCTTTCCTTTTATATTTATTGTCCCTTTACCATCAAAAAAAGTATTGTTTAGGTCTTCTATATCTATTTTTTCATATTCAACAGATAAGCTATTTATTTCTGGGTTTTTCCTAGGAATATCAGTATCAATTTTTATATTTCTATTCTCTAATTGTGCCACCACCTTGTCTACAAAATCAGCAGACAAGGTTTCATCTACAATCCTCTGATCTATATATAAAGAATAGCCCAAAATAATATTAGTTATTATCAATGCAATTATTAATATAGTTTTTGCTTTTGACCAGTCCATATAATCACCAATTATCTCTCAAATACTAAGTCTCCCGTATATATATTAAATCCATATAATCTATTTCCTGCTGAAATTACCCATACACCAATGAGTCTTTCTTCCTTATCTTTAAGATATGGATCATAGTAGGATAAGGATACGTCATCAACTGCACTTAAAACCTCGTCTCTTAAATCTACATTTCTTAGATAGTTTTCATATGACTCTTTTGTTTTTCCAGCATAATAGAGGTATTCATTTACTAAAAACTCATAATTTTTGTCTAAAATATCAAAGGATGATAGCATGCTTCTACTGTCTATTATGGCATTCAAGCCTAATTTCATTTCTCCCCTAGCTAATAATTTATAATTTCTTATGTGATAATTATAAACGTCTATTTGGATATAGTCTCCAAATTCTCTATTCCCCAATATAACAGGTATATTTCCTACCCTATATCTAAAGCGTAATCTATATCCTAGATTTCCACCACTTTCTATATCCTCTATACTTGATAAGTACATGGTGTCCTGTGATAATGATTTATCCTTTATAAACTCAGCAGCGGATACTAGGCTTATATACAGATTCCTTTCTGGAACCTTATCTTCAATTGCATGGAAGTATTCTAGTGTTCCATTAATATTTAGTTTTAAAGACTTATTGCTGTATAAATAGATGGTAGAACCATTGCTTTCAACTATTTCTCTAACATAATCTATATCTTCATCAAAGAATTTTTTAGCTAATTCTCTTTTTTCTTCATCATTTAAAGTTGATATTTCATTGCTAACATATACAATTGGAAGGCTGTTTTCTATTCTATTGGGAATATATACATCATTATCTATTTGATAGGCTTCTCTCATAGTATGGTATCGATCATAATTGTTGCTTTTATCAATAGTAACTAGCTTCTCTTTTAACAAAGTAGTATCAATTTCCTGATCATATACAGCCAAATATTTTTCATTTAGGATAAATACAAAAAAAGGATCCTCAGTCCCTAAATATATATACATTTCGTTAGTATTAGGTATAGCATCCGTTATATTATTTGGGTTATTAACTCCCCATGTTTTTGCTAGAATATAAGTGCTTATTTCTTCAGGAAAATATATAACTAAAGATCTTTCTTCTTTTAAGTCTAAATATTGTTCCCTTGTTATTTCTTCTGTAATTATATTATCGGAGCCTAATACTTGAGACAAGATTTCCCTTGAATCATCCCAGACACTGTATTTATTATCTCCATAAAACAAGGTATGGTTCTTGTTGCCAAAATTAATTATATATTTATATGGAGAAATCATATCTGACAATGCATATGTTGTATAGCTATCTGACATAGGTTCAAATCTTTCTGCTAATGACTCAGGTAATCTAATCCATAGTCTTTGGGCAAAATATAAGCTCATAACTACAAGAAAAAATAGGAGAATTGATTTGAGTCGCTCCTTCATATCCTCATCTCTCCTATTATATATTATTTTAACAATGGTTGTAATAAATTGCCTAACCTAGGCTCTCTAATACTTGTTCTAACTCTATTATAAACATATACTATAATTTCTACAGATTCAACGCCCTCAGCATTAAAATCAACAACTATTTTATTAATTCCTTTAACTAAATCTAATTCTTTTGAGAACAAGCCCATATTACCAGAAGTAACTGTTTCATTACTTATTAATATATATTCCTCATCAGTTGGTAGATTATTTAAATGAAAGTTCTTTCTCTTATTTATATCAGTAGTATTATCAGTTGTACCATAAACATCAAATGTAATCTCCGTACCAGAAGGTGCTTTCCCATTTATAAGAATAATTTTATCTTCTGTTGAATATGAAGTTTTCTCAGGATTTGAAATCTCATATTTTGTTGCATCTATATTAGTTGCATGAGCAAATGTTCCAAAATTAAGGACACTAAATGCAATTAGTAAACATGCAATTATTCTTTTAATCATACAATTCACCTTCTTTCAGAAATAATTATAATTCTACTTAATTGTATTATACATTAACATTGTTACAGTATTGTTACAACGCAGTTAAGAAATAATTACACAATTGGTAATATTATAGTTATTTCTGTACCCTTTCCAAAATCACTTTCTAATTTTATACTTCCATTATGGGCTGTTATTATTTCATGTGCTATAGAAAGGCCAAGGCCTGTGCCGCCCATTTCTCTACTTCTGCCTTTTTCCACCCTATAAAAACGTTCAAATATCCTTTCTTGATCCTTTTCTGGAATACCTATTCCGTCATCTATCACTTTAATAATAATATCATTTTCTTTATTATATGCTGATAGTTGAATATTTCCTCCCTCTTGTGTGTACTTTATAGCGTTTGAAACAATATTTAGTAAAACTTGTTCGATTCCATCATTATCTCCAATTAGATTTGGTATGTTTTCTTGGATATCAACTACAAACTTGTGGCCTTTTTCCTTTATTGAAAACTCTAATTTTTCTAATATCCCATTAATCATATTATTTATAGAAATCTCACTTTTACTCCAGGTAGTTTTTTGGTAATCAATATTAGATAATTGTAATAGATCCCTAACAAGCCTAGCCATCCTATCACTTTCACTATTAATAACTGTCAAGAAGTTTTTCTCCAACTCCTTATCCACATCATTTTCCATTAAAGTTTCAGTATAACTCTTTATGGTAGTAATTGGAGTCTTGAGTTCATGAGATACATTTGCAACAAATTCCTTTCTCATATTATCTAGTTTATGTTCTTGAGTTATATCTTGAAGCACAATAATTAGCCCCCCAATTACTTCACTTTCATTTTTATAAGGGGCGTATTTAATCTTATATACCTGTGATTCTAATGATAATAACTCTGTACCCTCTAAGCTTGATACATCGCCATAATTTATATTATTTAGATTAAGGGATTTTAAATCTATGGTTTTCCCATTTCTTAAATCTTCTTCTTTAATATCTAAGATATCCATAGCTATAGGGTTTACATGAATTATTGAACCAAATATATTAATTGCTATTACACCTTCCGCCATATATTGGAATATTGTGTTTAGCTTACTTCTTTCCAAATCCATTTCTTGGATGGTCTTTTTTAATTCTAGGGTTAAATAATTAAACATACTAGCAAGTTGACCAATTTCATCATCGGATTTTACTTCTACATATTGGTCAAAGTCACCCATGGCCATTTTTTCAGCTTTCTTGGTGACATCCCTTATAGGTACAGTTATACTTGTTGCTATTAAATAGCCTAAAAATATTGTAATGATTAAGGCCAATACTGTAGCATTTGTTAATATGCTCTTTGAATCTTCTACTGTGTCATATACATTTTCTAAATTTGATGTCATATAAACTACACCTTTAATTTTACCTACATTTGAATATACTGGATAGGCCAAATGTCTATTGACGGCCTCTCCATTTAATTCCTTTACAATGGAATTAGCTATATTTCCAGTAAATGCATCTAGTACAATTGTAGGATCAATAAAGGTTTGGTGCAGGGCTTCTTTTCCAACTATCTCTTCATAGCCTTTGGTAGAAGAAGCAATTATTATGGGAACTTCTTCATTATATATTACGTATAGTGCTTCTGTACTATCCACTAGTCCAGATAATATAGTGTTTTGTATTCCTTCTCTATTTTCGATCCAGTCGTCATCAGCAATATATGATGATGTTCCTATTAAGGTCTCAACTAAGTAAATCATATTATTAGTAACATTTTCTATTTGATGTTCTTCTAAATTTTGTACAATAAACATCCCTACTATCGACATGGCTATAAACACTAATAAGAAGTAAACAAAAACGAATTTTAATTTTATACTAGAAAGCATTTTTACCTCCCGAAGTAATAACCTACCCCTCTTTTGGTTAATATATATTTAAAGTCTTCATTCTTATCTTCGATTTTTTCTCTAAGCCTTCTTACAGTTACATCTACCGTTCTAATATCACCATAGTATTCATAGCCCCAAACTTCTTCTAAGAGTTGTTCTCTTGAAAATACTTGTCCCGATTGTGAAGCCAAAAACTTAAGTAGTTCATACTCTCTCAATGTAAGCTCAACAACTTGTCCATTTTTTTTAACTTCATATTTGTTTAAATCTATCTCCAATCCATTTGAACTAATCATTTCATTAGCAGGATTAGAATTTACAAAATCAACTCTTCTTAAATTAGCTTTCACTCTAGCCATCAATTCTCTCATACTAAATGGCTTTACTACATAGTCATCTGCACCAAGTTCTAGTCCTAATACTTTATCTACTTCCTCTTCTTTAGCAGTCAGCATTATTACAGGCACTTGACTCTTAAGTCGTATTTCCTTTAAAACTTGGAATCCGTCTTTTTTTGGCATCATTATATCTAACAAAACCAACTCAGGATTAGATTTGTTAAACTTATTTATTCCATCTTCTCCATCACTAGCAATCTCTACAGTATATCCCTCTTTTTCAAGATTAAACTTAATAATATCTGCAATGTTTCTTTCATCATCGACAACTAATATATTAATACTCATAGTAATCTCTCCATTTAAATTTTCTATACATTATATCTATCATATATAAATTATCTAACACTAATTAAATAATGTCAAATCTTATTAAAGGTAATAAATTTCTTTTTTTGTAAAATTTGAAATTCTTATTGCATATTATTAAAAATGTATATATAATGATTATATCGAAAGGGAGTAGCTATGAAAAGTTAGTCGTCAATACGGGAATTCCCCCGGCTAACTGCCCAATGGGAAGCGAGACTTTTGTTTGTGCTCTGCACAAGCAAGGGTCTTTTTTTTGTATCTACGATTATTTCTAGAATATATCGTAATAATAAGTGTAAGTGTTTTTCTAATTATTTTTATTGAAAGGATGATATTAATGGAGTGGTATCAAAAAGGAAATGATGATTTGATACAAGAATTAAATACCAATATTAATAGTGGTATTTCTCAAGATGAAGCAAATCAAAGATTGGAGAAGTATGGTCCAAACGAATTAAAAGAAGAAGCTAAGCAAAGTTTTTTATCCAAGCTATTAGCCCAATTCAAAGATGTCTTAGTCCTTATCCTGATAGCTGCAGCACTTATTTCAGCCTTTGTTGGTGAGCCTGTTGACGCAATTGTAATAATAGCAATAGTAATCGTAAATGCAATCTTAGGACTTTATCAAGAAGGAAAGGCTGAAAAATCACTAGAAGCATTAAAAAAGATGTCTGCTCCTAATGCTAAGGTAATAAGAGATGGTAATCAAACTGTGGTTCCATCAAGTGCAGTAGTTCCTGGAGATATTGTGGTTTTAGAGACAGGAGATATTATACCAGCTGACTTAAGATTAGTAGAAGCATCTAACTTAAAAGTTGAAGAAGCTTCCTTAACTGGAGAATCTGTTCCTGTTGAAAAGAATGCAAATATTAAATTTGATGAAGAAGTATCTTTAGGAGATAGGGTCAATATGACCTTTTCAAGCACTATTGTTTCATATGGTAGGGGCAAAGGAGTTGTAATTGGAACAGGTCATGATACAGAAATAGGTAAAATAGCTACTATGATTCAAACCTTTGACACGGAAGAAACTCCTCTACAAAAGAAACTAAATCAATTAGGGAAAATATTAGGAATTATTGTTTTAGTAGTTTGTGCATTAGTATTTGGTCTTGGAGCATTACAAGGTAGGGACATACTTGAAATGTTTATGACTGCAATTAGTTTAGCTGTAGCGGCTATACCTGAGGGATTAACGGCAATTGTTACAATAGTACTTGCCTTAGGTATGAATAGAATGGTTGAACGCCATGCAATAGTAAAGAAATTATTATCCGTAGAAACTCTAGGTACTACTACTTATATCTGCTCTGATAAGACTGGAACTTTAACACAAAATGAAATGACTGTAGTAAAAGCCTTTACTGATAATAAGGTCTTTGAAGTTTCTGGAATAGGATATGAACCAGTAGGTATCTTTACACATGAAGGAAATGAGATATCAGAACCTAGGCAATCTGTTAATATAGATACACTATTATCTATAGGTGTACTATGTAGTGATGCTGAATTAACTAAAGAAGATAATCAATACAGAGTATTAGGAGATCCAACAGAAGGAGCCCTAGTTACTATAGGTGGTAAGGCTGGTATTGTTCAAGAAGCTATTAACAAAAAATACCCAAGAATTGAAGAGCTGCCTTTTGACTCTGATAGAAAGCTTATGACAACTTTCCATGAGAACTTTATTCCTAATAAGATAGTTTCCTTTACAAAGGGTGCTCCAGATATATTAATAAGCAAAAGTAGCAGTATCTATATAGACGGAGAAATCGTACCTTTTACAGAGGAATTAAAGCAGAAAGTCCTGGATATAAACAGCCAGTTTGCAAGGGAAGCATTGAGAGTATTATCCATGGCTTTTAGACAATATGATACCCTTCCTAGTGAAATAACTTCAGAAGCAATTGAAAATGATATGGTTTTCGTTGGTCTAATGGGAATGATTGACCCACCAAGAGAAGAAGCCAAGGAAGCAATTGAAAAATGTAAACACGCTGGGATCCACACTGTAATGATTACAGGTGATTACAAGGATACTGCTTTTGCTATAGCTAAACAATTAGGTATGGCAGAAGATGAAGACCAAGCTATGATGGGTCAGGAATTAGACAAACTTTCTAGTGAGGAATTACAAGAAGTAGTTAAGCATAAGAGAGTATATGCTAGGGTTTCACCAGAGCATAAGGTAAGAATTGTTGAAGCATTAAAGAAAAATGGTGAAATTACTGCTATGACTGGTGATGGGGTCAATGATGCCTTAGCTCTTAAAAAAGCTGATATTGGTATTTCAATGGGTATCACTGGTACAGACGTAGCTAAAAATACAGCAGAAGTTATTTTAACAGACGATAACTTTGCCAGTATAGTTGCAGCAGTTGAAGAAGGTCGAATAATTTATTCAAACATCAAAAAGTTCGTATTTTTCCTATTGTCTTGTAATATAGGGGAAGTATTGGTAATATTTTTAAGTATATTGTTTAACTGGGATGTTCCTCTATTGCCAATACAATTATTGTGGCTAAACCTTGTTACTGATAGTTTCCCAGCTTTAGCATTGGGTATGGAAAAAGGAGATCCTGAAATAATGGATGTAGCACCTAGAAACCCTAATGAACCAATCCTTGATAAGGATATGATTAAAGCTTTAATTGTACAGAGTACGGCAATTGGTATTGGTACACTAGGAGCATACTACTGGGGTATGAGTGTTTATGGAACAGAAAACCTATATTATGCAAGAACAATTACTTTTGCTACATTGATTACAGCAGAATTATTGAGAGCCTTTTCTAGTAGGTCATTAACTCATAGTGTATTAAAAATAGGAGTATTCTCTAATAAGACTATGAACAAGGCTACATTATTTGCTTTCTTCCTATTGTTAGTAGTAATATATGTTCCTGCATTGGAACCAATATTTGATACATTTGCACTTGGTATATCTGATTGGTTAGGTATTGCTGCATTTTCAATTATACCACTAGTATTCGGAGAAGTTTATAAAGTAATAGTTCATAGAGATGTAAATTAATTCTTATAGTAAATTGATTTGAATATAGGATCTGCCCCTGTCAAGTAGATAGGGGCAGATCTTGTTTTAAGCTTATCAAATATGTCCTATAAAATTGCGAAGGCCCTTGTAAATCCACCTTCTGAATTCGAAATTAGTAAGGGTGCAGCATAAAAATTGAAACGGTCTACATGAATTTGGTCTAAATTGTTTAGGTTTTCTATGGCAATTATTTCCGCCCCTAAAATTACCTTGTGTACCTTGTCACTGTCAACTGAATCTGGTGAAAGGCAATCCATTCCAAGGGCTTTAATTTCTAGTTCAACTAATCTCTCTGCTAATTCAATTGAAAGATATGGATAATCAGTGATATATTCTTCCATATTCCAGTATTTGCTCATATTTGTTCTTAATATCACTATATCATCTTTTCTAATGTCTTTGCCATCAAGTATAGATACAGGTAACTCCCTACCCTCACTAGTGTCTACATCTATTATTACTGCCTCTCCCACAAACTTATCTAGGCCTAGTTCATCTATCATCTTTCCCCCTTCAATGTAATGTCCAGGAGCATCGCAGTGTGTACCTGTATGAACAGAAGAATGTAAATCAGTAAGTCTAAAACCATCAGGATCATAATGGCATATTTGCTTAACTTCTATAGGAGGAGTTCCCGGAAATTGTGTCATACCCACCTCAAGGGCATGTGATAGGTCAATAATTTTCATAGAATCATCCTTTCTATTAAGTATTGGAATACTTTTTCCATATTATATACCCTTTTCCTTCCTCTGTTACGCTCTGAAGCAATCTGTAATAAGCATATTTATTTCTAATAATAAATTTACTATCGAAAAATATTATATCTTTGCCAGCACCTGTTAGTTTTTGCTACTTTCATCAGTTTGAATCTTATTGTAATTTACCTTTACACTAGTCAATCAATTTAATTATACTAAAACCTACTAATTCACAACCTTCAGCCTAGATTCCCTAATTATCCTTTCAGGAATAGGATGGTCCATTTTCCAGATGATTTGGATTGGATTACTTCCCTTATGAGATACATATCTAGCATTTCCTAAGAATATATAAGGTGCTGCATTACCATATTTGTTCTTATATTCTCTAACAAACAGCAATACCTTGTGTCCCTCTGATCTATCAGTAATGTATCTCTGACCGGTAGGAGATTCTACACTGGTTGTACTCTGAGACTCCCAGTTGAATAATTCACTACTAATGGCATAATCATTATACATAGTTGAGGGTAAATAATCATTCTCGTTCTTATTAATCGTAATAAAGAATAAATCTGTGTTCTTTTCTTTTATATATAACACTCCTTCTCTATGACTAAATAATTTTTCCTCAGTTGTTTTTTCAAAGGCAACCATAATTTGATTAGTTGTATATGATGCATAAATATCTAATGGGACTTCTTCATCTTCATAAGCTATCTCTATTACCTTTAATTTGTCTAAATTATAATCGATTAACTCAAGTAGTTCCTTAACAATATCTGAATTATTTCTCTTTAAAAGCTTAAGAGATTCTATATAGTTTTTTTCAGGTTCCTTTCCCCATAAGGTGTAGTGAAACATTCCAAGCATTATTTTCTCTTGTTTATTTAAGTCATGAATACATACATCTTCTAATAATAATCTCTTTGAAAATTTCAACAGCCTCTTTGAATCAATACTAGAAAATCTTCTCAAAGAGTTTCTTAATTCTATATTATGGGTTACCCTATAAGCATCGGATAAACTTGTCTCAGCTACTAATTCATAAAATTTATACTTAGAATAGAATTGATCCTTGTTTATACCATAGTTATCTATAAAATTTCTTAGGTTTAATTCACTTGTAAAGACATTATTATAGTTAGCAATCATACTTTTTAGATTGTTTTTATTGATAATCGAGGATTGTATATTATTTAATATATATTTTTGTGCGATTTTTTCTAGTTTTATGTGACATCCTGCAGGCATATTAGGAAATTCATCTAGTATTTCTTCACTTATTTTCCTATTTGTTTTACCCATTAGTGCCCTTAGTTTAAAGCTAAAATCATAGTTTTTATGAGCTTGTCCTATGAAGTCTAGAACTGTTAAAGCATCCTTGCCTTCGGATAACCTAAGTCCCCTCCCTAACTGTTGAATAAACACTGTTAATGATTCTGTAGGTCTTAAGAATAATACTGTATCAATATCAGGTATGTCTACCCCTTCATTGAATAGGTCTACTGTAAAGATGCAATTTATTTCACCTTTCTGTAACCTAGTCTTTGCTTGACCTCTCTCCTCTGGAGTGGAATTTGAATGTAATGCTACAGATTTAATTCCAGCTTTATTAAATGAATTTGCCATGAAGTTTGCATGATTAATACTTACACAAAATCCTAAGGCTTTAAATCTACCTATGTCTGCTAAATATTTTTCTAATGCATCAATTATTACTTGTACTCTTTGATTAGACTTTGTATATACATTTTCAAGCTCGCTTGTTTCGTATCCCCCTCTTTTCCATTTTAAATGGTTTAAATCTACTGGATCTGTAACTCCAAAATAATTAAAGGGGCTAAGTAGCTTTCTATCAATTGCATCACCAAGCCTTATTTCCGAAGCAATTCTATTATTAAAGTATTCTAGTATATTTGCTCCATCCATTCTTTCAGGTGTTGCTGTTAATCCTAGTAGTATCTCCGGTTCAAAATATTCTAAGATCCTCAAATATGAGGAGGCTGCACTATGATGGGATTCATCTATAACAATATAATCAAAATAATCTTTAGGAAATCTAAAGTAATTTCCTCTTGAATTTAAAGTTTGCACAGATGCAAATACATGATTAAAATCTTTAGGTGATTCTTTATCTACCCATAATTCACCAAAATTTTGATCCTTTAGTACATTTCTAAAGGTTCCTATGCTTTGTTGCAAGATTTCTTTTCTGTGAGCTAGAAATAATAGCTTTTTATCACTATTCTTGATGGCATCCTTGTAATCAAAAGCAGCTATCATAGTTTTACCAGTACC
>JAAYNS010000192.1 GCA_012520755.1 Tissierellia bacterium
AAGGAACAAAAGGAATTGGCTATAAAAATGTTACAATGAACGAATATTACTTCCAAGGTCATTTTCCAGGCAAACCTGTTATGCCAGGTGTAATAATTATTGAAGCTATGGCTCAAGTGGGTTCTGTGATTTTACTTTCTAAAGATGATTTTAAAGGGAGAATCCCATATTTTGCTGGAATAAACAAGTTTAGATTTAAAAAGATTGTTAAACCAGGTGATCAGCTTAGAATAGAAGTTGAAATAACAAAATTAAGAGCTTCTATTGGTGTAGGACAAGGTAAAGCCTATGTAGGAGATGATATAGCCGCCGAAGGTGAATTCATGTTCGCAATAGAAAAGGACTGTGAATAGTGAAGAGTTAGTTGTTCACTGATTTTATAAAAGGATGGTGTATATATGAATCTACCCCAAATAAGTATTGGCAACAAAGTAACAAGATTTCCCATTATTCAAGGGGCAATGGGAGTAGGTGTATCTTTGTCAAGTTTAGCTTCTGCAGTTGCTAATTATGGTGGAATCGGTATGATTTCTGGTGTACAGATAGGATTTAGGGAAGCAGATTTTGAAGAAAATTGTGACAGGGCAAATGAAAGGGCTCTGGCTAAAGAAATAAGAAAAGCAAGAGAGCTTTCAGCTAACGGGATATTGGGCGTTAACCTAATGGTAGCTATGAATAATTATAAAGAAATGGCTAGAGTTGCCGTAGAGGAAAAGATTGACTTGATAGTTTCTGGAGCAGGTTTACCGACTGAATTACCTTCAATAATTAAAGGTAGCAATACAAAAATTGCACCTATAGTTTCATCGGGGAAAGCTGCTGCAGTGATTAGCAAGTTATGGAAAAGAAGATACGATTATTTACCAGACTTAGTTATTGTAGAAGGTCCCAAAGCTGGTGGACACTTAGGTTTTACCAAAGAAGAACTAACTAGCAGACCTTTACCATCACTAACTAAGATAATAAAGGATGTCATGGAAAATTTGAAACCATTTGAAGAGGAAAATGGCAAAAGAATACCTGTAGTAGCAGGAGGAGGTATTTTTGATTCTGCTGATGTAAAAGAAGTCTTAGATCTTGGTGTACAGGGTATTCAAGTTGGTACAAGATTTGTAGCAACTCATGAGTGCGATGCATCAGAGGAATTTAAAAGAGCATATCTTAATGCAAAAGAAGAGGATATCGACTATATACTCAGCCCAGTTGGGATGCCTGGCCAGGCTATTATTAATCCTTTTATAAAAAGAATAAAGGGAGAAAAAGAAAAAATTACAAAATGTTACAAATGCCTCCTACCATGTAAACCTGCCTCAACACCATATTGTATCTCTAAAGCACTTATTAACTCTGTAAACGGTGACGTAGATAATGGATTGATTTTTATAGGAAAAAACGGATATAGGATAAAAAAAATAATAAGCGTTAAAGAATTGATTGACGAATTATTTGTTTTTTAACATTTTATTCACTAATTGTAATCCTACTGAATATATTGTAGAAAAGGTATTAAGACAAAATAAACTTCTACCTTTGTCAACTATAATAATGGCTGGAGGAACAATAATGGATAAATATACAAGTAATTCAAAAATAAGTAATATAAGAGTCATAGGTGGCCAACAAACTAAAACTAACTATGGAAAATCTAATGCAGAAACATGCAAACAATGTGTTGATGTTGATAGTCAAACACTAGACAACTGCGATAATACTCCTGTAACACCAATAGGTATTGGGGGAGTAGTTGTAAGAGTCCCAGTGGTCTTAGCTGAATTAACTATCAGATTTAATGTGTTTGCAAATATTAAACTACCTGAGCCTGCATTAGATATAAAAAATATAAAGAAGAGATTGAAAGTCACCCAATGTACTCTACTACAACCTACTAATATTTTGTTTATTAAAGGTTTTGTCCGTAAGAATATTGATTATACAACTAAGAAGTGTTCAAATGTAGCTGGTGTCTGTGGAGAGCTTCATCATTGCACAATAGATGTTCCTTTTGAATGTACTACTCCTGTAACATTTACAACACCACCGGCACCATTATTAACAAATTCATCATCTGAGTTTGAATATTTTAGAACTTCTAATATACCAAATCAACATTTTGCAGAAAAAGATGCTTTATTAGCTGGAGATTTATCTGAGTTTAACCAATTTATGACTGAAAACTTTAACGAGCTCCCATTCTGCGAGTTAGTTACTGGTTCCATCTATGAATTTGATGAATTCATAGATAGGCAAAGTGTTAATTACTCAGAATTACCAGTAGAAGAAAAGTTGTTTAATAGAATAGAAGAAAAAATGGTTATTGAACTCACGCTTAAAATCCTTCAAAAAAGGCAAGTTTCTGTACCAGGACTTGGCCAAACAGGTGATGATTTTTGCTAAAAAGAAAGGCGACCTAGGTCGCCTTTCTTTTGCCTTTATCGCTCTATTAAATGTATTATCAGTCTTTGATTAATTAAACTTTCTAAGTTAATACCGTCAATTTCGTTCATTTCAATGTCTACCCTATGTCTTCCTTCACCTAAATCACTTAAATCAATTGATAAACCTAGATCAGAATACTCCAAATCGTCCAAAACTGATTTATATCCCCTTACATACACAGTAATCTCCCTATAAAGGTCTTCCTCTTCTATTTCCAAATCTTCATCTAGATTGATAATGTTCAAATCTCTTATTGGTATTGTAAACTCTTTAGTTATGGTTTCTTCAATAGCATAAATAACGGTAATCCTCTGATTAGGATTTAATAGGCTAACTCCCGGTGGCAAATCAAGTTCTACTTCTAAAGCCGCGCCACCTATTAGTGTATTAATATCTATAGTTTCAGTATCTATTTTTGTTAAATTACTTATGCCCTCCTTGCCTTTTACAGCAATAGTGCTTGGAGTAATAGAAATATCCACTATAGAATAATTCTCAGGCAATTCATTTATGGTTTGTAACTCAATTGGCAAAGTAACTGTCTTATATATTGGAATGGTAACATTTACAGCATTTGGCTCCTTACTTACACCACGGACTACATTACCTTCATCATCAAGTAATACAGTTGTAAATGACTCTGTAAAAGTATCAGTTCTCTTGTCAATATTTGCTACCACCACCACTTGATCCACCTCATTAACCCAAGTTCTTGGACCATTCAATAATACAAATCTAGAACTACTGGATAAGTCACCTAGAACATAATTCTCTGGAAGAGATCCCGATGTTTTTATATTTAGTGGCATCTCTTTTGTAATTAATTGTTCAAAGGTAAATAAGGATTCTCTAGGTTCCCAACTACTAACACTAATGCCACTAGGCTGGTCTACTAGACTTACAGTGATAGGTATCTTTACCTTCCCCTCTTTGTATCCACTTAGGTCCACTTGTGCTAATATATTGGAAGCAGTAAATCTATCTCTTCCGAAATCAGATTTTTTCCCTGTGACTTTAACATCTACTGTTATAGTCTCTGGATCCATAAGAACTAAACCTTGTCTATCTAAAGCTGATATATTGTTAAGATTAACAGTTATATTTCTGTAAGTCCTTGAAATTTCAGGGTTTACATCATCCATGACAAGACTCCACAAAAATAATGCTATTATTAGTACGGTTATCTTTGCAGCTAAATCGCTATTCTTCTTCATTGTCTACATGCCTCCATTTGAACAGGAAGAAATCTTTATTGTTTTTTGTTTCATACATACCTGTTAAGATTTGTTTCAAAGTCTTTGAATCTAAATATCTAGATATGGTGCCATTTTCTGCAATTGAAATAGCACCTGATTCTTCTGAAACGATTATTGCTAAACAATCAGACCTTTCTGATATACCGATGGCAGCCCTGTGTCGAGTACCAAGTTCCTTACTTAAACTTGTGTTATCAGTTAGTGGTAAAAAGCAGGCTGCTGCTTTTATTTTATCATCTTTTATTATGACTGCTCCATCATGTAGTGGAGTATTTGGTATAAAGATATTGATAAGCAAGGTACTAGATACTAAGCCATCTATCCTTGTCCCTGTTTCTGCTACTTCATTTAATCCTGTATGCCTTTCTAAGACTATTAGAGCACCTATTTTTTGTCTTGATAAAGAAGCTGTAGCTTCTACTAATTCCTCGACTACATTGGATAAGTTTTCACCTCTAATTTCGGCAAGTGGCTTTACAAAAAACCTCCCCCTACCTATGTATTCTAATGCCCGTCTTAATTCTGGCTGAAACACTATAAGTACTGCTATAGCTCCTACTGTCATTGCTCCATTAAGAATCCAAGTTATAGTGTAAAGTTCCGCAACTTCAGTTATCTTTGCTAATACTAATAGAATAACTATACCTTTAGCAAGCTGCTCAGCTCGAGTTTCTTTCAATAGCAAATATATTCTATATAGTACAATAGCCACTATAATAATATCTACAACATCTCTTACTCTCATGTTCACAAAATTATCTATAAATGATTGCAAGGTTACCACGCCTTTTCCAAAAATTTAACATATCAGTTTTATTATATAACAAAATACCTATTAAATAAATAAATTTCAGCTATTTGATAAAAATTGATATTTTTTAAATTTACTAACCATAGCTTGTCCATTAATTTGCCTTTGCCTATAAAACTGAATTATTTAATAATACTAAGATATCTTAGAGTGACTGCTTGTTTTTTTGAGGTCTTTTTCTATTCTTTAGGCTTGTTTCTAAATCTTAATCTGGAATCAGACATTAGAATTGATATCTTTCTATATTTTAGTCCCCATAAAAATACTACATAAGGTATAAAGAATAACATCAACTCAGGTAAATTTGCCATTAATATAAAATCAAAAATGCCATGCAATAAGATTGGTATTAGCAATGATTTTACCATGTTCTTTTTCTTTTGACTTTCATCTTTTGCAAACTTTGCTAAAGACAAATAATACCCCATAGAAACTCCAAATATTGCATGGGCAGGAACAGAAAATATTCCCCTATAAAGACCTACAAAAGGATTGTTACTATATGTAAATACTACATAAATAATATTTTCCACTGTAGCAAAACCCAAGGAACAAAAGACTCCATATACTATACCATCTAATTTTTCATTAAAATGGTCAGACTGCAATGGCAGTCTTGATATCATAAATCGTTTGAAATACTCCTCAGTAAAAGCTGCTACTATAAAAGCATTGTAAAATGCTTTATATAAACCTGAAAAAACATTAAATCTTATCAATACTTCTTCCACTATAATTGATGGAATAACAGCCAATGCTCCCAATAGATAAGTGATTATCAATAATTTGGCTGGCTCCCTGTCATGTTTATCAGTTAAATAAATCATAGCTAATAAAAGAATTGCTGGTGTTATTGCAATAACAAATAATCTCATATACATAAAAACTCCTCCTCTGTAGCTTATTATTCCAATAAAGAAAAAAAATAACCTTAGATAAGGTTATTTTTGAAATGACTATCTATATAGTTTTCAACTTCATCTGAGCTGGCAAGCTCTAAAAGTTCTTCTGTTTTAATTGCAATTTCTTGTTTTGAAAGTTTAGATATCACATACTTTGTCTCCACTATATTAGATGGATTCACACTAAATTTATCTAAGCCCATACCAAGCAATACTGGTATCAACTTTTTATCCCCTGCTAGTTCACCACACATGTTTACTGGAATTCCTTCACTATGGCCATTGTCGATAGTCATTTTTATTAGTTTTAGTACTGCTGGATCGTATTGGCTATATAGGTGAGCTAAGCGCTGATTACATCTATCTACTCCTAAAGTAAATTGTATTAAGTCATTAGTGCCAATGCTAAAAAAATCTACTTCCTTAGCAAAAGACCTTGAATTTATTGCCACTGATGGTACTTCAACCATAATTCCAATTTCGATATCATTGCAAAAATCTATGTTTTTATTCTTTAATTCATTTTTTACATGGCTAACTACTTCTTTACATCTTCTTAACTCATTTAAGTTAGATATCATTGGAAACATAATTTTTACATTACCAAATATACTTGCTCTTAATATGGCTCTAAGTTGAGTCTTGAAAATATCAGTTTTGTCAATGGAAATTCTTATACCCCTATATCCAATGGCTGGGTTTTCATCCTTTTCTATATTAAAAAAAGGTATTTCTTTATCTCCACCTGCATCCAATGTCCTTATAATTAATGGTTTGTCTTTCAATTTTATCGCTGCATCCTTGTATATAAGAAACTGCTCTTCTTCAGAAGGTAAACTATCCCTATCCATAAATAAGAACTCAGTTCTAAACAGGCCTACACCATCTCCATTAGACTCTAATAACTTATCTATTTCCTTAGGGGAAGCTATATTGCCAGATACATTGACTGTAAACCCATCTTTAGTTATGGCCTTTTCAATCTTTAAATTGTTCATCATTTGTTTATTACGCTTTATCTGGTCTATTAATCTCCTGTTATACTCAAGTTCAGACTCTGAAGGATTAATAATTATTTCTCCATTAGTCCCATTGATTATAAGAGTATCACCCTTACTAACTTTTCTTAGGATTTCATTGACTCCTACAACGGCTGGTATTCCTAATGTCTTTGATATTATAGATGTATGAGAAGTTTTGCCTCCTAATTCAGTAATTAAGCCTACAATTTTCTCTGTATTCATCATTACAGTTTCTGAAGGAGTTAGGTCCTTTGTAACTAATATAGAATTCTCATGAACTTCAAATGATCCCTTGCCTTTTGGATTCATTAAAATACTCAAAAGCCTATTTTTTATGTCTTTTAAGTCTATGACTCTCAGCTTTAATTGTTCATTTTCCATTTTATCAAATTTCGAGATAAAAAAATCCATAGCATCTTTTATTGCCGCTTCAGCATTAACTTGTTCATTTTCAATCTTATTCTTTACTAAGGTGAAAAAATCTGGATCTTTCAATATTAAATCGTGGGCCAAAAATATGTCAGCCTCTTTTTCCCCAATCTCATACAATGTTTTCATCTGTAGTTCTTTTATTTGCTTACTTGCTTCACCTATAGCATTTTCAAATCTCTTTACTTCATTCTTAATATTATTATTGTATGTCCTATTTATATTAAACTCTGCTTCCTCTAAAAGAAAAACCTGTCCTATTGCAATTCCTTCTGATACTCCAATACCCTTCAAATAAATTACCTCCTTAAACCATCATTATATTATAAATAGGATAATTTAAAAAGGATGGAGAGGATATATTTATATATAAAAAAGATGCTAAGGGTGCTTTACTATAGGGATTTATAATTCTAAAAAGTTGGCATAGTCGGTTTAGATATCGGCTATGCCGTTTTGCTTTCTGTATTAGGAAGTTCTATAGCACCGATGCAGTTATAGTATATCCTTATTTTCTGCTCTTTTCTGCCATTAACTTTCTCAGCTTTAAAGACGATTATTCGGAAGAATCGTCATGGCATATTCATTTGAAAGTATCTCTTATATTTTGGGGTATTCAGTTTTCAAGGTACAAAACTTCAAAAGTATTAAAGCTAAGGAGATAAAATCGCCTTCAATATCTAAAGCACAGTAAAGACTTAAATCCGTAGTAGAAAATGAAAATATAATTACCTCCTACCTAACAGCCACGAGAAAGGGTAAAAGTTGAGGTGTTTGAAAAAGAAAATAAAAAAAGCTATCTTCAAGTGAAAGTAGGTAGAAAATTGACACTTTGTTTTGAGTAAAGTCTATACACGACTTTTAGACAGATATATCGGGAAGTAGATTCGGTTTTTAAGAGTTCGGAATAATATCGGTGTGATATTAAAGAATATT
>JAAYNS010000193.1 GCA_012520755.1 Tissierellia bacterium
ATTTATAGTATTTATCACCTATTGCATCTCTTCTAATATCTTCTATTAATACCTTATCTTCACTATTTATAAAGTCATATGCTTTGTGACTCTTATATGTATGCCATCCTATATTATATTTTTTGTTTGAGTATTCTATAACCCCTTTAGTGTTATAAATATTTATTTCGTTAATATCTAAGTCATCAATTAACTTGTGAATCAGCTCATTACTATAGTTACCATAATGAGTACTTACGGCTTTAAGGCTCATTAATAGTTGCTCATCTACTAATTGATAAGCAATATCAACAATATCTTCATTCCTCGACAAATAAACTGATATACTTTGAGCTATCATCACAGCTTCTTGCCTTTTTTGGTTATAGTAATACTCTCTTATACTTCTAGACATTGAGATGGTAATAATAGCAAAGATAATAGTAATTATTATGAAGAATATTATGAATATTTTGACATTTGATTTACTCTTATTAATCAATCTCATAGCTATGTAAATCCTTTTAAATTATTTTCTTCTAGTCCATCATAAATCCCTATACTTTTTCTAATCTATTATAATTTTCTATAGTACATTACTAATTTATCATATTACAACAATATAAGTCAACGTCTTGCATGATTATTCTACAATTTTTATCACTTTTTAAATAGTTGCATTATTGAAAATTAAGGAATATAATTATATCTAATATTTTTTCTGATTTAAACAATTTAGCAAAAGTAGATAATCTTTTGCCTTTATTTTATTATATGGGAGGTCTTAGTTTGAAGACAGTTACATTTTCAGGATATACAATTGGTGAAGATGCCTACAATTCTATAGACTTGATATGTTCAGTATATGGAAGTAAGATTCAATTGATTGGCGGGAAAAAAGCATTAGGAGAAGCTTTGCCAGAGTTAGAGAAAGCATTAGAGGATACAAATATGACCTTGCTAGCTCCCTTATATTATGGCAATGAATGCACCCATGAAAACATGGAGGCTCTAGCTAAAAAAACCAAGGATAATGGTGCAGATATAATAGCTGGAGTAGGAGGTGGTAAGGCAATTGATACTGCCAAAGGAGTAGCATCAATAACTAAGCTACCATTCATTACAATACCAACAATTGCATCCACCTGCGCAGCTACAACAAAATTATCAGTAGTCTATAATAATAATCATAAGTTTGTAGAATTTATGCGTTTTGATTATCCACCTATACACACCTTCATAAACAGCAATATTATTGCTAAAGCTCCCAAGAAATATTTACGTGCAGGCATGGGAGATACCTTAGCCAAGTATTATGAGTGCACTTTTGCTACTGGTAATGATGAGTTAAACTTTGAAAATGGATTAGGTAAAACTATTAGCCGTATGTGTGCTGAACCCTTATTTACTCATGGTACAAGGGCACTAAAGGATTGTCAAAACAAGATTAGTAGCACATCATTAGAAGAAGTCATTCTAGCAAATATAGTAAATACAGGAATGGTATCCCTTCTTGTAGATCAAGACTATAATGGAGCAGTTGCCCACTCTCTCTTCTATGGTCTTGTCTTATTAGCTCATATAGAAAAGACCTACCTCCACGGAGATATTGTGGCATACGGGATATTAGTACAATTAATGATAGACCAGCAATTAGAAGAAGCTAAAAAGGTATATGAATATCTCAAGGATTGGGGCTGCCCAGTATCCTTAGCAGATATTGAGCTTTCAACTGATAAGACCACCCTAAAGCCAGTGCTAAAGGAAACAGTTCAAGGACCTGATATGAAACATCTACCCTATAAAATAGATGAAGATATGATTTATGATGCTATTCTTAAAGTAGAAAAATTTTAGGTGTACAAATTTGTACACCTAAAACAATTTTCCTATTAACATAATTACTGCAAATACAATTAAATAATAAAAGACTGCTTGACCATGGGCTATAAATGCTGCTATTACCATGAAAACACAAGATAATATTGAAAGACATGGCATTATATATCTATTAAATGAATTGAGATCCTCGCCCTTCTTCATCATATTAACAAAAATTGGAATATAGGCTGCATATAAAGTAATTATAGGTAGTTCCGAAGAATCAAAACTAAATACTCCAAACCATGTATCAGTTAGATTAGCTCCATAAAAATATACTAACCAAAGAGTAGTTACAAAAAGTCCTAATATTGCTGAGTTAGTAGGCATATTTGTAGCCTTGTCTACTTGTTTAAACACCTCAGGTAAAGGTCCCCTATTTCTTGCAGCTATGGAATACATACCACGAGTACTGCCTAGCATAAGGCCATTTAATGTACCTAAACAGGATATAATTACAAAGACAAAGACTAAAGTTCCTCCTATTTGACCAAATATATTCTGGAAGGCCGTCATAACCCCTGTCTCTCCACTTTCCATAAGCATTTCCGTTGGAATCGCCCCGGAAAGTCCTATGTAATAAGCAATATATACAACTACGACTATTATCGATCCAAGTACCAAGGCCTTAGGCAAGTTCTTTTTTGAATCCTTTAATTCAGAATTTATTGTTGTAGCTATTATCCAGCCCTCATATGCAAAAGCAACTGCAACAACGGAAGCAAATAGCCCATCTGTAGTACTGATATTTGGATCCAAGACATTTGTAAAGTTCTCAATAGCAACACCATTATTTATACCGACTATAGTACCTATTATTGCCATTAGTAATAATGGTATAAGCTTAATGACTGTTGTAGTAATTTGGAGTTTTCCAGCTATTATTGGTGATAAAGCATTGATAGTATAGCTGCCTACTAAGAATAAGCAGGCAATAGTCATAGCAGATCCCCCTGTGATATCCCAACCTAGAAGTACTGCTGTATATCTAGCAGACACCCAAGCAAGCACCGATGTAATACATGGCATGTAAATAGTAGTCATAAACCAACCTACATAGTATCCATACTTTTGTCCTACTGTTACATCAGCGTAATCTACTATACCATTAACCTTTTCGAACCTTGCAGCAAGAATTGCAAATGTATAAGAACAAATAATCATTATAAGACCTACTAGAGCCCAAGCTACAATCCCTAAAGGCATATTGCCACCAGTAGATTTTAATACAGTTTCAGCTTTAAAAAACACACCACTACCAATTACTGTTCCTACTACCATTGCAATTGCAGTAAAAAGACCATATCTTTTATTCAATTGATTCTCCATCTTCTTCACCTTTCCTATCTTTTATTATTTAATTATATTTTTGGCATTGGAAACTATGATATTAAATAAATATTTTCATTAATACATATACTAGAAATACCATAATTACCCCTGCCATTGGAATTGCAGCAGATGACATTGCCCCTTCTGTTTCACCAAGTTCCATAGCCTTTGCCGTCCCAACCACATGCGAATTTGTTCCTAAAGCTATGCCCCTTATGATTGGATTCTCTATCTTCAAAACCCTAAATATCTTCTCTCCTACTATATAACCCATTGTTCCTTGTATGCTAATTAGAACTAAGGTTATTTCTGGTACACCTCCTATCATTTCTGAAATTGAAAAACCTATGGCTCCAGTTACAGATTTTGGAAGCATGGATATGGTTACTATATCACTGACTCCAAAAACTTCACAAAGCACTATTGTTACTACTAATCCAGTTATAAGTCCTCCCGTAATCCCCACAAGTATCAATAATAAATTTTTTCTTATTTCCTTAATATTCTTATATAATGGTATTGCAAACGATACCGTAGCAGGTGCTATAAAAAAGCTTACTATATCTCCACCTAATTTATAATTATTATAGTCTATATCTAATAGAAGTAAAAGTCCTATTATTAAAATAGTTCCAGTTATTAGTGGTGATAGTAGTTTAATTCCAGTTTTCCTTTGTATATATTTTCCTATTTCATAAGCTACTAAAGTCAAAGCTACTCCAAAGGCTGTATTTGCAAATAATTCATTTATCATTTTTTCCTCCTATATTTGTAGCAAGCATCAATTTCATGATTAATCCAGTCATAATAATTGAAACAATTGTTGATATAATAAGGATAAGAATAGCAATCAAAAATTTGCCTTCAAATAAGTGTATTTTATCAATAATTCCAATTGATAAGGGAATTATAAACAAGGTTATGTCCTTGAGAAGCATGTCCGAAATTTTTTCAACTTGCTCTAGTTTAATTATCCTTGTAGTCAATAATATTACCAATAATATCATCCCAATAATTGAAGCAGGAATAGGCAAATTAAGTCCTACTTCAATCATGTATGATATGGCTAATATTGATATTATAATTGAAAATTGCTTTATCATTTAACCACTCCGACTTCTTATTTTAATATTGTGATTGCTCCCATAATACCAAATTCTTCTTTATCTCTCCTATAGGAATGAAATAAGTCCTCTTCTGCATAAGTCGACATATTTATTATCGTTAAGTTTTTCTCCTGAAGCCCTTTGTCTACAAGCATCCTTTTTATAGTAGTATGGAGGTCAATTAGGAACTTAATCTCATTTTTTTGTCTAATTATCTCCTTGTAAAAGTCGAATTCTTCCCTAAACATATTCATTACATCAGACTCTACTTCGAAATCATCCCTTCCTATTGTAGGTCCTAAAACTCCTATAATATCTTTAGGATTACATCCATACTCATGAACCATTATATCTATACCATTGGCGGCTATTCTTTGAAGGGTACCCTTCCAGCCTGAGTGAATATTTGCCTGTACTTTTTTTATAGGATCGAATAACAAAACAGGAGTACAATCAGCAAATCTGCTAATAAGGGCTATATTCTTCATATCTGTTACAAGCCCGTCAGTCTCAGATATTATCCTATCTACACCATTAAAGGATCCCTGAGACATATCTCTAATCCTAGCAACATTTCCAGAGTGTACTTGATAACCAGAAAATTGTTCCTTGGGTCTTATGCCTATAAAGTCATAAATACGTTCAAAATTTTCATTTATATCATCTATATCTTCATTTGTACCCCTACCTATATCCATATCTTTAGTCGTCAGACAATTATATAATCCTAATTCCTCTAATTCAGGTAAATATAAAAATCTAAAACCATTTTTAGTCTCTATCTTGTAGTCCATTAATACCTCCTATTACACAAGCAAACCCTGGATTTCCAGCATATTTATTCCATACTAGGTATGCTTCTCTTTAAATAGTTATACCTTATATATTATCAAAACTCCTTGAAATTACAACTAAAACAATTGGAAGATATAAAAGGAAATAATATAATTAATCTTCTACATAATATCCTCCTTCCAGTAATATGAAACTTGTCCAAAGATTGAGGGTTTAAATGACATACCCCTCGTGTTATAGTAAAAGAGGTTACAAAATGGTAACAAAATATTAACAAATTTATTTCACTCAAGGAGGATATCATGAAAAAAAGCAATAAGTTAGTATTACTAGTAGTAGCAATTTTATTACTTAGTTCAACGGCAAGTAGTGCAGGTGGATTTAATTATAGAGTCATTAGAGTAAATTTAAGTAATAATGATTACCAATTTAATGATTACTATAATAATAATTCTTATAACAACACAAGATACAATTTCAGAAATATCTGGAATGTTATAATTGATAACAATTACAATAGTAGACCAGGACATGTAATTGAATTACCAACTAGGCCAGTTGAAAGACCTACAGTACCGGAGACTCCAGTTGAAGAACCTAAAACTCCAGTGGACGAGCCGACTAAACCTGTAGAAGAACCAAGTAAACCTGTTGAAAAACCAACAAATCCACCAGTAGTGGAAGAGCCTAAGCAAAACTATTCTGGTTTATCAGCAGATGAAGCTGAGGTAGTTAGACTTGTAAATATCGAAAGACAAAAAGCTGGTTTAAAACCATTAAAAGCTAGTGCTGAACTTTCAAATGTTGCTAGATTAAAATCAAAAGATATGGCAGATAAGAATTACTTTAGCCATACTTCACCAACTTATGGAAGTCCATTTGATATGATGAAGCAATTTGGAATTAGCTACAGAACAGCTGGTGAAAATATTGCAAAAGGATATTTAAACCCTGCATCTGTGATGAATGGATGGATGAACTCATCAGGCCATAGAGCAAATATATTGAATTCAAGCTTTGGAACTATCGGTGTAGGAGCATATAAAGTAGGTAACACTATTTATTGGACACAAATGTTCACAAACTAATATAATTTAATTAAATCCGTTGGAGATAAGTCCTTAATCTCCAACGGATTTATATATATCTACAAGATTCTTGGTCATTCTTGCAGTAAAACCCCATATTATATATTTATTGTACTTATAGAAGAGGACCTGATGTTTTCCCCTCCTAAACTTATATTTTTTCCCATTTGGAATCAAATTGTATGGGAATTCTTCATTTTCTAGTGTTTGTATATCCAACTCATACCTATCAGGTTCATTATTTAATAGAAAGTCTAATGGTACGGTAAACAAATGATCTACTTCATCCTTATTAGCTTTTATTTCATCAAAATCTATTCCAAGTATTCTTCCTAAGAAGCAATGGATTATCATATTTTCATTGGCAACAAGATAATCTAATTCTCCGATAATCTCTACATTATTCTCTTCTATTAACAATTCTTCCATGGTCTCTCTCAATGCAGCCTGCTTAAATGTTTCCCCTTTTTCTACTTCTCCACCAGGAAAAGATACTTCACCAGGTTGGTTATTTAGTGTTTTGGCTCTTAACTCATAAATAACTTCCCATTTACCATTAATCTCTATTAATGGCACTAGGATAGAATACTTCTTCTCATGGCCTATTGGTTTTGGGATCCTTTCACTTACTTTTTTTAAAAATTTATCAATAATCATCAATCCTCCATACTAAGAATTCAACTGATATTTAAAATAATATCTACAACTTTTAATATAGTTTCATCTTTATTGAATAATGAAGCTACAGCACTAATTAGACTGTTTCCTTTATCTTCAATACCACTATTTTTTCTAGCTTGCTTTACCAGTTGAAGCAAGTCTTCATAAGAATATATTTGAAAAACATCTATATCCAGAGACTCAGCTCTTTTTTCTAATAAGGCTAATATAAAGTCTTCATAATCAAAGTTTCTTTCAAGTCCTAAGGCAGAAGCTAGCTTAGGAATAATATATTCAAAAATAGCCCTTTTATCAGGTACATCCCTTGTCCTTATAATTCCTCTTAATTTATTTAATTTATTTTCATCAATACTGGTAAGTAAATCAAAGTAATAGTCTTCACCCTTTGGCTGTATATAGTACTTATTCCCTTTTAATCCTCTTAATACTTTTAGGCCATCATAGTATCCTAGTTGCAAATTTCTTTTTGCTATTTCTTTGTCAAAATCAAGTGTATTTCCTAACTCTTCGGAAGGTGAAATTACTATGGCATTTGCTTTATCTTTTAGTTTTCTAGTTAGTCCCCTAGCATTAGTACGTACAAAAATTAAATCTTCATATCCTTTAGACTGAAGGAGTTTAAAGGGCAAATTATCATAAAATGCCCCATCCAAATATCTCTTCCCATCTAATTTTTCCTTCTTAAATGAAGGTAAGTATGAAGAAGCAAGTATATAGTCTTTAATTTTTCCCTTAGGTATCTCTTCCTTAAATACTTCTATAGATTTAAAGTCCGTGAGATTAACTGTAACAATTCCAAAATCCATATCTGAACTTCTTATCCTATCTTCATCTATATAGGTATTTAATAGATTCTTCAAGGGTGTTATATCTAGGCCCCCATCATTTATTACGTCTTTTACCTTGTCAACTAAAAATGAAAGGTCCTCCTTGTCTAACCTGAGATGTCTAAGCCTTTCTACCTCTTCATCATTGGTGCTTATTACCATGGGAAAACTAATCTCCTGCCACAATTCATAAGCTAATTCATAATCTCCTTGGACTATCATAGCTCCATTGATTGCACCTACTGAGGTCCCAGCAATACCACCAATTTCAATACCTTCTTCTTTTATTGCCTTATAGGCTCCTATATGGTATGCGCCTCTTGCCCCGCCACCTTCTAATACTAAGCCATACATAAAATCACCCCATTAAAGCTTAGACCTCTATTACTTCTTCTAATTGTGATGTGCAATTTGGACATCGTGTTGCAGCTATTGAAATTTCAGTTTTACAATATGGGCAAGTTTTTGTAGTTGGTGCCTCTTCTACAACTTCTACAAGCTCTTCTTTTCTCTTTAACTTATTAAGACTTTTTATAGCTATAAAAATAGAAAATGCAATAATTAAGAAATCTACTACACTACTTATAAATAATCCATAGTTTAGAGTTGGTATACCTGCTTCAGCTGCTGCTTCAATAGTTGCATATGTATTACCATCGTCTATTAATTGAAGAAACAAATTTGAAAAATCTAATCCGCCAACTAGCAATCCAACTAATGGCATAATAAGATCATTTACCAGAGAAGTAACGATTTTGCCAAAAGCTCCACCTATTACAACCCCAACTGCCATGTCAATTACATTGCCCTTAACAGCAAATTCTCTGAATTCTTTTAACATATCTATTTTCTCCTTTACTTTGTATTCTCTATGATATATACCCTCTTATACATATTATAATGCATTTTAAACTTTATATAAAAAATTATGGTATAATTAATATTAAATATAAAAATGCGGAGGTTATCATGTCTAAAAGAATTAGTTGGCAAGAATATTTTATGAATATTGCTGAACAAGTAGCTAGTAGATCCACTTGTGATAGAGCATGGGTTGGTTGTTTATTGGTTAATGATGATAACAGAATTGTTTCAAGTGGATACAATGGTTCAGTTTCAGGCAATCCACATTGCGATGATGTTGGACATACCCTTAGAGACGGACACTGCATAGCAACAATCCACGCAGAAATGAATGCCCTCTTGTACTGTGCAAAAGAAGGCATCTCTGTTAAAAACTGCATCGCTTATGTAACTCATTTTCCTTGCTTAAATTGCACAAAAGCTCTTATTCAAGCAGGAATTAAACATATTTACTATAGAAACGACTACAGAGTAGATGACTATGCAGTAGAATTGTTGGAGAAGAATGGAATCGGATTTGAAAAGATTTAGATATAGGTAATAGGGAATATTACCTATTACCTATTCTTTATCCTCCAACATGGCTTCTTTGGCTAATTGGTCTGCTTCTTCGTTGTATTGAACCCCGCTATGGGCTTTAACTTTAATGAAATTTACCTTTAACTGGTCCTTTATCTTATCGTAGTATTCTTTATAAGCCTTTGTGCCCTCTTTATTTGTTTTCCAATTTCCTTTAGCCCAGTTTTCTATCCCTGTATAGTCATAGTGTATATATAATGTATCCTTTCCTTTTTTTATAGCTATATCCATTGCCACCATAGCACCCTTAATCTCTCCTGCTACATTTCTCATTACAGCAAGTTCTTTATTATCTTCCCTACCCTTATATGTCTCTTTGCCTTCATTAGAGATAATAACAACACCATAGCTATATGTTTTAGAGTCTAAATCAAAGCTACCATCAACATAGGCAATTATTTCATTATCCTTTAAATCCTCTGGATTATAAGCACAAGGGACGGTTCTTTTTGCTTGGCCATCATCACAAGCAAAAAGAACCGTCCCTTGTGCTTGCGGGTTTATGAAGGCTAGGGCCTCTTCATTAGTTGAAAACTTCTTATATATAGCCCCTTTATAGCCTATAACCTGTTCTTGACATTCTGCCCATGTACTATATATCCCAGGATTTCTTCCTACTTTTACTGCATAATATTTGTTTCCCATATTTCACCTCTCAAAATCTCTTACTTCTACAATAATACCTTAATTATATCCATCTGTCGATTATATATAATTGTTTATATTATAGATAAAATTTATTCTATTAATGCATATTATTGATATTTTTAATATCCTATGGTAAACTTTGTATTGAACGTTAAATAATTAATTACCAAAGGGAGGTTACATAAATGTCAACAGAAAACCAAATTTCAAGAAAAGACTTTCTAAAGAAAGCAGGCTTAACCGTTGCTGGTGTCGCTGTAACAGGTTCTTTGCTTTCAGCATGCTCACCTGGCACTACAGCTTCAGCTGATACATCTAGTGCACCAGAATGGCCATTTACATATACTAAGATTGATCCTGCAGTAGCTGAAGAAAGAGCTTACAAGGCTTATCATGAGCAGGGTGGCTGAGGTGTTGGTGTTGCTGAAGGGTTCTTCGGCGTATTAGCAGATGAAGTAGGATATCCTTATAATCAAATTCCTACTGAAATGTTTATTAATGCTTCAAGCGGGTATCAACTGGGAAGTTTATGTGGTAGTCTTGGTGTAGCAGCAGCTTGTATTGGTGCTGTATGTGAAGCCGATGATGCAAAAAAACTTATAATGAAGCTTAACAATTGGTATAAGGATGCAGAATTACCAATTTATCAACCTGATGGTCCATTAAAGACAACTGTAGCGGAATCAATACTATGTGAAGTTTCAGTTGGTAAATATAAGGAAGCTGAAGGCGTTGACCACGGCGATCCAAAGAGAAAAAATCGTTGTGCTGGTGTTGCTGCCGACTGTACTAGAAAAGCTGTTGAGTTATTAAACGAACATTTTGCTTAAATAAATGTATAAAAAGTCTGATAGTACAAAACATATTATCAGACTTTTTAATTGGAAAGCTTATATAATGGATTAAGTCAAGCATCAATATTCTTAGACTTGAATTCTTTCACCTAATGATATATAATTAACATGTTGTAATATTTTAGAAAGGGGTTATACTATGAAAAAGACAATTTCTTTAGCTTTAGTATTAGTACTTATAGCTATTTCTTTAGTAGGTTGTGGAGGTTCTTCATTAAAAGATGGAACTTATACAGGTGAAGGAGAAGGAATGGCTCCACTTAAAGTTGAAGTTACAGTTACTGATGGCAAAATTGCTGATGTAAAAGTAACAGAGGAAGATGAAACACCAGATTTCTCAGGACCAGCTTTAGAACAAATTCCAGCTTTAATTGTTGAGAAAAATTCTACTGATGTAGATGCTGTTTCTGGTGCTACAATCACAAGTAATGCTATAAAAGATGCAGTTAACAACGCTTTAGAAAGCGCAAAATAATTTAAAGGTAAAAAATAATCGTCTCCAATATGGGGACGATTTGTTTTTTGTTTTTTATTTTTCATTTTTATTGTTCACTAGCATTGATAATATTATACCCACCTCGAATAATAAGAGCATTGGTATGGCTAACAATATCTGTGATATTACATCTGGTGGCGTAAGAAATGCAGCCACTATAAATATTAGCAAGATAAAATACTTTCTATTTTGCTTAAGAAAATCTATTTTTACTATATTAAACTTAGTTAGTAAAAGCATAAGTATAGGTAATTCAAATATAAGTCCAAAGGACAAAAGAGTATTTATTACAAAGGTCAAATAACTATCGAAGCTTATAGCAGCTTGTATTTCCTCTATTTGAAAGCCTGTAAAAAAGGCTATCATAGTTGGAACTACTACAAAATAAGAAAAGACAACACCAATAATGAAAAATCCTCCACCAACAAAGAGAGCCAGCCTTAAATATCTTTTCCCTTTTGA
>JAAYNS010000194.1 GCA_012520755.1 Tissierellia bacterium
ATACATATATTCCACTTTATTTTATACAAATTTTGCAATCCAATCAACAATTTTATTTCTCTGACATGTATTTTTTACCTACTAAGACCAAAGGCTAAAATGCAAATTCCTATACTATTAAATTATAATTACAAACCTCACACTTAGCTTGCAAAATAGCTCCGCCGATTTTCCACTTACCACACAAGACAACTTCTCGTTTTCTTTTGTTTTCCCATATTTTCACATAATCACCGTTGGTTTACCAACATTTGTTTTTTTATAATTATATCAAAAAATTCCTTAACTATCATCTAAGTTTGTATAGTACTTCACAATACCTTATACTCCGTTGCAAAGTAAAATATTTAATTTCCAGAAGCATTGGCAAGGCAGTCTGGAGCTTTGATATTCTCTGCTGGTTTCCAGCGTTCAGCCTTGGCTATAAACATAGGTAATTCAATTGAACAAAAGTTTATTGTCGTTCATAAAGAATAAAAAGGCCGGAACTGTTAATTCCGGCAATAAATATCTATGCAAAATCAATATTCTGTTTCCATTGTCTATATTTTTCTTCAAGTATCTTATCATGTGTTAAATTAATTCTTTTATCAAGTTCTTTTACGATTTCTGCATTTGCTTTTTCATATATCCATAATTCAATAGCATCTACAATATCATGATAATAGGAGTTAATAGCATCTTCATAAACATCTAGCATAGCAATTAAACCCTTTGTAAGATCAGTATTTGTTAGTTCCTCTGCAGCAGTAAACTTTAATGAAATATCATTTGCATTTAAAAAGTCCTGTAGCAGCCTATCTCTTTTCTCTGGAGCATATTTGAATAAATAATTCAAAAGGAAGTTGTAGCTTTTTGATATACTATCTTGGTTTGCAGATTCTTTTATGGTGTATAAAGTATTTTCACAATATTCTATTAAATGCTCATATCTTTTAGATATCAAAAATACTGCCCACATATAATACCAAAGTGTTGCATCATTTATAGAATCCAAATACTTGACTAGAGGTAATATATCCTCATTATTAATAGTTTCTTCCAAATTACAACCTGTTCTTAACTGCTCATAAATATCTGCTATCCTATCAATTTGGTTTTGAATATCCTCATCTTCCATTATCTTAATTAATTTACCCACTTCATAGCCCTCCTAATGCTATCTTAGCCTTATTGGTATGTGAGCGTCTAGCGGCCCAGTTGATGGCAAACCAAGGTCATTGTATTTTGTTGCATCTCTTGGATGGTAATTTCCACTAACTACCTGGCTCGATGGAACAATTTCTTTATGAGCATGAGGTACTTCATCTGCAAATCCCCTTGGAGGTGTTCTAACCATTGCAGGGTCAACTCTTACAGACATTGTATTTCCATCGGGCATTGCTTTCGTCCACACATCACCGCCACTATGTGCAGTGACAGATGTGTATCCCCTTGCTCTTAACATTTTTTCTACATCACTTTTTTTCTTGCCGTGTAATTGTGGTAACATAGCTAACTCATCGGATGCAGAGTTTAATTGAAGTCTTTTTAATCTTTGCTGTTCCTTATATTCAGCTTTTGTCATAGACCTTTCTCCTGGTTCAGGTCTATAGCCTCTTTCAAATATATTGCTCTTGCTTTCGCAACTATACCCACTTGGGTCAATATATTTAATCGGATTATTCTGTACATAGCTATATAAATTTAATCCATCGCCTCTATATGTATCTTCCTGTGTGAACCTTCCTACAATCGGGTTGTAGAATCTTGCCCTAAGATAATACTGGCCTGTTACCGGGTCAAACTGCTCACCTGCATATCTAAAACGGTTGGAGACTTGCTCTTTAGCCTCAACAGTATTACCAAAGGCATCATACTTGTATGAGTTTACAATATCTCCAGTGTTATTGATTAATCCAACAACATCGCCGTGGGCATTGTTGAGATAATAATAGCTGCTATCCCTTGCATCCTTTTGGGCAAGTATTTCATGCCCCCTTACTATTGCAGCCTTTAGGC
>JAAYNS010000004.1 GCA_012520755.1 Tissierellia bacterium
GAACAGATGTATTATGTCTGTTAATTTGGGTGGCAACGCGTGAGTAAAGCTCTCGTCCCTTATATTTAAGGGATGAGAGCTTTTTGTATTAGGAAAAAGCAAATATATTTTGTATTAGACAGAAATTCTTAAGGAGGAATCAAAATGCATACTAAACTATTTATACCTGGTCCTGTAGATGTTAGAGAGGACGTATTAGAAAAAATGTCAATGCCACAAATCGGGCATAGGACTAAAGAAGCATCAGAATTACAGAGAAGAATATCAGAGAATATGCAAAAAATATGGAAGACTAAAGAGCAGATATTGTTATCCACATCCTCAGGTTCTGGACTAATGGAAGGAGCGATTAAGTCTTGTACTCGCAAAAGGGCAGCAGTATTCTCAATAGGGACATTTGGCACTAGATGGTATGAAATGGCTGTGAATAACAATGTAGAAGCTGACCTTTTTGAAACTGTAAAGGGGAAGGCAACGGATCCAGATGATATTGATAGAGTTTTAAGTATGGGAAAATATGATTTGCTTGCTATAACACATAATGAGACTTCAACAGGTATAGCTAATCCAATAGACGAAATAGCTCAAGTGATGAAGAGATATCCAGATGTTGTTTTCTGTGTAGACATGGTAAGTTCAGCAGGAGGACACAAGCTTAATGTAGATGAATTAGGCATAGACATTGCAATTACATCAAGTCAAAAGTGTCTAGGAATTCCAGCAGGCTTATCCATATGTACATTTTCAGAGAAAGCAATAGAAAGAGCAAAAACTGTTAAAAATAGAGGTTATTATTTTGACCTATTAAATATCTATATGTATATTTTAAAGAAAGATTATCAGTACCCATCTACACCATCTATTCCGCACATGTTCGCCTTAGATTATCAACTTGATTATATATTAAATGTGGAAGGTATTGAAAACAGATTTCAAAGACATATAGATATGGCTGAAATAGTGCAAAATTGGGTAAGGGAAAAATTTGATTTGTTTGGAGATGAAACACATTTATCAAGAACAGTTACAGCGGTTAAAAATGTTAGGAACATTAATGTTTCCGATTTGAACAATGAACTGATAAAAAGAGGGATGATGATATCTAATGGCTATGGGGATCTAAAGGAAAAAACATTTAGGATAGCCCATATGGCAGATACTCAAATTGAAGATATAAATGAGTTATTAAACAATATTAACGATATACTAGGAATTTGATGAAGGGAGATAGCAAAGATGAAAATTTTGGCAAATGATGGTCTAGATATTAATGCTGTGAAAAAATTTGAAGATGATGGCATAGAGGTTGATACAAGACACTACGAAGATGATGAACTTTTAAAAGTAATAAAAGATTATGATGTTCTTATTGTTAGATCTGCAACTAAGGTAAACAAAGAAGTTATTGATGCGTCAATAGGTACAAGGTTAAAACTAGTTATAAGAGCTGGGGTTGGACTAGATAATATTGATGTAAGATATGCAAATAAAGTAGGAATTGAGGTAAGAAACACACCAAATTCAAGCAGTAATTCTGTTGCGGAGTTAGTACTTGGTCATATGCTTGCTCTTTCAAGATTTATATCAGTTTCAAAGCTAACAATGAGTGAAGGAATCTGGAATAAGAAAGCATACACTGGGGTTGATATTTTTGGAAAGACTATTGGTATCATAGGTTTCGGTAGGATTGGAAAACTATTAGCCCAAAAAGCAAGTGCTCTGGGAATGAAAGTTATGTTTTATGATAAGTTTATAAAGGAAGATAAGAATTACCAGTACTACCCTATGGAAGAAGTTCTAAAAAAGGCTGATTATATTTCGCTACATGTTCCTTCAACAGAGAAACCACTTATTGGAGAAAAAGAAATATCTCTTATGAAAGATGGAGTATTCATAATTAATGCAGCTAGAGGTGGGATTATCGATGAAGAAGCACTATTAAATGCACTTAATAGTGATAAAATCTCAGGAGTAGGTTTAGATGTATACATTAATGAACCAAATCCAAATATTGAAATTTGCAGACATCCTAAAGTTTCTTGTACTCCTCATATAGGAGCTGCCACAGTGGAAGCTCAGGAACGAATTGGAGAAGAAATAGTAGAAATAATAGACGAATTTTGTAAACAAGTTAAAGACATGGTGAGCTAGGGGGATAAGTATGATAACGATTAAACCATTTAGAGGGTATAGACCAAAAGAAGGATTAGAAAGTAGAATAGCTTGTAAGCCTTATGATGTATTAAGTCACGAGGAAGCTTTACACATAGGTAAAGACAACCCATTTTCATTTGTTCATGTAATAAGACCAGAAATAGATATGAATGAAGATATAAATCCATATTCTGATGAGGTATATGCAATGGCAGGAAAGAATCTACAA
>JAAYNS010000195.1 GCA_012520755.1 Tissierellia bacterium
AGATGAACCTAAAGATGAGCCAAAAGATGAACCTAAGGTAAAAGAAGAGAAAGAAGAGGTTGCTGACAAAGAGGAAAAGGATGATAAGAATAACCAGGAATCTCAATCAGATAATGTAGAGGAATAACTTAAAGTAGGATATTATTAAATATCCTACTTTTACATAATAGCCAGAGGAGGACAAGTATGGAATCATCTTTCAAGGTAATACCTACAAGACTATCATCTAAAAGAAGTATAATAGCAATTTTACTTTTACTATCAATATATATCCTAGAAAACTCTCCTATAGTAAAATTTATAGATAGCTATACATTTTCATACATAATTAAACCAATACTTTGGATATGCATTGCAGTAATAGTTTGGCAAATGCCAAATATAAAAGCTAAGGGGAAATTAAAACATAGGAAGCTACTAAAATTTTGGGCTATGTATTTTGGAATAATGTATGTAATTATCACATTATTAGCAGGGTTAATTGATGGACTAGGCAAAAGCCCTTATAATCATGCTCTTAAAGGGATTTTTATAAATATTATATTTGTTGGTTCAGCTTTAGTGGGTAGAGAATTTATAAGAAGTTATTTAGTTAATAGTTTCAGCAAAAAAGACAATTATGTAGTCTTTACACTGATAGCACTATTAATGACAGTAACGAATTTTTCAATAAACAAGTATTTAGATGTAGATAGCATAAAAGGCCTAGTGCAATTTTCAGCTGAGTTTTTTATCCCAGAATTTTCAAATAACTTTTTTGCCACATACTTAGTATTCTTAGGTGGACCAATTATATCATTAATATACTTAGGAATTATTGAAGGATTTCATTGGTTGTCACCAATACTTCCCAATTTGAAATGGATAACATCTGCATTAGTAGGTATACTCTGCCCTACTTTTTTTCTAATGTCCATGCAATCAATATACTTAAGTGCATCAAAAAAAATTAAAAAGAGAGAACAAGAAGATGAAAGCCCCATAGGATGGATAATAACTAGCATAATATCTATAGGGATAATATGGTTTGCAGTAGGGGTATTCCCAATATATCCATCAGTTATTGCAACTGGCAGTATGGAGCCAATGATATACCCTGGAGATGTAATAGTAGTAAAAAAAATAACAGATATGAAAGGAGTATATAATCTTAAGGAAGGAGATGTAATTCAGTTTAAAAGAGATAATATATTAATTTCCCATAGGATCACAGAGCTGGTATATGATGAAGAACAAGGATTATTATTCCGAACTAAAGGTGATAATAATTCTTCAGAGGATTCAGAACTTGTTAAACCCCAAGATTTAAAAGGGACTATAGAGTATGTAGTACCAAAAGTAGGTTGGCCTACCCTCCTTATCAAAAGTGATAAGGATATAGATTTAAATATAATTGAATTCTAATACTTTTCCCACTTAACTACTACTAAAGGAGTAGGTAAGTGGGAAAAAACAGTAAGGCTAAATACCACTTATCTATCAGTAAAAACTACTCTTTTTCAGGTCTTAATAAAATCTCATTCAGTCTATAATCAATTATATAAGAGACATAAATATGCTCTAATATAAAATAAAAGGAGAGATTTTTATGAAAAAGACTAGGTTTTTAGCTTTGGCACTTGTTGTAGCTTTAGCTCTTTCAGGTGCAGGATATGCGTTTTGGACAGAAACTTTGAAGGTTGATACAACTGTGACAACTGGTATGTTAGACTTTGAATTTCAAAATGCATCAGTAGAACCAGTATCAAGAGGCATGGACTATGATGGCGATTCATACGGAAAAGCAGTTAATCCTTGGAATGATGACAGTACACTTAATGTAAAATTGTATAATATGTATCCAGGTTCAGAGGCAATAGTTAACTTTGAGATAAAGAATGCTGGAACAATGGACGGAAGGGTTGAGGGATTCTCATTAGCTGATGGATACTCTGAAGATTACTTAGACGAAATATTAGTAACATCCCTAAAATTAGATGGTGTTGAACAAATACCAGGACCATTCAGTATATTAGACCTATCTGAAAATATTGGTGGATTAAGTGTTGCAATAGATAGAGATGATGCTAGAGAATTTAGTATGACTCTATTTGTTAAAAAATGTGCAGATGAAGAGAGATTTGCTGAAAATCTAGGCAGAGGGTTTACTGGCTTAGATGAGATTTCATTCGCTATTAATGCTATAGGAAAACAATATAATGATGATGGTAGCTGTGATGGAGATGGTGGAGAAGAAGATCCAGTTGATCCAGGTGATGATGATGCAGAATATGTTTTTACAGATTTAAGATTTGACGTTACAGAGGCTGAATATGATTATGATTTGTATCATGGTTACAAAACTAAAAAACGTTACAATGTTACAGGTAATTTAGTAAAGATATATAGTAATGGTGAAGATACAAAAGAAATAGAAATTGAAAAACAATTTACTGTATATGAAAAGCAACAGAATGGTCAAACATCTCAAACTTTTAAAGTAACGGAAGATAATCTAACTAAAACAGTAACAATAAGTTATTCAAGTTTAGTGCCACGTTAGTTTTATTACAAATTAAAAGTGTTCGGATTATCAAGGATTGAATCCTTTTCAATTAGGATTCAATCCTTATCTTATTTAGAATAGTTAATTAAGACAATCAAATTATACTTGCAATGTGATATCTACACTAAATTTGTCGAAAAAAAATTAAAGGAATTACTAGATTAATATAGAAATATACATACATATTCTGACTAATAGGGGTGTACTTATGAAATTAAAGATCAATAAAAAGTTACGATTAGCAATTATATCAATACTAACCATTTTCACTCTCCTTATAGCTTTTCAATTATTTAAAGAAGTAAGATATCCTAAGTTTGAAGATCAAAAATCTAAGCTATATGGTTATACCAATAATGGCTCAGTAAACTATACAGTATATCTTAAACCTAATAAGTTATATGAAGCTAGTACATTAGGTGAAGGTATGTTATATATAACAGAATTCGTTGATTTTATAAATACGGAATTTTCTTACGTGTTTGCAGGAGAAGGAGTTACAAAACTAGAAGGTAATTATAGTATTATAGGTAAAGTAAAAGGATTTAAAGAAGAGAGAGAAGAAGTTATTAATATCTGGGAGAAGGACTACCCGTTAGTTAAAAACAAATCATTTAATATTACAGACGAAACATATGCAATTAATGAAAATATTAGTATAAACCTAAACGAATACAATACATTTGTAGAAGAGATAATTGAAACATCTAAAATCAATTGTGATACTTCCATAACCTTATTTATGGATGTTAATTTAACTGCTACTAATGACAAAGGTACTTTTGAAGAAAACATTACCCCAAATCTAGTTATACCATTAAATACATTGATGTTTGAAATAACCACCAACAAGATAGAAAAACCTGGTGCTATAGAAGAAACTATCCAAGTCCAATTACCAGTAGATAAAAATCAAGTGATTTTCTATGGTGTGATTATAGGGATATGTGTTTTAGGACTTATTTTTTTAATGATATTTACAGAAGCTACAGCCAAGAAAGATCCTTTAGAAAAAGAATTACATAGGATATTGAAAAAGCACGGAGATAGGCTTGTTGCTTTAAGTACGGATGTTGATTTATCAAATGCAAAGTTTGTAAGGACAATTGATGACTTGGTTAGGCTAGCTGATGAGGTAGCAAAACCAATTTTATATAAGTATAGTGATAATTATAAGGAGATAAATACATTCTACTTAAATAATGGGGATGAAATATATGCCTTTGATATAGATGTGCTATTAGTAGAAGAAGAGACATCCAGTGAAGAAGAAATAGTAAGTAGCGACTAATAAAGGAAGGATTATACTTGCTTACTTAGTAGCATATAAATCATTCGAAAGTAGTATATTAAATTAACCCTATGTATGAAGTAAATTTATCAGTCTTGGGATAAAATGATAGTGGAAAGCTATATCCAGTAAATGGGGTGAATATTATGAAATGGCGTAAAAAGGTCTTAAAAA
>JAAYNS010000196.1 GCA_012520755.1 Tissierellia bacterium
ATACCTATTAAGAGTAATTGTAAACACCATAATTCTCTTCATTAATATATTATTAAATCTCATGAACAATTACTGAAAAAAAATCCATATATATTAATAGAGAGGAAAAAGTCTAGGGAAGACATATTATTTCAAATTATAGAGAGGTCACATTAAGAAATGGAAAATATAATGTAGAACAAAAAAAAGCTAAAGAACAATTTTATATAGATTTTATGGCATTATAAAAGCTCTAATGATTCAAATCATTAGAGCTTAATTTATTTCTGCAGGTCATTATGTATGGTGGAGGCGGTGGGTGTCGAACCCACGTCCGAAAACCCTTCCACAAGAATTTCTCCGAGCGCAGTCAGTATTTTAACATTCCCTCCACTCATCTCCTACTGACAAGATATGAGTTTTAGTAGCTTCATGATTTCCGTTCTTAGCTCAAAGCTTTGCTAAGCGCGGTTCCCCACTAAGTTGACGCCAAATCCTAGGTCGTGGGTATCCTAAGTTTGACGAAGCAGAACTAAGCTGCTAAAGCGAAATTATTTTCGTTTGCGTTTATTGTTTGTGCCACTTTTATCGTTGCTTGGCGACAACGGCTCGCTATTCTTGATTCCAAATCCCCGTCGAAACCAAATTCGCCCCCAAAACAGTTGAATTTAGTTAGCTAAATAATTATACAATAGTAAATGATAAATGTCAATAATTTTAAAACTTCTTACATAAGACTCTAATAACAATGCTGTTAAAAACTAACAGTTGACAAACCCAACTTAGTATTGTAAACTCATTATATAATTTAGGTTTACAATGGAGGTTTGAGAATGAAAATAAAAACAAGAGAAATAGTATTTGTGGCAATATTTACAGCATTAACAGCAGTTGGAGCTTTTATAAGTATACCAATAGGTCCAGTACCTATTACCTTGCAAACCTTGTTTGTCCTACTTAGTGGGATTCTATTAGGTCCAAAACTAGGAGCCCTTAGTCAAATAGTCTACATACTATTAGCACTGATAGGTATTCCAATATTTTCAGGATTTAGTGGTGGACCACAAATCTTGTTGAAACCAAGTTTTGGCTTTGCGATTGGATTTGTATTTGCTGCATATATTATTGGAAAAATAACTTACAAAGATATAAATCCTAAAAAAATATTTGTAGCGTCAATTATTGGAAGTGTCTTAATCTATTTATTTGGACTTCCTTATATGCATTATATTTTAAATTATGTAATGAAAATGAATCTTTCTATTGTTGAAGTATTCAAGATGGGATGTCTGCTTTTTATTCCAGGTGATTTACTGAAACTAATTCTCGCTAATTTAGTTGCTAGAAAGGGCTTGGGAATATTTAGAAATCAGATAAATGGATATAATTAAATATATCCGTTTATCCCCCTAATTGATATTTCTCCAGATAATATTGATTGGATCTTTCCATCAGTAAATTCCACCACTAATTCTCCAGCATCATTTATGTCAAGTGCTCTGCCCAGTTTTTTTGTTGACCCATTTAAGATTTGTACCTCGTTTCCTATAACAGCAGAGTTCTTTCTACATACTTCAATTGCTTGAAGGATCTCTCCATCTTCTTTAAAAGGCAAGTAAAACTTCTCAAATTTATTCAAAATCAAAGCCATTAGCTTCTTTCTATTTATTTCATCCTTTGACTCAATCTTTAATGATGTTGCTTTGTCTTGTAAGTCTTCAGGTATTTCATTTCTATCTAGATTTACATTTATTCCTATCCCCATGACTACATAGTTTATCATATTCAATTCACTGCTCATTTCAGTAAGGATTCCACATACCTTTTTACCCTTTATTAATATATCATTAGGCCATTTTATATTAGATGTAACACCCATTTCTTCCAGTGCAAGATTCACTGCTGCTGCCCCTACTAAAGTCAATTTAGATACTTTCATTGGATGGACTTGAGGTTTTAGTATTATAGAAAAGTATATACCTTTTTTCTTTGGGGACTCCCAGGTTCTCCCGAGTCTCCCTCTTCCTTCAAGCTGCTCTTCAGCAACTATAACAACTCCTTCTTCTTCATTGTGAGCAATTTCCTTTGCCATTTTATTTGTAGACTTAATGGTATCATAATAATATATCTTTCTTCCTGTAAACTGTGTACTAAGGTAGGACTTGATTTCTTCATAGCTAAGTATATCTGGAGATGATAATAATCTATATCCCTTTCTAGATATAGACTCTATTTCATACCCATCTTCTTTTAATGAATTTATATTTTTCCATATAGCTGCACGAGTTACACCAAATTCTTCTGAGATTTTTTCTCCCGATATAAAACCTTCGCTTTCCCTTAATAATTCAAGTATTTTCTTCTTCATCTTTGTCACAACCTATTCTATTATGCTAAACTATTCTTTCAACAAGCAAAAAGAACCGTCCCTTTTGCTTGTTATCTAAATAGAGAGGCAATCCAATCTATTAATTTATTTATAATTATCTTTAGATCCTGCAAAAAACCTTGACCTTCTTCAGATGATAGAAAGTCAGATGCTTTTTGTACCACATCTTGAACTTGGTTGGATACTTTATTCCAGTCGATATCCAACTCTTTCATCTTATCGAATAATGACACTAATTTTTCTATCTGTTCATCTGTCAGATTTACATCGATACTATTAGTGACAATATTTAAAACAATATCTCGTACTTCCTGCCTTGTATTTGGTCTCTTGTCAGCAATTTCTTGTTTGATTCTATTAACAAGATCTGAGACCTCTTTATTACCTATTACTTCTCCTAATTCAGCTATGGTAACCATCTCTTCATTTGCAATTCTTTTTATATCTTTATCAATGGCTTCACCTGTTGAAATTTCATAGGCTTTCATGATTCCTGTCAATGCTGCCGTCCCAGTTGCACTTACTGGAGCAGTAATCTTAATATCTGCATCTTCTACTCCTGCAGTGATTAAAGCACTTATATAGCTTTCTTCAGTGATATAATTAATTTTATCACTAGTATCTACATTTAATCCGTTACCTTTTTCTCTATAGGTTATCATAACACAAGAAATGGCATTAGTTCCTATCTTCCCAGATGGAATTATACCTCCTAAATACTCATGCTCTTCTTCATTAGTGGTAAAAATTAATTGGGCATCTTGTGGCGAATTAAACTCCTTTAATATTGCTTCTTTTTGACTTTCTGTCAAGTCAGCACCTAATACCACTATAACATCTCCAACAGCTACATCTGCAAATACAAAAGATGAGCTTATAATAAAAGCTGCTAATATCAATATACTAATTAATCTTCTCATTATATAGTTTTCCTTTCAAGAATTCATCTAAACCAAGCAAAAAGAACCGTCCCTTTTGCTTGGGCTAGTTTTGGGGAATTATTTTCTTTACTTTATTTATTATATGAAATAAGGCATCTGCGGTAAAAATGGCCAAGGCAATCATACCTGAAATTTTTATTGTATCAACTAAATAAGATGTTGCTAATGGACCATTTCCTGACATAAAGCTAAATACTGCCATATACAATCTATATCCAGGCACTAACGGGTATAGTCCAGGAATGAAAAAAATAGTTACTGGAGTCTTTACTCTCCTTGAAATTATATGGGAAGTAATTGATACTACTATACCTGCAATATATGTAGCTAGAACAATCCCATAAATATCATCAAATATTAAATAGACTCCCCATCCCAAGGCACCAACAAATCCAGCTCTAAATATAAATCTCTTTGGAATCTCCAAGTATATAGATGCTGCCATTATTGCAAATAAAGCACTCACTATCTGTATAGTCATAGTCTAGCACCTCCCGCAAGCACTAATCCTATAGCTACACCTATAGCTATAGATATAGCTATAACTATTGCTTCACTAGCTTTTGCAAGGCCAGACATATAATCTCCTTTAAGTGTGTCACGGAATGCATTAGTTATTGCTGTCCCAGGAACTAATGGGAAAATTGATGCTGTAATTGTAATATCGCTATTTAGTTTTAAAAGTAGATTTCCCTTAATAATAGTCACAAATGCAGCTACAATACATGAATATATAATATTATGGGTAAAAAACCCAAATCCGGTTCTTTTTTCCATTTTAGAAGTAATAATCATTATCCCACCATTAATAAAGGCAAGGAGAAATTCTGCGATACCTCCCCCTAAAAGTAGTGTAAAAAATGCAGAAAGCAAAGATACCGATAGGTTTTTCATCCACAAGGGATATTGAGTTTCATAAATTGCATTCAATGATTCATAGGCTTCTTCTACAGTATATTTACCTTCCGTAAGTCTTCTAGTTATCATATTCACCCTAGCAATTTTGCTTAAATTAGTATCCCGATGTACTATTCTTTTCATTTTAGTTATAGGGCTCATCGAAGGGTCATCAAGTGTTAGAAATAATCCCGTAGTCAAAGCTATAGCTTCCGTTGTTTGCAATTCTGATATATCCAGTATCCTATTCATTACATCTTCTACACGATATGTTTCCGCATTACTTTCTAATAATATTTGTCCTGCCAAAAGGGCAGTGTCTACAAGTTTATTATAGTCCATTATTACTCCCTATATTTTTCAGTAGAATGCTGTCTAATTCTTCTTTCTGCATCTTTCTTAGCAATTGTTTCTCTTTTATCGTATAGTTTTTTTCCTTTTGCTAATGCTAATTCAATTTTTACTTTACCATTTCTGATATACACAGATAGGGGCACAAGTGTATACCCCTGTAATTGAATATTAGAACTAAGTCTCCTAATTTCCTTCTTATGAAGCAATAATTTTCTCTTTCTTAAAGGATCTACATTATAAATATTGCCTTGCTCATATGGGCTTATATGCATTCCATTAACAAAAACTTCACCATCTTCAATGGATGCATAGCTTTCCTTTATATTTACCTTACCCTGCCTAATTGATTTGACTTCGGTGCCTTTCAAAGCAATCCCTGCTTCTATTGTGTCTTCTATAAAGTATTCATGCCTAGCTTTCTTATTGTTAGCAATTATTTTCTTTTCTGATTTATTCAATTTGACCATTCCTTTAGCTTAATATATTTAAATGTATCAAAATTAAGCTAGATAGTCAATAATTATAGATCAGTAGTTGATTTGATATCATCAACTATACGAAAATCAATATTTCTCTTGGAAACATCTGCACCAATTACTTCAATTTTTACAGTATCACCCAATCTATAGATTTTGTTAGTCCTTTCGCCAATAATATAATAATTCTCTTCATCAAATCTGTAAAAGTCATCATCCATAACATTGAAATGGACTAATCCTTCTATAGTATTTTCCAATTGTACAAATAGGCCAAAATTAGTTACAGATGACACAATTCCAATATACTCTTCTCCAATTCTTTCTGACATATACTGAGCCATTTTTAAATCATCTACTTCCCTTTCAGCTTCCTCAGCTCTTCTTTCAGTCATAGATGTATGTTTAGCAATTTCTGGTAATATTTTTTCAAGTCTATCTTGTCTCTGAAGACTTAGCTGGCCTTTTAAATAGGCCTTTATTATTCTATGAATTACTAAGTCAGGATATCTTCTTATTGGAGAAGTAAAATGACAATAGTATTTTGATGCAAGACCAAAGTGAATATCAGGCACCTCACTGTATACGGCTTTTCTTAAGGATCTCAAAAGCAAGGTAGAGATAACCGTTTCTTCCCTCTTACCCTTAATTTCCTTAGTCAACAACTGAAACTCTTTAGGATGTATGTCTTTGCCTTTTAAGGTGTATCCGAAATTGTGAATAAACTTATTGAAAAACTCAATCTTCTCCTGGTTTGGTTCCTCATGTATCCTATATAAGAAGGGTACTTCCGCCCAATAAAAGTCTTCAGCGACTGTTTCGTTACATACTAGCATAAATTCTTCTATCATTCTATTGGCTATTCTTCTATCGGCTTTCCTAACATCAACTGGTCTACCATTGTCATCTAGTTCAATAAATGTTTCAGGAAAGTCAAAATCAATACTCCCTCTTCTCTCTCTCTTTTCACGTAATATTTCCATTAATTCTACCATTAATTTAAGCTGTGGTAATATTTCCTTTAGCTTTTCTTTGGCCTTCTCATCATCGTCTTCTATAAAATCAGATACATCGTCATAAACACATCTCTTCTTGCTCTTTATAACACTTTCAGCTATTTTGTGATCAGTTACATTTCCATTTTTATCTATATCCATGAACACACTTAGGGTTAATCTGTCTACATTTGGATTAAGCGAACAAATACCGTTTGACAATTCTCTTGGTAACATAGGTAATACTCTATCTATTAAATATACAGAGTTCCCTCTTAAATAGGCCTCTTTATCTAAAGGTGAATTTTCTTTTACATAATGGGATACATCAGCTATGTGAACTCCCAGTTTGTAATTCCCATTGTCTAGCTTTTCAATAGAAATTGCATCATCATAGTCTTTTGCATCTGCCCCATCTATAGTAAATGTAATCAAATCTCTTAAATCCAATCTTCCTTCCAAATCCTTATCAGTTATTGTATCAGGCATATTTAAAGCTGCTTGTTGAACTTTATTAGGAAAATCTTCTGGAAGTTTATACTGCTTAATAACTGATAATATATCTATTCCTTTATCTGTTAAATAGCCTAAGATATCTACAACCTTGCCTTCTGGATTTCTCCTAAACTCAGGCCATTTAATAATTTCTACAATAACCTTCTGCTTATCCTTTGCTCCATTAGTTTGAGCTTTAGGTATAAAGATATCATGAGCTATTCTATGATCATCTGGTATTAGGAAGCCAAAATTACCATTATCCTCAAATGTTCCTATTATCGTTGTATTAGCACGCTCAATGATTCTAATGATTTCTCCTTCCATTTTCCTATTAGCTTCTTCTCTTCTTAGAATATTAGCTATTACAATGTCACCATTCATGGCACTATTTATATTTTCTGCTGGTATAAAAACATCTTCC
>JAAYNS010000197.1 GCA_012520755.1 Tissierellia bacterium
CAACTGGCGAATTCGATGATTCTGTGTATCTACAATGATGAGGGAATTTGTGGCTTCGGAATAAGCGACACCATGGGGGAATCGAAAGCTTGATTGATAGTACACGCCATCATCATAAGAGAATTCACCACTACCGATGATAAAAGGCACAGAAATTTCCTCCGCAAAAACCTCTGTACAGGTGATAGTAATGACCATTACAATTGACAGCAAAAAAGCGAGAAGATATAAACTTAACCGTCTATCTTGCAACTGAAAAAAGTTAACCATAACCATTAATCACTCCTTTAGATTCTAAAAAAAAGAATAAATTAAGTTTCATAATATTTGTTATTGTATTATAGCATTTTTTATTGTTATAATATAGATTTTTTAGGAAAAAAATGTATTAATTTGCGGGTGATTTTTGATGATTTTACTCCAGCTCTAAGGAGCATGGAAAGCTCCTTTCAGGGCTTAAAAAGGCCACATAAGAGTAAAAACTCTTATGTGGCCTTTATTGCTCACCTTTTCATTGCTATTGCTTGTCCCTTTATTCTATAGATGTATTTATTCCTATAGTCTTTGTTTCACTATCCCAAGTTACTTCAAAGCCCATTACTTGTCCTACATCTCTAAGCTTAAAGTAGTTGTTTCCATCAATTGTATAAGCTGCTAGATAAATCTCTTCTCCATCAACAAATATCTTAGATTCATTTAAACTAGCATTTATTTCTGCTAGGTCTTCACTAATTTCCATTTCTCCACCAACTGGTGTGTACTCTTGACCTCTTACAAGATTAATAACCTTGTTAACTGCATCCCATTCAACTTCAAATTGGTTTGCTGTCTTGCTTAATATATAGGCTAAATCTCTAAGTTTGAAATAATTGTTATCATTAATATTATATGCTTCAAAATTTACTTCAACACCATCTACCAATACATTTGATGTTGTTGGTTTTGCTGTAGCTTCCTTTGCTAGTACAACTTCTGCAGGCTCTTCAGCTGCTTCTTCTTCAACTGCTTCTTCTTCAACAGCTTCTTCAACCACTTCTTCTTCAGTAACTTCAACTGGCTCCTCTTCACTAGCAACTAATTTTACAAAAACATATGTAAGATCAAATGCATCATATTGTTTATATATTAAATAATATCCTGGCTCAGTAAGAGTAACTGGATCACCAATTACTGGTGGCTCTCCGCTTTCACTATCATAGAACATATCTCCCTCAATAGTATCTAATACTACATCAAAGCGTAATTTCCCATCAAGTTCCTTTAATCTGTAAATTGCTACATAAGCACTTGGATCACTTGTGCTAATTGTAGTACTGCCATAAACCTCTATACAGTGTGTAATGATATCTGTTCCTTCTGCATATCCATATTCTTCTGGATAAATAGCGTTCACATAATCTTCCTTATCAAGATATTTAGTGAAGTTAGTAATCTTCATAATATCTAAGGTACCCCATGTATAGACTTCCTCTTGAATAAGTAAGTCACTAGTGTCTACTGCTAATGCTGGTGTTGATAATATGAATGTTGCGATTAATAGTACTGCTAAAATTCTTCTCATTTTCATTGGACGACACTCCTTTATA
>JAAYNS010000198.1 GCA_012520755.1 Tissierellia bacterium
AAGGCATATGAATAGTAGACTTAGACGTGAGCAAGGAATTTACAGCAAATTTAAAAAAAGAAACTCTCAAGCTGATGAGAAGTTTGAAAATACCTTGAGAAGGATTATTGAATTAAATATAATTTAACTAAAGATCAAAGAAGATTACTTCAAGCGAAAGGAAGTAATCTTCTTTTGTTTATTAATAACTACATAGATTTATGCAGTATTTCTAAAGTTGTAGTTAATTCATCTACTGGAATTTGACCAGGTGCTGAAACAGCACCCAATGCTCCAAAGGTCATTGATGAACCAAAGATTTCTCCAGAAAGTCTGCTTATGACACCTAATGGCCCCATAGACATAGTTATTATTGGCCGATTGGCATGCTTCGTATACATCTCATTTGTCGCGGCTAATAATGTCAATACATCCTCTGTTGTTTGCGGCATTACAGCTATTTTTGGTATATCAGCACCCATATCTTGCATCTTTATTAATCTTGATACTATTTCATCTTTATCTGGCGTTTTGAAGAAATCATGATTGGAGCCTACTACTAATACACCAGCCTCTTGTATATTTTCTATATTTTCCCTAACTATTTCATCTCCTGAAAATATCTCTACATCTACTAAATCTACTTTACCTGACTGAGCTACTATTTTATTTAATTCTGTATATGCTTCCATTGATATTTCTTTTTCCCCACCCTCATTTTTCGTTCTAAAGGTGAATAAAATTATCTTATTGTCAAGAATACTCCTTAAATCTTTTAATGTCTCTAATAGTATTTCAGTATTAAATACATCTTCGTAGAAATCAACTCTCCATTCTACTACATCAATATTTATAAGGCTAATCTCTTGTGCTTTAGCTATAATCTCATCTTTTGTTTTACCAACTATAGGTATAATAATCTTTGGAATACCTTCTCCAATTTTTATACCCCTTACTTCTATACTCATACTAGTCTATCCTCCCTTTAGGATTTTGATATATAAATTATTGGCTCTTCTATGGAATCCTGGATTCGCAAGGTACACTTACTTGACACTTTCCACAGCCTCTTCTTGAATTAAACTTTTTGGCAATTGCATTTAAATACTTTGAACACCTAATATGATTTTTACCATCCTCCATTGTAATTGCCCTAGGGGGACAATTAATGATACATGATCCGCACATAGTGCAATACTCTAAAATATCTGAGTATTTTCTTTCAGTTGGAGGTAAACTTAGTTCCGTAATAATACTGGATAATCTTCCAGCCATACCCTTTTCTGTAATGATACCTTTTGATAAACCAAATGTTCCTAGTCCACTTATAAAGGCTACATGTCTTTCGGACCAGTTACTTGTAAATGGCACCTCTGGATGTAGGGAATCTTCCTTAGGCATATTTTGAGTCCAATACTTACTATCTGTATATGGTATTAAACTATTGTAACCCCCTTTTATTAATTGAGAGGTTAAAAACTTACTTAGCTCTATTAATAGTTTTTGTCCATGGACATATCCATGAGCCCATTCATCTGAAGTCCATAACCTGTCTATCCTATTACTAGCTCTAACAGCTTCAGTAAATGGTAGAAAAAACGAAATAACAGATTTAGCTTCTGGCAACCACTCTTTCGGAAGCAGGAAGTGATCCCCAATTATAGAAGGGTTTTTTAAGAAATTATAATAGTCATCATCTACTGAGCTGACACCAAATATTGGTTCATTGAAAATTTTTAGTCCCACTACATCTTCTGAAATGGCGATTTCTTTTGATATATAATTTAATTCTGATTCTTCTAAAAATCTAGCTGCTGATTTTATTAAATCATTTATATCCACTAGGTTTACCCTCTTTCACTCTATTTTAAGTATTAATTTAGCGGACCTCTATCAATAGAAAATCCGCTAAAAACATCTTGTTTATACTCATATTTTTGTTTAAAGGTCTATAATATATTATATTTTGTCAAACTTCTCATCAATATCAGTTATAGCTCTATAGCCTTTAGCCATAAGTATTGCATCCAAAATTGCAATTCTAACCATAGCTTCACAAACTGGATATACTCTTGGAAGTAATGTTGCATCTCTTCTTGTTATTGGAGTCAAGACCTCATTTTGTAAAGTGTCCACATTTACGGTGTCTTGCGGTACTGATATAGTTGGTGTTGGTTTAACAGCAAGTCTAATTCTTATTTCTTCACCATTTGATATTCCACCTAAAAAGCCTCCAGCATGATTTGTTTTAAATCTAACTCTTCCTGACTCCTCATCTAAGTAGGCTGGATCATTTGATTCTGAGCCTAGCATACCTGCAAGTTCAAAGCCTGAGCCAATTTCTATACCTTTAATTG
>JAAYNS010000030.1 GCA_012520755.1 Tissierellia bacterium
AAGGAATTAAGAGCAAATGAAATTCAGATATCTCTTGATGACTTTGGAACAGGATATTCCTCATTAGATAGACTAAGTGAGTTAAGTGTTGATAGCTTAAAAATCGATAAGTGTTTTATTGAAGATATAACTGATCCAAATAAAAACTCACTAATACCTAATGGTATAATTTCAATGGCACATGGACTTGGGATAAAGACAGTAGCTGAAGGGGTGGAGCTTCAAGCCCAGAAGGATTATTTATTAGAACATGGCTGTGATAAATTGCAAGGCTATTTTATTAGTAAGCCTGTTTGTGAGGAAGAAGCGATTATGCTTATAAGGGAAAACAAAAATTAGATTCGAAAGCTGATTCAATAAAATTGATTATTAGTCTTCTTATCATTGATAGGAAGACTTTTTCTATTTATATATACAGGAAGGAAGAAATAGACTAGTAGGATTTATTGAAAGTTTACCTTCTTTAGGGGTATAATGATATCATGTACTCATGTTAGAATTTTAGAAGGATAAAGGAGAGATAAGCAATGGCTGAATTCAAATATGAAATCACAGAAAAAGTTGCAGTGCTTTCAGAAAATGGAGCTTGGACTAAGGAGCTTAACAAAGTAAGTTGGAATGATAGGCCTGCCAAGTTTGACTTAAGAGATTGGAATCATGAAGAAGGTAAGATGAGAAAGGGGATTACTCTTTCTGATGAAGAAGCAGAGGTGCTAAAGGAAGCTTTAAATAAAGTCTTATAAAATTAAAGGGTATAAAAGAGTTTATAGGAGGTATATCTTTGAAAGAAATATTTGAGAGAAGAAGCATTAGAAAATATCAAGACAAGCCTGTAGATGATGAGAGTATAAAGAAGTTGTTAAGGGCAGCTATGTATGCTCCTTCAGCTGGAAATGAACACCCTTGGCATTTTATTCTTATTAAAAATCGAGAGAGATTAAATGAAATAACTACTATTCATCCTTATACTCAAATGCTAAAGGAAGCACCACTAGCTATAATGGTATGTGCAGATACCAGTAATGTAAAATATGATGGAGCTTATTGGGTACAGGATTGTTCGGCAGCTGTTCAAAATATATTATTGGAAGGTCAGCATTTAGGTTTAGGTACTTGCTGGTGCGGAGTATATCCTAGAGAAAGTCTAGTTAAACCAGTTAGAGACTTGTTTGAATTACCTGACCATATAGAACCTGTGGCTATTATAGCGGTTGGTTATCCAGCTGAAGAAAGACAAGTAAAGGAAAGATACAAGGAAGATAGAGTACACAATGAAACATGGTAAAAATTAATATACCCTTGATTTCAATTTTGAAATCAAGGGCATATGTTTATATAATGGCATAAATTGACGAAATATATATATTTTGATAAACTAAATCTAATAAACTACAAGGCGATGTGATGAATATGAGTAAAAATATAGAAAAAGAAGATTTATCAATAACAACTATAATATTAATCGCTTTTGTATCAATAATGATATTATCGGCTTTTATTATAGGAGCTATTATATTTAGAAACTGGCTTGCTTATGCAGATAAGAGCTTTTCGGATACTATAAGTAGATTTGATAATGATGTATATAATGTAGTGGAATTCTATATAGAAAATCATTTTCATCAAATTGAAGAAACAGATATTTTAGACAATCATTTAGAAATGCTAACAAAAGATACAGATTCAATGGCAATAGTAATAGATAGAAATTCTGGCAAATTAATAGGTAACTCTGTAAATATGGACAACTATTTGATTTTTCAAGATGGAAGGAAAAAAGAAGTGCGAATAAATGATATGGGATATCCAGCATTAACAGAAGCCTATAAGTCATACTTAGATACAAATGTTACTTCCTACAAGCTCTCTAACATCCAGACCATGCTTTATATCAATATTTCCGAATATAGAACTGAATACTTTGATTGGTTAATATTTACAGTAATGCCTGATACTCAATTTACTGCTGCTGTCAAAGAGGGCATTATATCAACTATAAATTTTTCAGTAATTACATTGACTGTAACCGTAGTAGCGTATTTGTTTTTGGCTAAAAAGCTACTAAAGCCAGCAAGTCACTTGTTAGAGATTACAAAGAAGTTTGGGGATGGAGACTTTTCTCAAAGGGCAGTAGTGGTTAGAAATGATGAAATAGGGATGATAGCTAAATCTTTTAATAAAATGGCTGATACAATCAATGAATTATTTGAAAATCTGGAGGAGAAGGTAGCAGATAGAACCCTAGAGCTTAAAGTTGCAAATGATTTAGTGAATAATAATCGAAATCAACTAAGGCTTATTTTAGATTCTACAGCAGAGGGTATTTTTGGATTAGATGTTGTAGCCAACTGTACATTTTGTAATGCTAGCGGCCTAGAACTTCTTGGTTATAATCATGAAGATGAATTGATTGGTATGAATATGCATTATCAGATTCACCATTCAAGGAAAGATACCAGCCCATTAGATATAACTGAATGTAGAATAGTTAAGGCAATAAAAGATGGAGCTCATTTTTATGCTGATGATGAAGTATTTTGGCGAAAAGATGGGACAAGTTTTGATGTAGAATATCATGTGCTTCCTCAGCTACAGGGTGATGAAATAATAGGGGCAGTGGTTTCCTTTAAGGATATAACTGAGTCTAAGAAAGCTCAGAAACAGATTGAGTATTTAAGTTCACATGACCCAGTGACTGGATTATACAATAGAAGAATTTTTGATAATCAATTGAAAAGTATAGATGTTGAAAAAAATCTACCAATATCCATTATTTACGGTGATGTTAATGGATTGAAGCTAATAAATGATATTTACGGCCATGAAAAGGGCGACGAATTGCTAATAAAAACTGCTAAGGTACTAAAAAATGCTTGTAGAGATAGTGATATTATTGCTAGGGTAGGTGGAGATGAGTTTGTTATACTCCTTCCTAATACAAAAGCTAAGGAAGCTAAACAAATTACTCAAAGAATTAAGGATGACTTCTCAGCTGAGGATATAGGAGGGATTAGGGGTAGTATTTCTCTTGCATCCGATACAAAAATTACTCTTGGGCAGGATATTCAAATAATTTTGAAGAATGCAGAAGCAGAGATGTATAAAATAAAGAGTATAGAGAGGAAAAGTATTAATTCCAAATTATTTGATGATGTTATGTCATCCTTGTATGAAAAGAGCCAAAGGGAAGAACTTCATTCTAGTAATGTAGCAGGAATATGTGGAAAAATTGCAATTAATATGGGTTTACCTGAAACTGAAGTGAAACGAGTTAAGACTGCTGGATTTTATCATGATATAGGCAAGATAGTATTGGATAAGGAAGTTTTAAATAAGACAAGTAAACTTAATGCACAAGAAAAAGAAAAAGTAGAATTACATTCTCTAATAGGCTATAGGATATTGAATTTGTTTGAGGAAACAGTAGATATTGCAGATATAGTTCTTTCTCATCACGAAAAGTGGAATGGCAAAGGATATCCAAAGGGCTTGCGTGGTGAGGAAATACCTTTATTTGCAAGAATTATTTCCGTGGCAGAAGCATATGATTCTATGACAAACAAGCTAGGAGGCAAAGGAATAAGCCATGAGGAAGCCCTTGAGAGAATAAAGGCTTTATCAGGAATTGATTATGATCCAATTGTGGTGGAAAATTTTTTACATGTATTTTAAGTTAGTCTAAAGTTTTCGTAGTGAAAAATATATTCAAATTTTTTATATGAGGAGATGAGGTGTTGGAAAAAGTTAATGAGATTTATGGTATCAAGACTGTAATAAGCAATAGGAAAGTAGATTATTTACCTAGCTTTTTAAGTGCAGAGGAAACAAAGAGGGTAAGAGATTTTCATGCTACTATTCAAGGCTATAAGGCTACCCCTTTAGTAAGTCTAGATAATCTAGCTAGGAGATTGGGAGTTTCTAAGATTTATCTTAAGGATGAATCCCATAGGTTTGGATTAAATGCATTTAAAGGCTTAGGAGCAACTTATGCCATTGCAAAACTTTTATCAGAAAAGTTAAATGTTGACATAAATTCTATTAGCTTTGATTATTTGAAATCACCAGAGATTGCGGAAAAGATTAAGGACATGGTATTTGTTACTGCAACGGATGGAAACCATGGAAGGGCCGTAGCGTGGGCAGCTACACAGTTAGGATGTAAATCTATTGTGTATATGCCAAAGGGATCGTCTTTGAGAAGGCTTCAACATATTAAAGATGCTGGTGCTGAGGCTTATATTTTGGATGTTAATTATGACGATGCTGTAAGAAAATCTAGGGAAAAGGCTGAAGAAATAGGTGGATATGTTATTCAAGACACTGCATGGGAAGGGTATGAAAAGGTGCCTAATTGGATATGTCAAGGCTACACTACTATGGCAGCTGAAGCTCTAGACCAAATGAGATTAGACGGAACCAATAAGCCAACACATGTATTTTTACAAGCAGGAGTAGGTTCTTTTGCTGGTGCAATTTTAGGCTATTATGCAAATATATTTGAGGAAGAATGCCCTATAACTACTATAATAGAGCCTCAAAATGCTGATACTATTTATAAGTCTGCATTGGCTAATGATGGTGAACCACATGCCGTTACTGGGGATTTAGAAACTATTATGGCTGGTTTAGCCTGTGGAGAGCCAAATGTAGTCACTTGGGAGATTTTGAGGGATTTCGCTAAAGCTTATGTATCATGTCCTGACTATGTGGCTGCTAGGGGAATGAGGTTATTAGCTAATCCTATAGGAAATGACAAAAAGATTGTATCTGGCGAATCAGGGGCTGTTGGCCTAGGCCTTGTGTCTTTGCTATTGGAAAGGGAAGAATTAAAGGCCTTGAAGGAGAAACTAGAGTTGGACGAAAACTCGGTTATAGTATGCTTTAGTACAGAAGGAGATACTGATCCAGATCATTATGAAAAGATTATATATGATGGAAAAAATCCAAGTCCCTTTTGATTAAAATAATCAATATTGACCATAATACATAAAACTAAAGGAGAAGATTATGGACTATAATCAATTATTAGACAAGATTTATGATTCTATTAATGAGGAGCTAGGATTAGCTCTTGAACTAAACCAATACATATTTAATAATCCAGAACCCTCATATAAAGAATATCTTGCTTATGACAAATACTTAAACTTGCTAAAAAGAGAGGGAATAGAAGTAGAAGAAAGGTTTTTAGGAAATGATACTGCCTTTAAGGCTACTATTCATGAAGATAAAGATTCAGATATTAAAATAGGGATTCTTGCAGAATATGATGCTCTTCCTGAAATAGGGCATGCATGTGGACACTGTGCTAGTGGTGCTTTAAGTTTTTTAGCAGCATTAGGACTTTATAAGAATAGGGAGTTTCTAAAGGGTAATATTTATTTATTTGGTACTCCTGGGGAGGAAGCAAATGGTTTTAAAGTAGATATGGCTGATTCAGGATTATTTGATGATTTTAGCTATGTGATAATGATTCATATGTCTGATAAGAATCAACCTTATTCTAAGCTTATGGCCTTAGATGCAATAAATTTTGAGTTTTTTGGAAGCCCTTCTCATGCTTCTGCATCTCCTTGGGATGGGAAAAATGCCGTAAATGGAATGACCTTATTTATTCATGCACTTGATATGATGCGTCAACAACTTAGAGATGGAACTAGAATACATGGCACTATTATAAAGGGTGGCTCAGTAGCAAATGTAATACCTGATTATGCTTCTTGTGAATATTGGTTTAGATATAAAAGAAGAGAATACTTGAATGAAGTAATAAAGATGGTTTATGATGCAGCTGAAGGGTGTGCAAAGGCTACACAGACAAGTGTGAAAATAACAGAAGCAACAAGGCCTTTAGATGATTTAAAGGCTATACCCTATGGTGACAATCTAATTAAAGATATATATGAAAACCTTGGCCTTGAAATTGATAAGGGGCCAGTTGAATCCTTAGGCTCTTCGGATATTGGGAATTTAAGCTATAAGTGTCCGGCCTTACATCCTACCATTTCTATTTCTGATAGACCAGTATCTACCCATACTAGAGAATTTGCTGACCTGATCTTATCAGATAAGACAAAATGGGCTATTGAAAAGGGGTCCAAAGTCATAGCGACCTATATATTAAAATCCTTATATGATGATAATATAATTAAAAATATGAAAAAAGATTTCGAAGGTTAATAAAAGAGGAAGTTTGATCATTATAGATCAAACTTCCTTCATATGTTCATTATTTATTTTGAAGTCTCTGCCTTTAATAATTCTTCGGCAGAAATACCCGGGGTTGTCATTCCAAAAGGCTCTAATATCCTATCTAGAGTGTTTTCATCAATTATTTCCTTTTCTAATAATAATTCTCTAAGAGAATTACCTGTACTTATTGCTTCTTTAGCAACTTCTGCAGCTTTTGTATAACCAATGTGTGGAACTAAAGCAGTTATTATTCCTACACTCTTGTTAACCATTTCTTCCATTCTTTCCTTATTTGCAGTTATTCCATTAATACAATGTTCAATAAATGTATCTATAGCTCCTGCTAGTGTTCTTAGAGATTCAAACATATTATAGAAAATTACTGGTTCGAATGCATTTAGTTCTAATTGTCCACCTTCTGCTGCCATGGTTATTGTGACATCATTTCCTATTATATTGAAAGCTACTTGGGATACAACCTCTGGAATTACAGGATTAACTTTACCTGGCATTATAGATGAGCCATTTTGTCTAGAAGGTAGGTCAATCTCTTTAAATCCACATCTTGGGCCAGATGACATTAATCTTAAGTCATTTGACATTTTAGATAGTGATACTGCGCAGGTTTTTATGATTGAAGAGACATATACAAAACCGTCTAGATTTTGAGTGCCATCAATTAAGTCAGGTGTTTGTGTTAAATCAAGACCAGTTACCTTTGCAAGATTAGGTACTACTTTTTTTACATAGTCTTCATCTGCGTTTAAACCTGTTCCTATTGCAGTTGCTCCTAAGTTTATTACAGACATGGTCTCTATTGCTTTGTCAAATCTAGCAATATCTCTATCTATAGCACTCTTGTATGCATTAAATTCTTGTCCCAATCTAATAGGTATAGCATCTTGCATTTGGGTTCTCCCCATTTTTATACAATCATCAAACTCAATTGCCTTTTTTTCTAAGGCCTCTGATAATTTGATTAAACGTTCTTTTGCTGCTTGTAAAAGTCTTATTGTAGCAAGTTTCCCTGATGTTGGGAATACGTCATTAGTAGATTGGCCGTAGTTTACATGGTCATTAGGGTGAACTATACTATAATCACCTAATTCCCCCCCAAGTATTTCTATTGCTCTGTTGGCAATAACCTCATTAGAAGCCATATTGTGGCTAGTTCCTGCACCACCTTGAATTGGGTCAACTATAAATTGATCATGGTATTCTCCATTTATTACATCATCGCAGGCTTGAATGATTGCATTAGTTATTTTTTCATCAATTAAGCCTACCTCATTATTTGTAATAACACAGGCTTTTTTAATTTCAGCAATGGACTTTATTATTTCTGGATCCATTTTTCTTCCGGTTATTTGGAAGTTTTCATAAGCTCTCATACTATGAACTCCATAATATGCATCTTTAGGAACATTACATGTACCTACTGTATCTTTTTCGATTCTATATTTTTCATTACTATTTGTCATTGTCATTCTCCTTTGCCTTTTTACTAATTATAATATTTTTTTAAATTTATATTAATCATAAGTAATGTCGCACAAACTCATATTGTTTATTTTTTATCAAACTTATGCATCTTGCTTTTCAAGGTAATAGGAGGCTATTAGCCTCCTATTATTAGTCCTAGACAGTTTCTTTTGCAAAATCAGTGTTCCAAATTTCTTCGTTAAATTCTCCCTCTTGTCTTGAGATTATAGTTGTACATACTGAGTCTCCAGTGATATTCATGGCAGTTCTACCCATGTCATAGATTCTGTCTATACCAAATATTAGTCCTACCCCTTCAATAGGTAAACCTACTGTTGTTAATACCATTGAAAGCATTATTGCCCCAGCACCAGATACTCCTGCTGTACCAATTGATGCCAATGTAGCCGAAAGTACGATCATAAGTGCCATATTAAGTGTTACATCAATTCCATATGCCTGTGCAATAAATACTGCAGCAACTCCTTGATATATAGCTGTACCATCCATATTTATTGTATTACCTAATGGAAGAGAAAATGCTGCAATATCCTTAGAAGCACCTATTTTGTTTACAGTAATATCCATATTTGCTGGTAATGCAGCAGCACTACTAGCTGTTGAAAACGCTATCAGCATTGCTGGATAAAGCTTTTTAACATATTTAAAAATGGACATTCCACCAAGTACTCTTAGTAGTCCACCATATACAAATATCAAGTGTAAAGCTAAGGCTACATAAACTGCAAATACACTTTTGCCTAATGGAATTATTACGTCAATTCCTAGTTGCCCAAATGTTCTAGCTACTAGTGCAAATACTCCAATAGGAGCTAATTTCATAACCATAGCAACTAATTGCATTACTAATTCATTTAATTCTTCAAATAATCCTAGTACTTTTTTACCCTTATCACCTATTACTGTTAATGCTATACCAGTAAGTATTGCAAATACGATGATTTGAAGCATATTTCCTTCTGCTAAAGCTTGGATTGGATTTCTTGGTACCATTTCATAAAGTACTTGTGCTATTGGTGTAGCTTCTTTTGCAGCATACTCTACTTGATCAATGGCTCCCATATCTAAGCCTATACCTGGGCTTATAATAAATGCCATAACAAGACCTATGACAATTGCAACTGCTGTAGTTGCTAAGTAAAATCCTAGTGTTTTACCACCAACTCTTCCTAATTTCTTGATGTCCCCCATACTAGCTGCACCATTTACTAGAGAAACAAATACTAGTGGCACAACGCACATCATTATTGATCTTAGGAATACTTGCCCAACGAATTGGAAGATACCATCAATTAATACTGCGTCTCTTAAAGAACCAGCTGGCAAATAATGAACTATAATACCAACTACTGCTCCAACCAGTAATCCTAAGAGTACTTTAATTGCTAACCCCATCTTCTTTCCTTCTTTTGCCATTAAAACCCCTCCTTTAAATATTACATTGATATTTCCTTCACATTTTATTATATACCTATAGAAAAATTTGTCAATTCAGATTGTTTAAACAATTGCACCTATTTGTTAAAAATGTTTCAATTGAATTGAAAAATCAGATGATATAGTAAAAGATTTAAAAGTTCGACATATAGAAATTATAGGAGAAAGGAGGTTTATAAATGATAATAGACATATCACATCATCAGAATCCTCAAAATATGGATTATGATAAATTGTCTAAGCAGATTGATTTTGTTATTATTAGGACCCAGTATGGAAGTAATCTAATAGATAGGCATTATCAAACTCACCATCGAGAATTCGAAAAAAGGGGAGTGCCTAGGGCTAGTTATGCTTGGGTGAGAGGAGTATCAATTGATGATATGAAGGTTGAGGCAATTGATTATTATAAGAGAACGAGGGACTTTGAACCTAGCTTTTACTTTTTAGATATAGAAGAAAGAAGTATGGATGATATGCGTAGAGGAGTCTCTGCATATGTAGATAAGCTTAGGGAATTAGGGGCTAAAAGAATTGGGATTTATATAGCCCATCATTTATATGAAAATTTTAATCTAGATTTCGACAAAGTGGATGCAATATGGATACCTCACTATGGGAAAAATGACGGAAGGCTTAATAGCAAGCCAAAGTTTCCATGTGATATTCATCAGTATACTTCTGTAGGTCGCCTTAATGGCTACAGTGGTAATTTAGACTTTAATAGGATTATAAGTGATAAGCCCTTATCATATTTTACTGGACTTTTAGGAGAGGATGATATTAGTCATATTCCTTCAGAGTGGTCAAAGGAGGCTTGGGAGTGGGCAGTTGCTGCTAATCTATTAGATGGTACAAGACCAAAAGATTCTATTAGCCGTGAAGAATTAGCTCTTGTTTTAAGAAGGTTTAATTACCATATTAACAATAATAGAAAATAACAAAAAAATGTCATCCAGAGACCTGTAGTATTAACCTACTAACGAAGGATCTGGACTTTTGACCCTAGATTCTTCGACTATGCCTCTGGATGACATTTTCATTTATTAAATTCTAACTTGATGATATATTTTTTTGCCTTTTCTTATTAGTATCTTATTATCTTTAAAATCATCTAATGCAACTGTTTTATCAATAGCTTCTACTTTGACATCGTCTATTGAAATACCGCCTTGTTCAACAAGTCTGCGGCCTTCACCATTAGACTTTGTAAGACCTAATTCCTTTAGTAAGTCAAGTATTCCTATACCTTCTTCAAAAACCTTCCTGTCCATTTCTGTAAAAGGTATAGCAGATTCGTCTCCACCACCAGCAAATAATGCTCTAGAAGCTTCTTGGGCTTTTGTTGCTTCTTCTTCATTGTGAATTACCTTAGTTACTTCAAATGCTAATACTTCTTTAGCTTTGTTAATCTCAGCTCCCTCTAGGGCTCCCAGTCTTTTTACTTCATCCATAGGTAAGAATGTAAGCAAGCTTAAGAACTTTTCAACATCTCTATCATCACAATTTCTCATATATTGATATAATTCATAAGGAGATGTTTTATCTGGATCAAGCCATATAGTTCCTGCCTGAGTTTTTCCCATCTTTATACCTTCTGCTGTAGTCAATAGTTTAAATGTCATTGCATAGACTTTGTCATTTTCTAGTTTCCTAACTAAGTCATAGCCTCCAAGTATATTAGACCATTGATCGCTACCCCCTACTTGAAGCTTGCAATTATGCTTTCTATATAAGTGTAGATAATCATAGGATTGCATTAGCTGATAGCTAAACTCAAAGAAGGTAAGTCCTTTTTCTAATCTTGTTTTATATGCATCTTCTGATAGCATTTTGTTTACAGAGAAATGAACACCTACTTCTCTCATGAAATTAACAAAATTCAAATCCAATAACCAATCTGCATTGTTTTCTAAGATTGCCCTATTGTCACTGAAATCAATAAACTTGCTAAGTTGTTTTTTGAATTTTTTTGCATTGTAATCTATTGTTTCTTTTGTAAGTACTTGCCTCATATCAGATCTGCCAGTTGGATCACCAACCATTGTTGTGCCTCCTCCAAGAAGGGCAATAGGTATGTGTCCAGCATTTTGCATATGCATCATTACCATCACCTGTAGGAAATGACCTAATGTAAGGCTGTCTGCAGTGGCATCAAAACCTATATAGAATACAACCTTTTCCTTTTCTAGTAAATCTCTTAATTCATCTTCGAAAGTAACCTGATCGATATACCCTCTTTCTTCTAAAATATCTAGTATGCTACTCATTTTTCCCTCCTTGTATTACATGAAAAATAAAAAAAGGGTTTCTAACATCCAAAGGACGAGAGAAAACCCGTGGTACCACCTTAATTTGCTAAAAGCCTCTAACCACGTAAAGTGTGGATTGCTTTGCGACTCTTTAGAGGAAGTGTAATTCACTAAATATTTGTTTTAGACATCTCACTATAGTCTAATCCCTGTGAAACAAAAAAATTTAGCTACTATTTTCCAATCGCAACTATTTAAGCTAATCAAGGATATATTATTATAAAAGTCTAAAAATGTCAACTATTCGGCTACAGTAATTTCTAAGCTGTTTTCCCATAGACCATGGATATTACAATAGCTTGTAGCATATAATGTACCTGATTTTTCTGTTTTGAATTTGAAATCTACACTATACTCAGTTGAAACACCTAGTTCACCATGAGCATTAAATTCTCCTGTTGCTACTTCAACTGGGAATTTACTTCCTTCTGGTTGGAAATATACTTTTACCCAGCTTATATGATGTTCAAAAGTATTAGGGTGTGCTATTTCTTCTCCTATAACTACCTTTACATCTATTATTTCATCTTTAGCTACATTTTCTTTTGCGTGAATTACTGGTACGTGTTTTTCACCTTTCCAATCACCACTTTGATATAAACTTCCTATGCTTTTCAAATCACATTACCCCCTATTAATATTATTTGCAATACTATTTATCTTATACCCTAGCCTATCTAATTTACACAATAAAATATAAATAAAGGGTACAATAACTTTACTTTGTTTATTATACTATGTTAGAATAGAAGTAATCCAATATAATATGAATTTTCGACAAGATAAATGAGGAGAGAGTAGATGGGTAATTTAGAGTTAATTGCTACTACCACATTTGGACTAGAGGCTATTTGCAAACGTGAATTGTTAGATTTAGGTTTTAATGATATTAAAGTAGAAAATGGGAAAGTAAATTTTAAAGGAAGTGAGAAGGACATTCCCACAGCAAATATATGGTTGAGGACTGCCGATAGAGTATTGGTCAAGTTGGGTGAGTTTAAGGCTGTAACCTTTGATGAATTGTTCGAAAAAACAAAGGCCTTGCCATGGGATGAATGGATACCAGAGGACGGTAATTTTGTAGTAGAGGGAAAAAGCATAGCATCTAAACTCTTTAGTATTTCAGATTCTCAAAGAATAGTTGAAAAAGCCATTGTTGAAAAGCTAAAGACTAAATATGATGTGGACTGGTTTTCTAAATCAGGTCCTAGGTTTACTGTTGAGGTTTCTTTGCTTAAAGATATTGCAACATTGACCATTGATACTTCTGGAGAAGGACTTCACAAAAGAGGTTATCGAGATAGGGCAGGGGATGCGCCTATAAAGGAAACCCTAGCTGCTGCTATGATTCTTTTAAGCTACTGGAATAAGGAAAGAACCCTTTTTGATCCTTTCTGTGGTTCAGGTACTATACCTATAGAAGCGGCAATGATTGGTAGAAATATAGCTCCAGGTCTTGATAGGAAGTTTGCATCAGAGGAATGGGAAAGAATCCCAAAAAAGTATTGGCAGGATGCAAGAAAGAAAGCTTTTGAAGCAATTGATAATGATGCTAAATTAGATATTTTGGGATGTGATATAGATAAAAGGTCTATATTACGTGCTAGGGACAATGCGGCAAATCTAGGCTTAGAAGAAGATATTCAATTTTTCATGAAGGATATGAGAGATGTAGATTTAAAAGATAATTATGGTGTTGTAATTACTAATCCACCTTATGGTGAAAGAATTGGTGAAAAGGAAGAGATAGAACAGCTTTATATTGATTTAGGCAAAAAATTTAAGAGTTTTGATACTTGGTCTATATACGTCATAACATCTGAGGAAGATTTTGAAAATTTGTATGGGAAAAAAGCAGATAGAAAAAGAAAGCTTTACAATGGTAGGATAAAAGTTGATTATTATCAATTTTATGGTCCTAGACCACCTAAAAATTAAGTATGGAGGATGATTATATGACGATTTATACAAAGACAGGAGACAAAGGGAATACTTCGCTGTTTGATGGAGTAAGAGTGCCTAAGAATCATATTAGGGTAGAAAGTTATGGAACTATCGACGAGTTAGGAACAGTATTAGGATTAGCCAAGCATTTTGTAGAAGATGAGGAAATTAGGAAAATAGTTGAAGACATACAGAATAAATTATTTACTGTTGCTACTAATTTAGCTACTGAAAATCCGGATAAGGTCAAACACCATATTGTGGAAGAAGATATAGATTATCTAGAAAAGATAGTGGATAAATACATGGGACTACTAGACAATCCAACTGGTTTTATAGTTCCTGGCTCTAATGTAAAATCTGCCTATCTACATCTTGCAAGAACAGTTTGTAGAAGAGCCGAAAGAAGGATAATCTCATTATCAACACAAGCAAATGTTGACCCCTTAGTTGTAAAATATGTAAATAGATTATCAGATACTTTATATGCTTTGGCAAGATTTATGGAAGATACACAAGTGAATGTAAAGTATTAGTGTTTTAAAGCTATTGCTAAAAACCAAGCAATTCGATATGATATAGAATTATCTGGTATTATTAGATACAAAATTCATAGGATTATTGATAAAGGTTATTAAAATTATTTTATGATAGCTTATAAAACCAGTTAAGGTAAACAGGTGATTATTATGATAAATAGAGAAGAAGCAGGAAAGAAAATATCAGAAGCTGAGAATGATGTAATACTAGACTATCATGTTTTAGATGGTATGGCTGATTGGGTGAGGGTTGTTGATAGTAAAGGTATTACTTTGTTTGCTAATAATGCTATGAAAAGGGATTTAGGAGAATCCATTATTGGCATAGATTGCTATGAAGCATATGGTAGAGAAAATAGGTGTTCTTTTTGTATCACAAATAGGAGTATTTTAAGCGGGGAAGTTATGCAAAAAGAAGAGATAATTAATAATCGATATTATTCTGTGAAGAGTTCACCTGTTATAAATAGCAATGGGAAAATAACTGCTGCTGTTGAAGTGTTCAGAGATGTTACAAGAGAGCGGAAATTAGAGTTGGAGCTAATTAATAGAAATAGGAAGATGAGCAGGGATTTGATTTTTGCAAAGAAAATCCAAGAAAGGATCCTGCCTAGAAAAGGAATAATTGAGAATATTAGTATAGATTATATTTTTCAACCATCAGAAATGCTTAGTGGTGATATGTTTGATGTCTTTCAAATAGACAAGGAGAATATAGGAATCTATATTTGTGATGTGGTGGGCCATGGTGTTGCTGCTTCTATGATGACTATGTTTATTAGGCAAACAATGCGTGGAATAATTGAGGATATTATAAACCCTGCAGAAGCCTTAACAGAGCTCCATAGAGTATTCATGAATTTAGATTTAGAACCAGACAAGTACTTTACTATGTTCTGTGGGACATATAATAGGATAAATCATGAGTTAAAGTATTCCAATGCGGGTCATAATTGTGCACCTATTAAGTATAATAGTAGAGGGTATGAATTGTTGGAGATGAAAGGTTTCCCAATATCAAAATTATTTGATTATATGGAATATGAAGAAAGAACAATTCAATTATGTAAAGATGATAAAATTCTTTTTTATACTGATGGGATAATTGAAGCCAAAGATTTTGACGGGAAGGAATTTGGAGTAGAGGGTATTATAGATATAATTGAAAAAGCTCCTAACAATCTTCTTCAAGAAATAGAAAATAAATGCATACACCATAGTTGGGGCGAACAATATGATGATTATGCCTTGGTCCTTATGGAAGTGATAGAATAAAACCTAGAAAAGATTTCAATTTTCTAGGTTTTAATATCAAGGGGGGAGTTTATGGATATAAAATTTGATTACTCAAATAGTTTTGTAAAGGAACATGAAATGAAGTATATGGAGCCTACTATCATCAATAGTCACAATCTTCTACACAATAAAGGAGGGCCTGGCAGTGAATTTACTGGTTGGCTTAACTTGCCTGAAAGATATGATAAAGAAGAATTTGAAAGAATAGTATTAGCATCAGAAAGAATTAAAAACAATTCTGACCTTCTTCTTGTAATTGGGATTGGTGGCTCATATCTAGGGGCGAGAGCCTGTATAGAAGCTTTAAGTCATAGTTTTTATAATGAAATTACAAAAGAAAAGAGAAAGACTCCAGAAATTTATTTTGTAGGTAACAATATTTCTAGTACTTACTTGTTAGATATTTTTGATGCCATTGAAGGCAAGGACATAAGTATAAATGTCATCTCAAAATCAGGAACAACCACGGAACCTGCTATAGCTTTTAGAATATTTAAAGAATATCTTGAGAAAAAATATGGGAAAGAAGAAGCAAGGAAAAGAATTTATGCTACAACTGACAAAGGCAAAGGAGCTTTAAGACAACTATCAGATATTGAAGGATATGAAACATTTGTTATACCAGATGAAATAGGAGGTAGGTATTCTGTACTTACAGCTGTTGGATTGTTGCCAATTGCAGTTGCTGGAATTGATATATCTAAAATTATGGAAGGAGCCTTAAGCGGACAAGAGGATTATAATAATGAGAATATAGAGGAAAACCCATGCTATCAATACGCAGCCTTGAGAAACATTCTATATAGAAAAGGCAAAGCTATAGAAATATTAGTAAACTACGAACCTTCCTTACAGTATTTTGCAGAATGGTGGAAACAATTATTTGGTGAATCGGAAGGCAAGGATGGTAAAGGAATATACCCAGGAAGTGCTAACTTTACAACAGATTTACATTCAATTGGGCAATTGATACAGGATGGTCAAAGAAATATATTTGAAACAACGATAAATATAGTGCAGCCAAGAAGAGATTTTGAACTTAAGGCTGATAAAGACAATTTAGATGGATTAAACTTCTTGGCAGGCAAGACTCTGGATTTAGTTAATAAAAAGGCCTTTGAAGGTACATTGATGGCCCATGTAAATGGGAATGTTCCAAATTTAATAATA
>JAAYNS010000199.1 GCA_012520755.1 Tissierellia bacterium
CGGGGAGGTAAAGAGAAATGAAAGTCGTTAGATATGCAATTGTATTACTTATATTTGGTGCAGTAGCTGGAGGAGTTTTGGCATACTCAAATGATATAACTGCTCCTATTATTGCAGAACAAGAAAAAGCTGGAAGTTTTGCTGCCTTTCAAGAAATATTCCCAGATGCTGATGACTTTGTATCAATAGATGAAGGATTATTAAATGAAATAATCACTGAACATGGAACAGTAAAAGAAATAATTGAAGTTAAATCAGGTGAAGAGGTAATCGCCTATGTTTTTAACACTATTTCAGGTGGATATGGTGGAGGTATTACAACTATATCAGGTTTTAACTTAGACGGTACAATAGCTGGTATTAGAATAACAGAAAACTCTGAGACTCCTGGTTTAGGAACTAAAATAGTTGACGATCCAGCATATCAGGAATCATATGTAGGAAAATCTGTTATGGAAGATTTAGTATTATCAGCTTCACCTACTGGGGAAAATGAAGTACTCTTGTTATCAGGAGCTACTGTTTCGTCAGAAGGTGTACTTAGAGGAGTAAATGATGCTAGAGAAGCATTTATCAATTTCTTAGCAAATTAGAAGTCGGAGGTGTATAATATGAAAGTTTCAGAAATAATAAAAAATGGGTTAATGGATGAGAATCCCATCTTTGTTCAACTAATAGGGATGTGTTCTGTATTAGCAGTGTCTTCTAGTGCTATAAACAGCTTAGCAATGGGAATTTCTGTAATCGCGGTATTAACTCTTTCAAATATTGCTATTTCATTAGTTAGAAAAGTTACTCCAGATGAAATACGTATTCCAGTATTTATTGTTGTTATAGCTACTTTTGTAACTATTGTAGATATGTTTTTGAAAGCATATGCACCAGATATATATGCTTCACTTGGTATATTTATACCACTAATAGTAGTGAACTGTTTAATTTTAGGGAGAGCTGAATCATTTGCTTCTTCTAACGGAGTAATTATGTCCACAATAGATGGATTAAGTATGGGAATAGGTTTTACTATAGCAATAACAATATTAGGTGCTTTAAGAGAAATACTAGGTGCTGGCACAATATTTGGTAAAGCATTATTTGGAGCAAGTTTCCAACCAGCAGCAGTTTTTGTAGCTGCACCAGGAGCATTTATACTACTAGGAATACTTGTAGGCCTATTTAGGACTTTAAATAAGAGGTAGCTGGAAATTAATTGAATAGAGGAGGAAGAATATAATGAACAGTATTTTTACAATATTGGTATCAACAATATTTGTCAACAACTATGTATTTGCTAAATTCTTAGGGATCTGTCCTTTTCTAGGTGTATCTGGCAAAATGGAAACAGCTACTGGGATGGGCGTTGCTGTAACTTTTGTTACGACTTTAGCAGGTATTGTTACTTTTATAATTCAAAAATATGTTCTTGATGTTTTAGGGCTAGGATATTTACAAACTATTGCTTTTATCTTAGTTATTGCATCATTAGTACAGTTTGTTGAAATGGCTATAAAGAAGATGAGTCCTACATTATATAATGGATTAGGAGTTTACTTACCTTTAATTACTACAAATTGTATGGTCCTAGGTGTTGCAATTTTAAATATTCAAGAAGGTTATACATTGATTGAGACTATTACAAGTTCAGTAGGTGCTTCATTAGGATTCTTTTTAGCATTGGTATTAATAGCAGGTTTAAGAGAAAAATTGGAGCTTGCTGATATACCTGAAGCATTTGAAGGATTTCCAATTACGTTAATAGCTACTGGCTTAATGTCCATTGCCTTTTCAGGCTTTGCAGGACTTGTGTAGGAGGTGACGATATGACAGAAATAGTATATCCTGTTGTGGTTTTAGGTGGTTTAGGAACAGTTTTTGGAGTTATATTAGCAATTGCATCAAAAATATTCTTTGTACCAACAGATCCTAAAGTTGAGCAATTACAGAATGCTTTGCCAGGAGCCAACTGTGGTGCGTGTGGTTATCCTGGATGTTCTGGTTTAGCAAATGCGCTAGCAGAAGGGAAGGCCCCAGTAAATGCATGCCCTATAGGCGGTCAAAGAGTAGCAGATATGATTGCTGATATTTTAGGAGCTGATTCTGCAGAATTAGAAAAAAGAGTTGCTGTTGTTTTATGTCAAGGTGATTGTGATAAAGCCAAAGATAAGTATATATATGAAGGAATACAAGACTGTAGAATTTCAAATCAATTATCTGATGGACAAA
>JAAYNS010000200.1 GCA_012520755.1 Tissierellia bacterium
GACATAGAAATAGGCATCTAATATATTGAATTTAGATATAGACAGATTTATATTGATAAATAATGAAATAATCTTATTCTGCAGGAGGGAAAGCTGTGAATGTAACAGGGGAAGAAAGGATATGTCAGACAAAAAAGGCAAGGCTTGTATTTGCAAAGCTTGTATAGATAAGTATAGGAAATTAAAAGTAGGGATGTAAGAGTGATATTATCACATTTACATCCCTAGTCTTTTATGGGTAAATTTAATTATCTAACTTTTCTACCTAATTTATATACAGAATTAATATCAAATAATGTATCTAAATTATCTAATGGATTTTCATCTAATACTAAGAAGTCGGCGAATTTTCCTTCTTCTAGGGTACCATAATTATCCAAAATCCCAAGACAGTCAGCACTGCCTTTTGTAGCTGCAACTAAAGCATCCATTGGAGTCATACAACATTCAACAAGTAGTTTAACTTCATGTGGTGCTGATCCATGTAGATTAAATGGTGTTCCAGAGTCAGTACCCATGGCAATTTTCACACCAGCTTCATAAGCTTTTTTAATACTATTCCTATGAGCTTCTTGAACAGATTCAGCCTTTCTTACTACATAATCTGGAATACCACCCTCTATTCCGTTTTTAACTATGAAATCAACTGCTGCTAAAGTTGGCACAGTATAGGTCCCTCTTTCTACCATCATCTCAATAACTTCGTCATCTAAGAATATGGCGTGTTCAACAGAATCTATTCCAGCACGAACTGCATTTTTTATTCCTCTAGTACCTTGAGCGTGAGTTGCAGTTTTACTACCTACTTTATGAGCTTCTTCAATTGCTGCTCTCATTTCTTCTTCTGAAAGTTGAGGACTACCTGGTTCTACACCCTTGGTCATTACTCCACCTGTAGCCATTACCTTTATTACATCAGCACCAGCTCTTAGTTGTTCTCTGGCTGCTTTTCTAACTTCATCTGGCCCATCGGCTTCTCTACCAATGGTCCATCCATGGCCACCAGTCATACATACACATTTACCTGCTGCTAAGAACTCGGGGCCTTCAATAGTACCTGCTGCTACAGCATCTCTTAAATCTAGATCTATATAATTAATCCCTCCTAAATCTCTAAAGAAGGTAGTGCCACTATATAGATGTTTTTTAAGACTTTCAGTACTTTTTAATGTTATGGCTGCATCTGACTTATTTACTCCAAAAGGGTCTCCAACAGGTTCTAAATTAATATGAACATGTGAGTTTATTAGTCCAGGCATAACAACCTTACCAGATAAATCAACTACTTTTAATTCTTCATTACTTTCTAATTCAGATGCCTTTCCTACTTTAACAATTTTTTTATCTTCAACTATAAGATATGCATTTTCAATAGGAGTTTCACCTGTTCCATCAATTAAAGTAAAGCCCTTATATAATGTTTTATTTGACAATCTAGATCCTCCTTAGTTAACAATTAATTATAGTAGTGGTGCCATTACTCCTGCTAGTACAACTGATGCAATAGTAACAGTCATAAATCCAGCTACCAACATCTTAGGTAATATTGCACCAAGAATTGCTTGCCTTTCTTCTTCAGTCTTCCCATTTGCATTTGCAACTTCATTTGAAATGATGAAAGTTCCAGGGAAGCCAAACAGTGCTGATGTTCCAATAGCAATAGCCATTGGCATAGATTCTTTCAATACTTTTCCTGCAATGCTTGAGAATATTGCTATACCTATAACTCCAAATACTAAAGCTCCTACTAATGGGAAGGCTAATGAAAGGACCATTTCAGGTGTTGCAGTAGCTAAGCTACCGAAGATAACAGCCATTAATCCTACCATAGCTAAACCTTGTGCATTGGCTAGTGTCATAATGTTTTCTTCTAAGAATCCTATTTCTCTAGCCGCTACTCCAACGATTAAACACATTACATACTGATGGATAACTCCATTAGTCAATGCTGCAAGTTTAAATCCTAGTAGTGCAACTAAACCAAGTTTGGCAAGAAGTATATATGATGTTTGTAAATCTTTGTTTAACGGAGGTATTAATTTTTTCCTCTTTTCAGTAACTTGTTCACTAGTATCAACTTCTTCCACTTTAACCTTATTAGGGTCAAAGTTTGCAAGTATCTTTTTTGCTTCCCTATTTAACATAAATGAAGCTACTGGATAACCGAAGAAACCTTGAACAACAACTAAAAGTGTAACATAGACTCTTAAGGACTCAAAACCTTGTGCAGCAGCAGCATCTCCCATTATTATTGCTGCTACAACTCCTCCTGCTACAGGTGGAGCAGCCGATATTGCATACTCTCTACCTAGTATTGGTGAACCTACTATAAGTAAAAATATACCTATGCCGAAAACTGCTGCAAGTGCAATAACTACAGTTTTCCATTGTTTTTTTAGGTCTTCAAAGCTCAGAAGTGTACCCATATGTGTAATTAAAAACCCAATCATAAGGGCACCGAATCCTGTTAATTGAGCATCTGAGAATAGAGTTTCTGGTAGACCTAACCAGAAAGCTGCTAAGAATAATACTGATGCAACGAACATCATTGAAACTATGGACTTTGTTTTATATGATATAAAGTCCCCTATTGCAAATACTACTAGTACTACGGTGATAGCTAATAAACTATCCATATTATTCCTCCTCTTTAAATCAAGTAGTATTTTTCAATACTTTTGATTATTTATTTATTATTTTAGTAGATCATTTTAAATAAAATAAATTTATTTCACATAAAATATCTATTTTAATCCTCACTTAATAA
>JAAYNS010000201.1 GCA_012520755.1 Tissierellia bacterium
ACTAGTGAAGCTGAAAAAATAGATGGAGTAGTAAAAATATTTACATCTAAGGATGTAGCAAGTAATTGTCATGGAGTTGTATTTAAGGACCAAGAGGTATTTACAAGTAAAAAGGTAAAAAGAATAGGGGATCCTATTGCTCTTGTAATAGCAGAGGATGAGAAAATTTGCAGTTTAGCCCTACAAAAAATTAAGGTTAACTACGAAAAAATTGAGGGAATATTTGATCCAATTGAAGCTATGAAAGATGACGCACCAAAGATTCATGATGGTAGTAATGTATTCTATCATTATAAGCTTAGGAAAGGTAATATCAAAAAAGGATTTGAAGAAAGTTATGTTATAGCTGAAAATACATATAAAACTCATATGGTAGATCATGCTTTTCTACAACCTGAAGCTGGTGTGTCCTTTATAGATGAAAATGGAAGACTAGCAGTAATAACTGCTACTCAATATCCACATTATGATAGAGAAGAGATTGCACATACGCTAAAGATACCTGAGGAGAGTATCAGAGTTATTAATGCTAATGTAGGTGGAGCCTTTGGGGGAAGAGAAGATATTACTCTTCAAATACACTTAGCTTTGGCTGCACATACTCTTAAAAGGCCCGTTAAGATAGTATACTCAAGAGAAGAATCATTTTATGCTCATTGCAAGAGGCATCCTATTACAATGAAGTATAGAACAGGAGCAGATAAAAATGGTAAACTTTTGGCTTTGGAAGCTGAGATAATTGGTGATTCGGGAGCCTATGCTTCTTGGGCAACAAATGTTCTAAGGAAGTCAGGAGTACATGCAACTGGGCCATACTACATCCCGAATGTTAAAATAGACGCCTATGCAGTATATACAAACAATCCATTTACTGGAGCCATGAGAGGGTTTGGGGCAACTCAGGTGTCAGTAGCCTATGAACAACAGATGGATATTTTAGCTGAAAAACTTGGAATAGATTCAATTGATATGAGGATAAAAAATATATTTAAGAAGGGCTCAGAAACAGCTACTGGCCAGATACTGACAGAGGGAGTACCAATTGAGGAGTGTCTAGAAAAAGTTGTAAATGCTATGACTTATTATCCTGTGAGAGAAGGTGCTAATTAATGAAGAAAAGGGGACGAGGAATAGGACTGTCTTTCTATGGTACTGGATATGGTAATGGATTTCCTGATGTTTCTACTTGTATCGTTAGGTTATTAGATAATGGAAAGGTAGGATTATTTGTAGGTGGTTCTGAAGTAGGACAAGGGGCTAAGACAATATTTAAACAATTAGCAGCTGAAACCATTGATATGTCCATTAATGATATTATATTAGAAATGGAGGATACAAGTAATACTCCTGATTCTGGGACTGCTGCAGCTAGTCGTCAAACTTATAATACTGGAAATGCTATAAAGATTGCCTGTGAGAATTTTGTTCATGAAATGAAAGAAGTTAGTAAAAGAGAATTAAAACTAAATACTTCTTTAGGATTAAAGGTTTCCTGTAACAAAGTCTATTTAGAAAATTATCCACAAAAGAGCATTACATTCAAAGAATTAGCAATACTAAATGGGGAAAAATCAATAGAGGCTAAGGGTAGATTTACTGCTCAAACAGTCCAAATGGATGATGAAACTGGGCAAGGAGCTCCTTATTGGCCTTATACATTCAATGCAAGTGGTGTAGAAGTAGAAGTAGATACTCTGACAGGAAAGGTAGATATATTAAAAGCTGTAATGGCCCAAGATGTTGGAAGAGCGATTAACCCAAATATGGTTGAAGGCCAAATGGATGGAGGATTTGCAATGGCATTAGGGTTTGTGCTATTTGAAGATTTGAGGCTAAATGAAGGGAAGATAGAAAACAATAAATTCTCACGGTATTTAATTCCAACTGCTATGGATCTTGTACACTTAAATAAAATAATAGTTGAAGAACCTGAATCAACAGCGCCTTATGGTGCAAAAGGGATTGGAGAACCCGTTACTATACCATTTGGACCTGCTTTGTTAAATGCTATTTACGATGCAATAGGAGTAAGAATTACAGAATTGCCTGCAACACCAGAGAGGATAGTAGCAGCAATAGCTTGTGGAAAGGAGAAAGAGAAGCTGGATGGATAGAAAAATTAAGATTGCTAGAGGTGATGAAAAGGCTCAACTCGTTTTAAAAAATGCATATGTAATTAATGTATTTACAAATGAAATAATAAAGGCAGATATAGCTATAGACAGGGGCAAAATAGTTGCTATAGGTGATTATTCAGGTTTAGAAGAAATGGATATGGAAGGAAAGTACCTATGTCCTGGATTTATAGATGGGCATGTCCATATTGAATCATCTAAGCTTACACCTGGACAATATGCTAAGGCAGTAGTGCCTAGGGGAACAATAGCAATAATATCAGATCCCCATGAGATTGCTAATGTAAAAGGGCTAGAAGGAATTAAATATATGATGGATGAAAGTCAAAACCTACCTTTAGATGTATATATTATGTTATCTAGCTGTGTTCCATCTACATCTTTTGAAAATGCTGGAGCAGAGCTTGAAGCAAGGGATTTAGAAGAACTTATTGCTTATGATAGGGTCTTGGGACTTGGAGAGATGATGAATTACACAGGGGTTATCAATAGAGATGCTAAAGTATTAGAAAAGATCAAACTAGCATCAGATAGGGGAAAGATAATTGATGGTCATGGACCGGTAATATCAAACAATGAATTAAATGCCTATGTAGTTGCAGGGATAATAACGGAGCATGAGTGTTCAACTGTAGAGGAAATGATAGAAAGATTACGATTAGGTATGTATATTCACATTAGGGAAGGGTCAGCAGCAAGGAATTTAAAAGAATTGATAAAAGTTGTAAACAAGGATAATCTTAGAAGAATATTGTTCTGTACTGATGACAAGGAACCAAGTGATTTAATGGAGTATGGAAGCATTGATAACAATATAAGACTAGCTATAGAAGCTGGAATAAAGCCTATTGATTGTATAAAGATGGCATCACTTAATACAGCTGAAGCGTATGGTTTAAAGGGAAGAGGTGCCATAGCTCCTGGCTATATGGCAGACTTAGTAGTTATCGATAACCTTGATGATTTCAATGTTTTACAAGTTTTCAAAGAAGGTAAACTAGTAGCAGAAAACAATAAACCATTATTTGATGTAGCACATAGGCTAAATACTAATATGAAGAACTCTGTAAAAATTAAAAAGGTTAATAAGGGAGATTTAAGCATCCCTATTGAAGGTGAAAATGTAAATGTAATAAAGATAATACCTCATAGTTTAATTACAGAAAAAGCTATAAGAAAAGTTGGAGAGTCAATAGTCGTAAGAAATGGTAAGTTCGAAAATGGTAAGGATATATTGAAAGTTGCTGTAATTGAAAGACATAATGCTACTGGCAATATTGGATTAGCTCTTGTTGAAGGATTTGGGCTCAAAAACGGAGCAATAGGTTCAACTGTAGCTCATGATTCTCACAACATTATTGTAATAGGTGATAACGATGAAGATTTGCTTACTGCAATAGAAGAATTAGAAAGAATAGGTGGAGGAGTAGTAGCTGTATCAAAGGGGGAAATTTTAGGAGCTTTACCTCTTGAAATAGCAGGCTTGATGACAGAAGAGCCAGTAGAATTTGTAGATGCAAATTTCAAGAACTTGGTAAGTATAGCTCATGATAAATTGAATGTAAATAGTAAGATAGAACCATTTATGTCTCTTTCATTTATAGCTTTGCCTGTTATACCAGAAATAAAGGTTACAGATATGGGATTGTTTGATGTGAAGGAGTTTAATTTTATAGATATTATTGCAGATCAAAAAGCACTAAGATAGGGGGAAGTTAGATGAATAAAAAGTATGTATTAGCTGTTCCAAACTTCAGTGACGGACAAAGAGAAGAAGTAATAGAGGCTATCGCTAATGAAGTAAGAAATGTAGAAGGGGTTACTTTAGTAAGTGTAGAACCAGAATATGATTTCAATAGAACTGTACTTACTATAATAGGTGAGCCTGAGCCATTAAAAAACGCTTTAATCAATATGGCAGATAAATCCTATGAACTTATTGATATGAGAGAGCAAAAGGGCACACATCCAAGAATTGGTTCTCAAGATACAATACCAATATTCCCACTAATGAATATAAGCTTAGAAGAATGTACTAAACTAGCAGAAGAAATAGGAATGGAATTGTTTGATAAGTACAAGGTACCAATTTTCTACTCTGGAGAAAATGCTAAAACTGAAAATAAGAGAAGTATCTCCTATATAAGAAAAGGTCAATATGAGGGATTGAAAAAACTCTTGGAGAATAAAAACAATCTAGATTATGAGGATAGAAAACCTGATCTATCAGTTGATGGAAGATTAAGTGACAAATGGGGTGCAACTATTGTAAGTGCTGATTTGGAAGGGCTTACAGCATACAATGTATTCTTAGACACAGAAAATTTGAGTATAGCTAAAGCAATAGCAAAAGGTGTAAGAGGCCCTAGTGGCGGCTTTTCAACAGTAAGAGCTGTAGGTATTAAATTCCCTGAAAGAGATGGTGTAGTAGTATCAATGAATATGTTTGATTGTAGTCAAACTCCTTTATATAGAGCATTTGAATTCGTTAAACAAGAAGCTAAAAGATACGGTGTAGCAGTAACAGGCTCAGAATTAGTTGGGCCAGTAAAACTAGACTACCTATTAAATAATTTAGAATATTATCTAGGATTACAGGGGCTTAGAAAAGAACAGATATTAGAAACACATTTGATGAAATAGAGGGAAAACGTGGCAAATGCCTTATATAGACGCTATTGATCAAGTTACATAGGGTGAGAAAACCTCACCCTATTAATATTTTAGAGACTATTTCTAAAGCCTTTAAGGATGGATTAAGATTTAAAATGAAAAAAGTATTTAATGAAATGGTTTGGTATGAATAATACATTATTATACAATGAAATAATAAAGAATATGAAATAGAAATTTAATTTAATAAGGAATCTAAAAAAGGGTACTTATTCCATCGACTTTGCAGAACTAAAGCTAAATACTCGATTAATCAATAGGAAAAAGAATAATAACTTTGAAGAACTTTATATATGAAATTGAAAAATGATAGTTCAGAATGATTGCAATATATTAATATGAAATCCCTCGAAAAATTGACTAAAAAGTGGATGGGTTTATTCAAATAATGATGTTTGTAATTTATTGGGTTTCTATATATAATGATTGGGTATAATTAAATAGTAAAAACAATAAGTGTTTTAGTATTTGTGTTTGTATGTAAAACGAAAATTGAAAGATATTTTCGTTTTTTCAATGAGGAGGATATATGTTAAAAAAGTTCTGGTGGTTTATTTCTTATTATAGAAAGAGATATGTTTTGGCAATAGGATTTTTGTTTTTAAGTGATATAGTAGGTTTGATTCCACCCTATATAACCGGTAAATTAACTGATTTAATTTTTGAAAATGCAATTGATTTAAGACTTTTCCTTATTATTTTAGCTATAGATTTGCTTATTATAGGAGTTAAATATATTTTTGCAATGACATGGAGTTATTTTACCTTTGGGGCAGCAAACGAAATTGATTATAAAGCAAGGGAAAACTTAATGACTAAATTTCTAAAACAGTCATTGAGGTTTTTCGAAGAGCATTCAACTGGTTCTCTTATGGGAAAGTCAACAAATGATGTTACTAGTATTAGCGAATTAGCTGGCCGTGGAACTCTTAGTTTATTTGACTCAACTGTATTTCCATTATTAATCATAATAATGATGATGGTAGTAGTTGATGTTAAGTTGACTTTGGCTTCTATAATACCTCTCCCTATACTAGCTTATGTAGTTATTCTGATAGGGAATAAAATTTATGTAAGATGGGATAAGGTTCAAAGAGCGTTTGACAAGCTTAACACAAATGTATTGGAAGATGTTGAAGGTATAAGGATGATTAGAGTTTTCAATCTGCAAGATTTGAGATATAGAGAATTTGTGGCAAGTGGCAAAGATTTGTGTGATAGGAATTTAGATGTTGTAAAGTATCAAGCCTTAATAACTCCTGTAATCAGAATAATACCTGCCTTCACATTTGTAATTGCTATATCTTATGGATCATTATTAATTTCTAGAGGAGAAATATCAATAGGTCAATTAGTTTCTTTTACCTATTATTTAAATATGCTTGTGTGGCCAATGTATGCATTTGGACAATTCATTAATATAAAACAGCAGGCTAATGCTTCTATGGATAGGATTCAAGAAGTATTAGACTATGAGGAGGATATAGTTGAGAATGACAATCTTGTTGATGTAAAAATAAATCCAGACATTAAATTTGAAAAACATTGCTTCAAATATGCAACTTCAAAAGACAATATTCTAAAAGACTTAGATATAGAAATCAAACATGGAAAATCTTTAGGTGTACTAGGTAAAACGGGATCAGGAAAATCAACTTTATTAAAACAGCTATTAAGGCTCTACTCTATGAACACAAATACAGTATATTTAGATGGAGATACAATGGATAAGTATTCTATTTCAAGTGTCAGAGAACTCATTGGATATGTACCTCAAAAACAGATGATATTTTCTAAGACCATAAGAGATAATATTAGACTATCTAAACCTGATGCTACAGATGAAGAAATTATGGAAGCAATAAGACTTGCAGACTTTGAAAAGGATTTAAAGATATTCCCTAAAGGGTTGGATACTCTTTGTGGTGAAAAGGGTGTTTCTCTTTCGGGTGGTCAAAAACAAAGAATTGCAATTGCAAGAGCATTTCTAAAAAACCCAGATATTTTAATACTTGATGACTGTATGAGTGCAGTAGATGGTAGAACAGAAAAGAATATAATGAATAGTATTAGTGAGAATAGGAAAGGAAAAACAACTATTATTGCATCTCATAGAATAAGTCAAGTAAAAGACCTTGATGAAATAATAGTTCTTGATGCTGGAAAAATCGTTGAAAGAGGAACTCATGAAATACTTGTTGAAAAAGGGAAATGGTATTCTGAACAGTATAAGAACCAAATAGCAAGGAGTCATTTTGATGAAGAGTAAACTACGAAACGAATTTGTGACAAAAAAATTAAGAATGTACGCTAAAGAGGAGTCAAAACCATTATTAGTGGGCTTGTTTTTTTCTTTAGTGCGTACAGCTCTTGAAATAATAGGACCTTTAATAATTGGTTATATTTTAGATAATCATATAAGTTTGAATATGGCAAAGGGAGATTTTCTTAAGATTGGAAAGCTACTAGCAGTGTATTTGATTATATATGTACTATCTGGTTTGTTCAGCAATCTTGCACTAATTTCCTTTGAATTAGCAGCAAATAGAATATCTTTTAATGTACAGAAGGATGTCTATAAACATGTTATGAAGTTTCCGATATCTTATTTTGATAATCTACCAGCAGGTAGTATTGTATCTCGAATCACAAATGATACTAATAAACTAAAGCTAATGTTTCAGTTAGTTTTATCAGATATGACAACTTCAACTATTATGATTATTTGTATCTATGGAATGATAATTATTACTAATTTTCCTGTTGCAATACTATTTTTGACATTGGTACCTATTATATATATTATTTTCAAAGACTTAAGGTATAAAACAGCAAAGTATACTAGCTTAAATCGTGAATATGTAGGAGATATTAATTCTAGCATTAATGAAAATATACAAAACATGGAAGTCATTCAAGCATTCAATAAAGAGGATTATATAAAAAGTGAGTTTGATGAAATTAATAAGAATATTTATAAAACCAATATGGAAATGACTAAAGCTAAGAGCTATGGTGGATTTAGGGCTATAGATATCTTGAGTTATGTTGGAACAATCCTTGTACTTTTATATTTCGGTATTGGTAGGATAACAGGTATCTACCAAGTTACTGTAGGAAATATGTATATTGTAATTGATTATATTTCATCAATTTTTAACAATATTAGTACAGTTGTTACTAGATTTGGGGAACTAGAACAATCTTATGCCTCTGCAACCCATATTTTTGATTTGTTAAAACTTGATACTAAGAAAGAGTCCTACAATAAATTTAATGGTATTAAAGGGGATGTGAAATTTGAAAATGTATATTTTGCTTATGCTGATGATGATGTTCTTAAAGATATAAGTTTTGAAGTTAAGAGTGGAGAGAGTATTGCTTTTGTTGGCTCCACTGGTAGTGGTAAAAGTACCATCATAAATTTATTGTTGAAATTCTATGAACCTAGACTTGGAAATATATATATAGATGGAAATGATATTAGTAAGATGAATAGAGATTCTCTTAGAGAAGAAATGGCAGTTGTTTTACAAGATGCTTTTCTTTTTGAAACAGATATTAGACACAATATAAGTCTTGATGATGAAAGGTTTAGTGATGAAGATATTGAGAAAGCTCTAATTGATGTCGGGGGAGAATCTCTTCTAAAAAAAGGGATTAATCAGAGAATAATAGAAAAAGGTAACAACCTTAGTCAGGGGGAAAAACAACTAGTCTCCTTTGCTAGAGCTTATATAAGAAATCCAAAGATTTTAATACTTGATGAAGCTACATCAAATATAGATACTGAAACTGAAAAAATTATTCAAGTTGGTATTAACAAACTTAAAGAGAATCGTACTACTTTTATTGTTGCTCACAGACTTTCAACAATTAGAGATGTTGATAAAATTATTGTTTTAAACAGGGGCAAAATTATTGAAACTGGTAATCATGAATCCTTAATGCAGCAAAATGGATTTTATAAAAACATGTATGATGAACAAATTAGAAACGAGTAATAATAGAACTATTTTTTATTCAACATTTCATATTAATGTAGCATCTTTAAACATAGTAACAAAGTAGATACGCTATTAGCTATAGGACATGTACTGAAAAATAAATATAAAGTTATTAAAAAGATACTATAATTAGATTTATGATTAGTATTTAATTCATAATCAGTGGGACACCTTGAGCAACAATAAAACATAGTATTATCCCAACTATAGTTGGAAGCAAAAATGATATAAAGGTCCACTTCCAGCTTTGAGTTTCTTTTTTTATAGTCCAAAGAGTAGTACCACATGGCCAATGATTCAATGAAAATATCATAACGCAAACTGCTGTCAGCCAAGTCCATCCATTTTCAACAAACAAAAGTTTCATTTCTTCCAAGTTGCTTAACTCCATAATTGATCCTGTGGACATATAGCTCATAATTAGTATAGGAATTACGATTTCATTTGCAGGCAATCCTAGTATAAAAGATAATAGTATATAACCATCTAGCCCAATTAGGCTTGCAAAAGGATTTAATATTTGGGCAATATATGTTATTAGACTAATTTCACCAATAGTAATATTAGCTAAAAACCATATAATTAAGCCTGCTGGAGCTGCGACTGAAACTGCACGGCCTAATACAAACAATGATCTATCAAATATGGAATGTACAATTATCTTTCCAATCTGAGGCTTTCTATAAGGAGGCAATTCCAATGTAAAAGAAGATGGTAATCCTTTTAGTACTGTTACAGATAGCAATTTAGATATAATTAATGTAATAAAAACACTTGTTATTATTGCAAATAAAATTGTTAATGCAGCAATAATAGAAATATAATTTTCCCTATCTCCAGCTATAAAGATTGTAGCCAGAGCTATTAATGTTGGGAAGCGGCCGTTACAAGGCACAAAGTTATTAGTAATAGTAGCTATTAATCTTTCTCTTGGAGAGTCAATAATTCTGCAACCAATAACTCCAGCGGCATTGCAACCAAAACCCATACACATTGTTAATGCTTGCTTACCATGGGCACATGCTTTCTTAAAATAGTAATCAAGATTAAAGGCAATTCTAGGTAGATAACCTAGGTCTTCTAAAAGAGTGAATAGTGGGAAAAATATTGCCATTGGTGGTAGCATAACAGATACTACCCAGCCTAATGTTCGAAAAATGCCTAATACCAGCATATCATGTAACCACAAGGGGACCTTAATCCATATTAAAATATCACTTAGCTTTAATTCTAATGATGTAAAAAAGTATGATAATAACTTAGATGGGTAATTGGCACCCTCTATGGTAAGCCAAAATATAAACCCCAATAAAGCAATCATAACTGGGATACCTAATATTTTTGATGTTAGTATATTGTCTATTTTACGATCAAAGTTATTATAAGTTTTATTATTTATAGAAACAACCTGATTGCTTATATACTCAGCATGTTCTACTATATTTGAAACAATAAGGTCATTAAATTTTTCTGTAGATAAATATTCACTTTCGAATTTACTCTGAAGGATATTCGATTTTACTTTCAACAAATTATTATTTATTAATTGAATATTAGCATTATCAATATGGAATTCTGATACTGGATGGTAACTATCAATTAGATGGAGGGCAATCCATCTGCTCTTGACTTTATCGTCAAAATTTTCTTGAATAGTAGGCTCCATTTCCTTTATATAGTCTTCAATAATTTTATTATATTTAACATTAATAGGTTTAGGGTTAATTTCACCATAAGCAACTTTTCTAATTATCTCCTTAAGCTCAACTAATCCTTCACCACTTCTAGCAGATGTCCCTACTACAGGTATCCCTAATAGTGCTGAAAGCTTTTCAAGATCAATATTAATTTTTTTCCTTCTAGCCTCATCCATTAGATTTACACATAATATTACATTATTTGATATCTCCATAACTTGGAGGACTAGGTTAAGATTTCTCTCCAAACAAATTGCATCTGCAACAACAATTGTAACATTAGGATTTCCAAAACATATGAAATCTCTAGCTACTTGTTCTTCAACAGAGTTAGCAAGCAAAGAATATGTTCCAGGCAAGTCAACTAAGACATATTTCTGATTAAGATATGAATAGTTTCCTTGCGCGTTTGTTACAGTCTTTCCAGGCCAATTTCCAGTATGTTGATTTAATCCGGTTAAACTGTTAAAAATAGTAGTTTTACCAGTGTTAGGATTTCCGGCTAATGCTAAAACAATACCGTCGGATGATTTTATATCTAATTCAAACATTTCTTTTAAGGTACCAATTCCTGTAGATTGATTTGTCAATCCCATTTGTTTACCTCCTTAAATTGATTCAACCAAAATTTTTGATGCTTCTTCTATTCGCAAAGCTATTACAGTACCTCTAATTTCGTAGGCAGTAGGGTCTCCTGAAGGGCTCCTCATTAGAGAAGTAATAATTGTGTTATTAATTAATCCTAAATCTAATAATCTTCTTCGAATTAGACCCTTGGCAGTTAACATTTTAACTCTACCAGATGAACCAGTAGGTAACTGATTAAGAGGAATTAAATTATTATTCATAGGCAAATTTCCTTTCTATTAATTATTTTGAGACTTATAACATAAATTTAGCTGTGGGAAACTTTTTGTAATCTAATAATTAAGGTATGAATCACAGAAAAAATTGTTACATGAAAGGAGCTGAAATATTTGATGATAAATAATAATTATTACACAGTTCGAGGTTATGAGTTATTGCAGACCGAAAGAAAGTTATTAACTTCTAGTATGGAAGACTATTTAGAAATGATCTATAGAATATGTAAGGAAGAAGGATATGCTCGTATAAATCAATTGTCAAAAAAATTGAATGTTCGTCCTTCTTCTACTACTAAAGTTGTACAAAAATTGGGAAAACTAAGCTTAATTGACTATGAAAGGTATGGAGTAATTAAACTAACTACAAAGGGAGAAGAAATTGGGAAATATTTGTTAGGTAGACATGAGATAATACATGAATTTTTAAGAAACTTAGGGGTTGAGGATACTTTGCTTAAAGATACAGAGCTTATAGAACATTGTGTTAGTCATAATACTCTAAAAAGCATGTACATATTTAATGAGTTCTTACTGATTAATCAAGATATAAAAAGAAAATATTGCTTATTCAAGTTAAATTATTAAGCTAATGAGACAAAAGCAAGTAAAAAGGCAATTTGCTACTATTTTAATATACTTCTTTATTGTTCCTTTCAAAATATGATATTATCAGAGTAATAGATATAAAAGTTTACATATAACAATTTTAACTATATAATAATTGTTATATAATTCATAAAGGACAGGTGAGAGCTTTGAAAAAAGGAAAAGTTTTTAGTGGTGTTCAACCATCAGGTGCCTTAACGATAGGTAATTATATAGGCGCACTTAGAAACTTTGTTGGTTTACAGGATGAATTTGATTGTTATTATTGTATAGTTGATTTACATGCAATAACAGTTCCACAGATACCAAAGAATTTAAGGAAGAGAACTTTAGATGTTTTAGCGCTTTACATAGCTAGTGGAATTGACCCTGAAAAGTCAACTTTATTTATTCAATCACATGTTCCAGCACATAGTGAACTATCATGGGTTCTTAGCACAATAACCTATATGGGCCAATTAAATAGGATGACTCAATATAAAGAAAAGGCTAAAAAATCCGAAGAAAATCTAAATGCTGGTTTATTTACATATCCTGTACTTATGGCTTCAGATATATTATTATACCAAGCAGACTTTGTTCCAGTTGGTGATGATCAAAAACAACATCTTGAGCTTGCTAGAGATTTAGCTGAAAGGTTTAATAATAGATATAGCGAAACCTTTAAAGTCCCTGAACCATTAATAAGTGAATTTGGAGCTAGAATAATGAGTTTACAGAATCCAGAGTCTAAGATGTCTAAATCTGATGATGATGAAAATGCCTATATACTTTTATTAGATGATTCAGATACCATTAATAGGAAGATAAAAAGAGCTGTGACTGATTCAATAGGAGAAATAAGATATTGTGATGAGCAGCCAGGATTAAAAAACCTCCTAAATATATATTCCGTATTCTCTAATGAAGATGTTGAATCATTGGTAAAAAAATATGATGGTATTGGTTATGGAAAGTTTAAAGAGGATTTATCAGAAGTAGTTATAGAAGGTTTAAAGCCTATTCAAGAGAAGTACTTGCAGCTTACTAATAGCAAAGACTATTTAGAAGATGTATATAAAAAAGGAGCTGAAAAAGCTGCTTATGTTTCAGGTAAAACATTAAGAAAAGTATATAAAAAAATTGGATTTATTCCAAAATAATAATATAATACCGTAAGCTTCCTAGAATCTTACGGTATTATATTATTATTCTATATTCTTCATTGCTTCTACTGCAAATTTTGTAGTTACTATTTTCTCGTAATCAGCCCTTTTATCTAACTCGCCAGCTAATTCCATGATATCCATAAGGTGATTTAATCCTTCTTCTGTTATTATCAAGTCAGGTTTCCAAGAGTCTTGTGATTTATATCGATCAACTAAACTCTCAAGGACTTTAATTTCTACATCAGGGAATTGATCTTGAACAGCTATTGCAACTTCTTCAGTTGAGTGTTCTTGGACCCAGACCATCCCCTTTAGTATTGCATTAGTAAAACCTTGAATTATTTCAGGGTTTTTTTCTATATATTCGTTAGTTGCACAGTACGCAGTATATGGGATATATCCTGCTGCCTCGCCAATAGAAGCAACTATAGCTCCCTTTCCTTCATGTTCTAATTGAGTTGCAACTGGTTCAAATAGTGCTACATAATCCCCCTCTCCAGCTACAAAAGCTCCGGCCAATACATCAAACTGTACATCTGTTCTTACATTAACATCTTCGGGAATTTTTAAGCCGTGATTTTTTATTACATATTCGAGGGTCATTTCAGGCATTCCACCTTTTCTTCCTCCCAATACTTCAGCACCTTTTAAATCTTCCCATTTAAAATCATCATCTTGTTTTCTAGCTACTAAAAATGAGCCATCTCTTTGAGTTAATTGGGCAAAGTTTACGGCATAATTATCCCTCCCCTCGTTATAAATGTAAATAGATGCTTCAGGACCCATGAAACCAATTTCTGCTTCACCACTGATAAGTGAAGTCATTACTTTATCAGCACCTTTTCCGTTTATCAATTCAATTTCTAATCCTTCTTCTTCAAAAAAACCTTGTGTCAAGGCTACATATTGTGGTGTGTAAAATAATGAGTGAGTAACTTCCATTAATCTAATTTTTTTCAAATTTGATTTTGGCCCACATCCAGTTAATACTGTTCCTAGTACTATTAATAATACTAGGAATACCGTAATACTTTTAAAAAACTTTGACATCTCTTTGTGCCTCCTTGTATAATAATAATATTGAAATAGTTTAGATATTTACATAGTATTCTTAATCTGAGTTATAGGTTACTATTTTGAGGAGGATCTTATTGTTGAACATACCTAATATAATTACAATTTTTAGAATGTTTCTTATACCTGTTTTCCTATATGTATTTTATTCGGAAATAGAAAATTACTTATTGTGGTCTGGCTTAATATTACTAATGGCAGGGATTTCAGACGTAGCCGATGGATATATTGCGAGAAAGTATGATTTGAGATCTAAACTTGGTGCCGTCCTTGACCCCCTAGCTGATAAACTGATGTCATTTACAGTTTTATCTACTTATGCATTTAGGGGCTTAATACCTATGTGGATTTTGAAATTACTCACTGTAAAAGAATTGTTACTAATAATAGGTGGGGGTAGGCTTTTTTTCAATAAGAAAAATATTGTTATACCAGCAAATAAGTTTGGGAAAATTGCCACATTCTTTTTTTACATTTCAATTGCTGCTATAGTATTTAAGTTGCCTGATGAATTAATAGGTATATTACTTACCTTAACAGTTATAATAAATATTATATCTTTTATTAATTATTTAAATATATATGTTAATATTAGGAGTAAAAAAATTGAATAACATTGACAAAGTTAACGAATATTAATATAATTAGCATAACTAATAGCTTATATCTAGAAAAAGGAGTAATTGTAGAATCCTTTATAGAGTGATGGAATTAAGGTAAACGTGATGCCCTTCGTCCTTTTTAGGATGAAGGGTTATATTATGATATAACTAAGGAGGAATTAGATGTTAGAGAATTTATCAAAAACTTACAACCCCAAAGAATTTGAAGATAGACTATATAAATATTGGAATGATAATGGTTACTTTACCCCAAAAGTGGATAAGGAAAAGGAAGCATTTACTATTGTAATGCCACCACCGAATGTCACTGGAAGCTTACATATGGGCCATGCCCTTAACAATACTATTCAAGATATATTGACCAGATGGAAAAGAATGGACGGATATGAAGCTCTATGGCTCCCTGGTACAGATCATGCCAGTATCTCAACAGAAGCTAAAGTTGTAGGTAAATTAAAATCTGAAGGAAAAACAAAAGAAGAACTTGGTAGAGATAAATTCATTGAAGAAGCTTGGGATTGGACACATCTATATGGTGGAAAAATTAAAGAACAGTTAAAAAAACTTGGAGTATCATGTGATTGGTCAAGAGAAAGATTTACTTTGGATGACCAATTGAACAATGCTGTAGAAGAAGTATTTATTAGATTATACGAAAAAGGACTTATTTATAGGGGAGACAGAATTGTAAACTGGTGTCCTAGTTGTAAAACAGCAATTTCTGATGCAGAAGTTGAGCATGAAGAAAGTCACGGTTTTATTTGGCAGATTAAATATCCTATTAAAGATAGTGATGAATACATTGAAATTGCAACAACAAGACCAGAAACTATGCTAGGAGACCTTGCTTTAGCAGTTAATCCTGAAGACGAGAGATATAAAAGTTTAATAGGTAAGACAGCTATACTGCCACTAGTTAATAGAGAAATTCCTATTATTGCTGATGAATATGTAGATATGGAGTTTGGTACTGGAGTAGTTAAGATAACTCCATCCCATGATCCGAATGACTTTGAAGTAGGGGAAAGGCATAATTTAGGTCAGTGTATTGTCATTGCAGAGGATGGCACAATAAACTCTAATGGTGGAGTATATGAAGGTTTAGATAGATATGTTGCTAGAGAAAAAATAATAAAAGATCTTGATGCTAATAATCTATTAGTGGAAATAAAAGAACATGAAAATGCTGTTGGCCACTGCGAAAGATGTAAAACTATAATTGAGCCTTTAATTTCAAAACAATGGTTTGTAAAAATGAAACCTTTGGCTGAACCAGCTTTAGAAGCATATAGAAATGGTGAACTTAGTTTTATTCCTGAAAGATTTGCTAAGACTTATGTGCATTGGTTAGAAAACATCAAAGATTGGTGTATTTCTAGACAGTTATGGTGGGGACATAGACTTCCAGTGTATTATTGTGATAGTTGTGGTGAAGTTCTTGTATCAAGAACTCATGTAGACAAATGCTCTAAATGTGATAGTACAAACATTAGACAAGATACTGATACATTGGATACTTGGTTTTCATCTGCATTATGGCCTTTCTCAACATTAGGATGGCCAAATAAAACTGATGACTTAGATTATTTCTTTCCAACTAATGTACTTGTAACTGGATACGATATTATATTTTTCTGGGTAATCAGAATGGTATTTTCAAGTATTGAACAAATGGGAGAAGTTCCATTTAAAGATGTTTTTATAACAGGTCTAGTAAGGGATTCTCAGGGTAGAAAGATGAGTAAATCTTTAGGAAATGGGATAGATCCACTTGAAATAATTGATAAGTATGGAGCTGATGCCTTAAGATTTACTTTGGTTACTGGAAATAGTCCGGGGAACGATATGAGATTCTATACGGAAAGAGTAGAAGCTAATAGGAACTTTGCTAATAAGCTGTGGAATGCAACTAGATTTGTTCTAATGAATTTAGAAGAGGATATTTCATATGACAATATACTAATAGAGAATTTAGAGAAAGAAGATGAATGGATTTTATCAAGATTAAACGATGTTATAAAAGATGTTTCTGATAATCTTGATAAGTATGAAATTGGCTTAAGCGCACAAAAGATTTATGAGTTTATATGGGAAGATTATTGCGATTGGTATATAGAAATGGTTAAATCTAGACTTTATGGCGATGATAAAGAAAGTAATATGGTAGCGCAGAGAGTACTACTATATGTATTAAAAGATATCTTAAAATTACTACATCCATTTATGCCATTTATTACAGAAGAGATATGGCAATATTTGCCTAATAATAATGAAGCATTAATAATAAGCGAATGGCCAAAATTCAAAATTGAGTTTAGATTTGAAGAATCTGAGCAAGGTGTAGAATATATTAAGACAGCAATAAAGGCTATTAGAAATGCAAGGGCTGAAATGAATATTCTTCCTTCAAAGAAAGCTAACACAGTTTTTGTTACAAATGATGACCAAATATCAAAATATATTGAAACTGGCAAAAGATACTTTATCAATTTAGCCGGTGCGGATGCTGTTAATATTTCTGAAACTAAAGATGGATTAGGGGAAGATAATATTTCAGTAGTACTTGATAGATGTGAGGTTTTTCTACCATTAAAAGACCTAATTGATTATGATAAAGAAATAGAAAGATTAGAAAAAGAAAAAACAAAGTTAGAACAGGAAATTAAAAGAGTAGTAGGTAAATTATCTAATGAAGGATTTGTAAAAAAAGCTCCTGCTAATGTCGTAGAAGAAGAAAGACAGAAACAAATAAAGTATGAAGAAATGCTAAATAAAGTATTAGAAAGACTTGATGACTTAAAGAAAAATGAATAGAGGTGTAAAATGAACTATCAAGAAGCCTTATCTTATATCAATGACAAAGATAAATTCGGTTCTAGATTGGGACTATACTCAATTACAAGATTAATGGAGTTACTTGGTAATCCCCAAAATGAATTAAAATTCATTCATGTTTCAGGTACAAATGGGAAGGGTTCTACATGTGCCTATTTAGCTAGTTGTTTAAAAAGTGCAGGTTATAAAGTAGGCCTATACACTTCACCATATCTAGAAAGATTTAATGAAAGAATTCAAATTAATGGTGAAAATATTCCAGATGAAGACTTGGCACTGATTACTGAAATAGTAAGGGAAAAGGCAGATTTGATGGTAAATCAAGGTATGCAGCATCCTACAACATTCGAAATTGTAACTGCTATAGCCTTTATGTTTTATTATCAAAAGAATGTTGATTACGTTATTTTAGAAGTAGGTCTTGGTGGTAGATTTGATTCAACAAATGTCATTGAAACATCTCTTGCCTCTGTAATTTCAACAATTGATTATGATCATACAGAAATATTAGGAGATAGCCTTGATAAAATAGCTTATCAGAAAGCTGGGATAATTAAGAATAATGGGATTGTTATATCATATCCACAAGAAGAGGAAGCATTAAATGTAATAATTGATGTGGCTAAAGATATGAATTCTGAATTATTTTTACAATCCATAGACAGTATTAAGATTAAGTCTCAAACTGAGTTTGGCTCAAAATTTGACTTCTATTACAAAGATACAGCATTAGAAGATATTGAAATATCAATGATAGGTGAGTATCAAGTCTACAATGCATCTCTTGCTATCTACACAATCTTAATATTAAAAGAAAAGAATTTAATAAACATAACGGACGACCAACTTTACAAGGGTATTAAGGCTACTAAATGGAAGGGAAGACTTGAAGTGTTAAGAAGAAATCCTACATTCTTAATTGATGGTGCACATAATATCCAAGGTATAAAAAATTTGTCAAATGCCCTTAAATTGTTTAAGTATGACAAATTGATTTTGGGAGTATCAATTTTGAAGGACAAAGACCATAAAAAAATGGTTGAGCTTTTAGGACCTTTAGCTGATAAGGCAGTAGTTACTGAAGTTAAAATGCCACGGAAATTAGATGCTGAATTATTGGCAAAAGAATTTGAAGAGTATGTGCCAGAAGTTTATGTAGAAAAAGAAATAAAGGATGCAGTGCTAAAAACAATTGGACTTGCTAATGACAATGATTTAATTGTATTTGGTGGATCATTATATATGATTGGTGAAGCAAGAACAATAATTAACCTTCTATAAATTATATAGAAGGTTTTTTAAATGTTCTCTTTTACTAACAAAGTTAATATTTCTTTATAAATAGATTCTGTATTATTCTTCCAAGTTTTACAGATCTCTTTTCCTTGTTCTTCTGTAGCTACCTCAAGATATATACTAAAAAGCACATCTTCATTTTCCACTAGCTTTAGATTAACTGTATATTGATTATTCTCTTTCTTATAGTACTCACTAATAATTTCAGTATCTTTAACTGCTATTCTTTTATCTGAACTAAATTTATTTTCTAGCTCATTTTTTATATTATCTGGAATCTTGTTTTCTAACAATTTAAGAGTTACAACACCTTTTTCACATATGCCATATTTTTCAAGTTCCTCATCAATTACACTTTCAATCAGCTCACTTTCAATTAATTCTCTTATATATTGTTGGAGCGCAAAGTAGTTCATATATCCCTTATCTAAGATTAATTCTGTAAGTTCTGCATTAGTAATTTTGTTTTGTAAAACACTTAAAATATATAAAATGAGTAATTTGTTTTGTGCTATGTCTTCTGTATTATATAAGTCCATTTATATCACCCTTTAATTAGAATAAGTTAATTATATCATAATATTACCAAGAAAAATAGAGAAGTGAAATTCACTTCTCTACTAAATTTATACTGCTATCTAGTTAATTGCCTTTGTGCATTTTCAACTAATTTTTTAACCATATATCCACCAACATAGCCATTAATCCTAGAAGATAAATTACCTTTATCAATATTGTCATAATTAGTTATTCCAAGTTCATTGGCTATTTCAAGCTTCATTTGATTTAAAGCTTGACGAGCTTCAGGAACAACTATTTTATTACTGTTTCTAGTAGCCATTTTTTATCCTCCTTTACAACAATAATTGTTGCAATATTAATATAACCACGTAAATAAATAATATCCTGTTACTATTTTTAATTATGTATAAAATATACGATAATAGAGAACAATTAATAAATTAAGCAAATTATTGAAGTAATATTTTATTTGAAAAAGAATATCTATAGTAT
>JAAYNS010000202.1 GCA_012520755.1 Tissierellia bacterium
CTATAACGGTATTGAATTAGCTTCAGATCTTCCAGATAGTAGAATCTCTAAAGTGGTTTGGCTTGAATCTCCAACCAAATGTACTGCTTTAATGACATATGAAAACAAAGGTAGACTTGTTTTGTGTCCATACCCAGCTGACTGGATAAAAGATGATGCATTAACATCAAATATTCTTTATTATGCAATTTATGGTCTTCCAAAAATAGTATCTATAACTAAGAATGGGCAAGCAAATGAAGAGTATTATAATATGCTTTGTACACGTATATCTGGCATAGAAACAGTAACTAAGTACTATGATTGTGACGATATAGAATATGATCCTAGATTCAATTATTTGGCTCAACATGCAAAACTCTTTATATTTCCGTCAGATGACCTAAAGTATAAGTATTTAGATATTAATATAATGAAAAAAGCAATAGAAAATGGATCTAAGTTAGTAGTTGCAAATCCGTGTAGGATTGATGATATCTATGTAGAGAACTTAAATATTCTAGTTGGGCAAACAAACTATAATAAGAATAATATAGTATTTAACTCGATTTTGTCAGATTTGAAGGTTTCTAACTGGTTTAAGAATGCTTTATTACACGATATTCATGACGTGATAGTATCTGTAAATGATTCATCTTTTAATAATTCTTCATATAGTTCAGGATCTTTAAATGATATAATATCAAGCTTTAAGCAACAGATTTATGAGAGAGCACAATTGTGGGTAGCGAATAATTCTATTAAACAAGATCCAGTAACTGGTATAATGGCAGCATGGTTAATTAAAATTTCTGAACAAGACAAGAAAATAGATGATGTTATTTTGGATAAACTCAAGTTTTTAGTAGGAGACAAGAGATGTAAAGATTTCAGCTTAACTCTTCAGGTATTACTTAGTGATGGAATTGAGGATGTTTGTATACCAGCAATAGATTATGGGGACCAAGAGCTAGCCAATTCATTAGGGACTATTGTACGTAGATTAGATGATATAAACATGTGTAGAATATTAGGAGCTAAAATTGAAATCTCACCTGAAGAATATGAAAAAATATATTTTCAAATTTTTCAACGATATAAGGAAAGACCAGATTTCTTTGATAAAAGTGAAGCAACAATACCTACTGTTGTTTCAATAACTAGGTTTCTATTAGACATTCCATCCAATTTAGATATAAAAACAGAGTCAAATGTTTTATTAAATGATTTAGTATGCTTTTTATCCAATTATAGTAGTCAAAGTCGTGATAAAAACAATAAGGTTGATTTTAACTCTTTAAATATTACTCATTCAAAATTGTCTTTATTGATGTCTATAGGAATCTTATTGAAAGTTGATAAGGTTTATCCAAGAGGGCTATTTGAGTCCCTTTCTTCAATTGAAGAACTTGATAATGTAGCTTACAGCTTGGAAGAAAAATTAGAATTATTATATAAAGGTATAACAAATAGAGATAAATTAATAGAAGATTTAAAATTAGAAATGGAAGAATTTCATACAAAAACAAGTAAAGAAATTTCAGAAATGCGTGCCAGGTCATCAATAGGTGGAATTACTATTATTGTTTCTATGGTAATATTACTTGCTCTAAATACATATTTTATCATCCGTGTAATTCTATCAAAGGGAAATGGATTCACTGAAGATTTAGGAATCTTATTAACTTTATTACCTGTCACAATTGCCTATATTACTTTTGTTATTAAATCTAAATTGTATGTTATTAAGTAACTCAGATAACTACAAAAAGCACAGCAAAATAAAAAAGATAGTTTGAAGGGAAGGCTTTCATAATGAAAGGGATAATTAGAATTTTAATTATTAGTATGGCTTTGTTAGTTATTTTTTCAGGGTGTAATAGTATAGAAATAGCAGACAAAGAAAGCGTTGAAGTAGTGGTTGAGCATAATGTTCAACTAGTGGACAATCAAAGCGTAGAAGATCCACTTGATGAGGAACCACAAATAGATAAGATTACTATTTTGGCTGTGGGAGACATCATGTTCCACATGCCTCAGGTAAAAGGAGCGAAAACTAACGATACTTATGACTTTAGCAACTCATTTAAATATGTAAAAAAACACATTGAAAACAGTGACTTAGCCTTAGCAAATTTTGAGACTGTGGTAGCTGGAAATCATAGAGGTTTTAGTGGCTTTCCTAGATTTAACAGCCCAACTGAAACAGTTAAAGCATTGAAAGATGCCGGATTTGATGTAATATCCACTGCAAACAATCATAGTATAGACCAAGGAGTTGATGGGATTATATCTACCATAGACTCAATTAATGATTATGGTCTTGAAAGTATTGGAACATACAAGGACCAGCAAAGGGCGGGGCTAATCAAAGAAATCAATAATATTAGACTAGGTTTATTATCCTATACATACGGACTTAATGGGCTTGAATCATTATTACCAAGCAATAAATCTTATATGGTGAATTTAATTGATGAAGAATTGATTAAAAATGACATAAATGAGCTAGATGATAAGGTAGATTTAACCATTGTATTTATTCATTGGGGTAATGAATATCAAAAGCATCCATCTAGCTATCAAGTAGAACTTGGTGATAAGATGATTGAATGGGGAGCGGATATTATTTTAGGTAGTCATCCTCATGTAATTCAAGAGGCTAGAATTATAAATTATGAAGATGAAGATAAATATATAATATATTCCATGGGAAACTTTTTATCAAATCAGAGAAAGTCAAATACGGACAACCATTATACTGAAGATGGTGTTATGGTATTATTGAATATTGAGAAAGATGAAAAAGCCACAATCAAAGATGTGGAATATATTCCAACATGGATTTACAGGTATTCAAATGGTAACAGTTTTGCACATGAGATATTACCAGTTGAGGAAGCATTAAATACTAATAACTATAAAGAAGTTGAAGACAGGCTTAAGAAGTCAATGGAGGATACTCTTACTACATTGAACATGAAAGACACTTTGTAAAGAAAAGTTCTATGCGAATTGCTTTGAAAAAGTAAAAGTATAAA
>JAAYNS010000005.1 GCA_012520755.1 Tissierellia bacterium
AAAAGAAGGGAAAAACCGATATGTGTATTTCTTCTCCGATTTGGATATTCAAAGCTATAAAGAGTTTTCTTTAATAAGTGACATGAAATCAGCCATTGAAAAGGATCAACTAAGGGCTTATTATCAACCTATTATAGACTTAAGAACCAATATGATATTAGCAGCAGAAGCATTAATCAGATGGGAGCACCCTCAATGGGGACTAGTCTATCCTACAGATTTCATAGAATTAGCTGAAGAAACTGACTGTATCATAGATATCTCAAACTGGATGCTAAGAGAAGTTCTTAAGAACCTAAAGAAATGGCAAGATTCAAATCTACCTAGCATAAATGTTTCAATTAACATTTCACCTATACAGTTTATGGAAAGAAATTTTGTTGAAAATTTTGAAAAAATAATACAAGAGTACAATGTGGATCCTAGCATATTAATAGTTGAAATAACAGAAAATACCTTGTTAGAGAATTCAAAAATGGTAATCTCTAATTTAAGGAGATTAAAAAGCCTAGGAGTTCAAGTAGCTTTAGATGACTATGGGACAGGTTATTCCTCTTTATCATATTTAACTCGTTTCGATATTGATATTATTAAGATAGATGAATCTTTTATAAGAGATATATCAAACGAAACTACTAGAATTGTTGTTAAGAACATTATTAACTTAGCTAAAGACCTTGATATAAAACTAGTTGCAGAAGGAATCGAAGAATGGGCTCAATTAAGAAGCCTAAAAGAGTTTAAGTGTTATCTAGGACAAGGCTATATATATAGTAGACCACTTCCTATAATAGATTTTGAAAAGATTTTAAAAACTAAAGAATGCAAGCCAATGTTAACAAGCAAGGATATGTCCTTTGATAACAGAAGAAAATATTTTAGAGTAGAGTTCATTCAATATCTAGAAGCATATTTAACAATTAAAGAGATTGAAGGAAGACCTATAGACATTGGAAATTCAAAGATACTAGTTAAAAATATTGGACCAGGAGGCTTGTGTTTTATAGCTAATATCAGATTACCACTTGATAAAGATTTCCTTGTCCAATTTCAAACTCAGGTACTGGAAGAGGACATTAAGGTTAACGGAAAACTAGTATGGGATCAAGAACTAGGAGATAATTTATACAGATATGGTGTTGAATTTGTAATAGATGAAGATGATAGAACTTACTTAATAAAGATTCTTAACGAAGTTCAAATAAGGATGAAAGCGGATATACTATTTACAGACGCTAACTTTACTTCATTAACACCTACAGTCTATTTTAATCGTTATAGTGACTATAACCCAAACCAAGACGAATCCAAATAAAGAGGATGGATTTTTACAAGTAGTAAATCGAAAAATGGGGTAATAATATATTAAACTGAATAGGAGGTTCATATGGAAAGGTTAGTAGCTTTGATTAACAAGGATTTACTTTCTGCTGAAGAGAGAAAAGAATTGTTAGATGAACTATACTGGGCTGATTGGACTAAGCTAAATAATTATTACCCAAATGAAGTTAAAAAGATATTTGCATTTTTAAGAAATACAGAGTTTAATGTAGAAGAAATATCATTAATACAAAAGTTATATAATAATCCTGATGGATCATATGTAGAGGAGTTTAGTCATATTGTTTTAAAATTGTATAGGGAGGATAGGACTAAATTCTTTAAAGCATTACACCTGAACCCCGAGGAAGGTGGAAATCTAGCATATCTTTTTAGAAATGATAGATTCTTTGATGATGTAAAATTGGAACTTGCTGAGATATTAGACTCCAATAAACTAACAGAGGACGAGGCCATAACAGCAAGTGCATTTTTTAAATCTTATGAATATATATGTAAAACTTGAGTGTAGCAATAAGGAGAGGTTCTCCAATAGAGTTGTTTTTATAATTATAGTTTGTGATTGAACCAATGAAAATAGGGAGAACAAGTAACATTTAATACTTCCCCTATGGCTTCCTAAATACGAATAAATATTCATGAGAAATAAGCAGAAAATTATGGTCAATGCTTTTCTTATACCAGAAACCAGTAGCTTTGCAATTATGTTGCTCTTTTATAATATTCTCTTTAAGAACAAATCCTGCTCTAAGAAATTGTTGCATAACATAGAATCCTAAAGGTATCATATGCTTATTTCTCCTGGTATCACCAATAAGTATTGCACAATATTTATCTTTCTTAAGTACTCGGAAAAGTTCTTTAGCAACTTTAGATATTTCCACAAGGTATTCATTTATATCTAATAGTGAAAGATCTCCATCTATATTTTCGCTATATTTTATTATATTAGCATAAGGTGGATGAGCACATATTAGGTCAATACTATCATTAGATAACATTTTTAAATCTCTTGAATCCCCATGATAGATATTTGGTTCATACTGAATATTTTTATTAAATCTTAAGTTATCTTTTGCAAAGTCAATAGCATTAGGATTTATATCTATGCCTATTCCTTTTCTTTTTAATAATTTTGTCTCTATTAAAGTTGTGCCACTACCTAAAAATGGGTCTAGAACGATATCATCTTCTTTTGAGTATCTCAATATCAAATTTCTTGGAATATAGGGGGACCAATTACCCCTATATTTGCCACTGTGAGTAGCCCATCTTCCTCTATCTCTGAAGCTCCAAACGGTAGTTGCTTCCATTTTAAAATATTTTGGCTCCCATTCTTTAATATCAGAAGATTTCATACTGCCATAAGATGTGCAATCATCCAAGATAAAATTTGCACCATTATCAAGATTATCCAGTAGGCTGAATTTAATTTTAGAACCAAGTTTCTTGTTCGGTAAATTACTACTAGAGCAACGTTTAAGTACCATATTTTTTTAGCTCCTTATAATTTATTATTCAAGCGATATTGATTAATATTCTTCATTAGAGGATAAATTGAGTTTATTCTATCAATTCTAAAATCCATTCGATCCATTTTTTAACAGTTGATGCTCTTCTAAAAATAGTACTGTTCTTATTAACGTTAAATATATATGAGGTTTTCATAATTTCTACAATTTCTTCTATTGTAACTGGAGAAAAGGATTGAATATATTTTTTAAGAACCTTGTTAAACACTTCATGTTGTAGTATTGTTTCAACTATACCAAGCATTTTTTCTCTATGTCTTTTACTCATAATCTGTCTACCTAATGGAGTGAGTTCATAAATTGGATTTGAGCGAGTACCAGTCTTTTTAGCTAAACCTAAGTATCTAGCTGCATCAGCATAATAATTACTTTGCCTTGGTTCAAAGTCATAATTAGTAGTTATTTCATCTTTAGTTAATTCTCCTTCCATTAATAATGAAAGAAGGTCTATGGTTCTTAGGAAGTTGTTAGCTTGTGGGAAAGGGATATCTGGCTCTTGTACGATAGTTGATTTTTGCAGTATATGGCAAATATCTTCTATGGTTATTGGTTCTTCTTCCAAAATATAATTTTTCTGTGAAACAAGTTCTAAAGAATTATATCTTTCTTTATCATTGAATCTATATATAAAGAAACTAAAAATGTCGTTTGAATAGGTAAAGAAAGCAGGTATTACTTCCTTATTAACCTTTTCGGCCCATAATCTATAAGGATAATACATCTGTCTAATAAGAAAATTATCAACTCTAAAATTCTTAGCTTCAAGTAATAATAGTTTATTTGGACTTTCGAAGCCAGCATCAATTTCGCATTGACTGTTATGAACTGATAAATTTAAACTTCCAGTATCAGTATCAATATTAAAACCAAACACTCCAGTACCCATTCTACCTGATATAGTCTGATAGACCTCCTCTTCCTCTAAAATATGATGAATAACTTGTCCAACAAATACAGTATTTAATGCATTAGCTTCAGAATAGATATGTTGAGGATCAAGGGTTTCAATATAACCTGGTATAGAAAATGTGTTAGTTTCAACATCTGCATAATTTACATCTTCATAGGCATTAAATTTTGCAATTATGTAACTGCCTCGAGTAATAGGTAGTATAGATAAGTTGTTACTAAGAAATATATCTGGAAGGTTAGATCTTTGGTCAAATTTGGTCATTAACCTAGGTTCACGGTATTCTTTAATCTGATTTGCTGAGATTTCAAAATAGCCATCTTGATTTACTGTTTTTAGAATATTATACTTCCCAAATAATTGTCTCCAAGCCTTTTCGTTTTTACTAGTCATTGCTTCTAACTAAAACTTCTTTTATCTCTCCTCTAGATTTCCCTACAGAATTAATGGCTCTCTTAGCGCCGACATATTCAATTATAAAATGTTCTTCATCATTATATAGGTCTAAGATGTAAGGTGCAGTTGAGTTGGATAAAAGAAATTTTATCCCCCTTTCTTTTAATCTAATACAAAGGTCTCTTAATCTTTTTTGGTCAGCTTGATTGAATCCATCTAAGGTATATCCAGTAAAAGAACTACTTGAACTTATAGGCATATAAGGTGGATCAAAATATACAAATGCACCTTTTCTGATACCTTTTACTGCAACCTCAAAATCTCCATTGAGAAAAGTAATATCAGCACTATTCAAATAATTGCTTACAGCCCTTAATACTGGTTCGTTAACTATATTTGGATTTTTGTAGTTACCAAAGGGGGTATTGAATTCATTATTTGAATTGACTCTAAATAGTCCATTATAGCACGTCTTATTTAAATAAATAAGTCTGCTTGCTCTTTGAATTTTACTTAAATTCTTATAATCTGGACTTCTATCTAAACTCCTTATGCTATAAAAATAATCAGATGTATTTTTATGTGTTTTTAAATCTTGGATCAATTCATCTACATTTTCTCTTACTACTTCATAAGCATTAATTAACTCGGTATTAAAGTCATTAACAATAGCTTTCTTAGGCTGTAAGTAAAATAATACTGCTCCACCACCCAGAAAAGGCTCATAATATGTACCAGTTAATTTTTGAGGTGTATACTTTGTAATTTCCTTTAGTAGTTGTCTTTTTCCTCCAGCCCATTTAAGGAATGGTTGGACCAATATGTTTTTTGTCATTCTCTATCCCTTTCTATATTGTTTGTATAATATCATACAAAGTAGATATTTAACATTATAAATCATTATTAATAATACAATAATACCAGAACTAATGTTCATATTCAAGTAGTAGTTTATTATGTTAACGAAATTGAGATTCATCGTGATAGTAAATCACTTTGTCTTAAATGATTATTTAATTATGATTATAGTTATTGCTTAATCAAAGAATGAGATTCACAATATCTAATAATTAGTAATAATCATAAATATAGATATACTACTGATTTTACTTCTATATTTATTAGCAATGTATTATAATTAAATTACAATAATTCACTCAAAGATCATAGGTGCATAGGGGGGAAGAGATGAGAGAACATAAGATTGATTTTAAAAACCTTATGGGGCTTGCATTTTCGTCTGCAAACAAGCTTAGCATCAAATCAATCACAAGGGAAAACTTACCGTATTTTGGGGGATGGATTGCCGTTTCTGTATGGCTTTATGCATATTTTCTTCCAATGGGAAACTTTGCACTGAAAGTAAGTCTTTTTGAAGAGATTGTAGGTGACACATCTTTTTACTTTATTGTCATGCTGATTTCAGGTAGTTTGATACCGATTCTTTTTGATGGGAAAATATTTGTTCCCGCCTCATTTTACAGTGTTATTGTTACCTTGGTATGCTTTATATCAGTAATGCTTCTTGGACCAGGTCTTCCTTCAAGAATAATTATGCTCATTGCTGTACCTTGTATTGGGCACATTTTGATCTCCCATGTATATGCTTTTTTTATGGTCCTCAATAATTCTGAAAAACTTTATTCTATGATTCTTGTTGTGTTGCTTCCTAAGGTATTGATGTATATAAAACCGAAACTAAGCAGTAGTGAACTTATACTGCATCCTATAAGCATTCTAATTTTCTTCATTATGTTGGCTTTGGTCTTTAGCACATATTATATTAAGACGCATGCTGACACAGTGCCTTCCCTTGAAAAAGTAAAGGCACCTAAAAAGGCATATTCTTTAATGCCAGTAATTTATATTGTATTTGCCTTAAATGATGTGATTGCGCCAAGTGTTCTTGAGCAGATGAGCGGTTTAGCGAGAAGTCAGATAGAGACCTATTATTTCATTGGTATATTAGTAGGCCTTGCTGTAATTCTGCTTTTGCAATCTCGTTTTTCCATAAACATTTGCACCATGCTCAATATTTCTATTGCATTTTTAGCCCTTGGCTTTGTGGTAGATATAGTACGAATGCAGTATCCAGATGTTGGGTTAGTGTCTGCTTTTTGCTTCGGTGTTGCCTATTCCATTGGTATTGTCAACATATATTATTTGGCTGGCTTTATGATAAAAAAATTCAGAAGCATTATTTTTTATCGGACTGCCTTTTTAATTTCTTCCTTGTGTTATTTACTTTCATTACTTTTTGTAAAAGTTACGGGTCAGAGCGAGATGGTGGTGTCATCTATATTAATGGCCTTTATTTCGATTTGTATTATAATTCTGTTTTTTATCCTTTCACCCTTCTTTATAAAGATGCTATATTCAGGGGAATGGATTGATGATTCCTACAGGGGGGATATCAGTCAGTATTCGAGACTAGAATCCAAATTAAAGGATTATAAGCTTACCCCTGCAGAAATAGAGGTATGCATACTACTTCTTGATGGATATACCCTCCGACAGATTTCAGGTATGCAGTCCAAAGCCTATGCCACCATCAATACTTATTGTACTTCTATATATCGGAAGTTAAATATTAATAGCCGTACTGAATTGTTCCTCTTGTTACAGGAATACAAAGAATAGCATAATATCAAGCCTTAACTCCCTCTCATTAGAACTAATGAGAGGGAGTTTTTTCGTGTATCATTTGAACTAATGAAGTGAATTTATGGAATTTCTAAACTATATTATTAGTATACACCATAGGTTAATTTTGGAGGTGATTTGCTTGGGCTTCATGGATAGGATCAAAGTAATGCTATCGAAGTCAAAATCAGAATCAGGAGACAAGGATGAAAAAGAAACAACTGTGACTAGTTCTGAAACACGTTATGGAAAGAAGTTTAATCTTACACCTGATGAAAAGGCAAAATTGGTGGAAAGTCTGACACCCAGAGAAAAAGAAACATTTTACATTTTATTAGGAGGCTATAATCTCAAGGAAGCTGCTAAACAGCTAAACATTAGATATTCCACCGCCAATACCTATCAGACAGCCATTTACAAAAAGCTAAATGTAAACTCACGAGCAGAACTGATTATCAATTTTCGAGATTTATATGAAACAAGGGAGGAATGATATGAATCTTTTTACGCTTTGAAAATGTACCTTATTGTAAAGATAAAAACTTAGGAGGGATTAATGATGACTGAGCAAAAAAATTTAAAACAAGAAATGGATTCAACACAAGAAAATATCTATACCCCAGAGGATATTGAAAACAACAAAACCATGGCAGGACTTGCATATATACTGTTCTTTCTACCGCTGATTGTCTGTCCTGAATCCAAATATGCCAAATTTCACGCAAACCAAGGACTACTACTTTTGATTGCAGGTATTGCAGGGAATGTTGTATTAGGCATCATTCCTGTAATAGGTTGGTTGCTTATTCCAATCTATGGAATTGGTATTCTGATACTTGGAATTATGGGTCTAATCAATGGATTCGGTGGGAAGGCAAAGGAACTACCTCTCATCGGAAAGTATACTATCCTAAAATGAGTGGAAAAAGTTCTTAGACTACTACTAATAAAATTTTACAAGGAGGAGTAAGTAAATGAAGAATAAAGGATTTGTATTAATCTTAACTTTACTACTGCTTATTGGCTCCATGCCTTTAGCAGTATTTGGGGAAGGAGATGCTGTTACTCTTGAAGCGCCAACTAACCTAAGAGCTGAGCTGAAGGAAGATTCAGACGGGGTACCTTACTTTAAACTTACATTGGATGTTCCTAAAAGCGTAATAGATTTAAATGAAAAAATATTGGAAGCTTCATATGAACTTGTGGGAAAGAATTTTGCAGAAGTAGAGGTTCAGTTCGAATATAAATATGGCGATTATGACTGGAATGAAGGACCATCACGCTATTGGAACACGTCTGCTTACCTGGAAAGCTTTCTTGAAGATGGTTACTATGAATATTATCCTTTTGATAGTTCAACCAAGATAGAGGAAATAGATATTAAGAGCGAGGCTTATTACTTTAGAGCACGTTTTTATACCTTGTGGGGATATGAGGGAGGCTGGATGAATAATCGTGTTTACTCCGAATATTCCAACATAGTTGAGATTGGAAATCCACCATATTGGAGTACTGCCAGTGATTGGGCAACACCTGAATTGAAAAAAGCAGCAGATGAAGGACTTATACCTGAAATTCTCCAAGGTGCAGATATGACAAAACCAATTACTCGTGAGGAATTTGCAGAGGTTGCCCTATTAATGTATCAGAAAGCATCTGGCAATATGGGAAGCCCAGCTAGTCCAAACCCATTTACTGACACACAAAATTCAAAGATATTAACAGCTTATCAATTAGGTATTGTAAAAGGCACAAGTCCTACAACATTTGAACCTAAGACTCTTATTAACAGGGAGCAAGTGGCTGCCATGCTAGTTCGTACAATCAAGTTAATTGCTCCAAATGCAGACTACTCAACTGAGGGAGCGCCAATTTTTGCTGATCAGGCAGATATCTCAGGCTGGGCATTAAATGACTGCCTATATATAGCTAAACTTGGTATTATCAAGGGTAGCGATGGAAAGTTCATGCCTCGTGCTGTGACTCAGACTCAAGCTGCAATGGGCTATGCCAATACATCTAGGGAACAAGCCATTGCAATGAGCGTGAGAACAGTTGAAAAAATAAATGAAATAAGGTAGGTAATTAGGGAGTTATTGATTTCAAACAAGGGGGTACTTGCTATGAAAAAGGCAGTAGTCATACTGGTTGCAATTATGTTAATAGTATCCAGCTGTACAAGTATGCCTTCGGAATTAGAAATGGCAGAAGATGAGGAAAAACTACCTGGCACAGAGGATAATGAGAACTTTGATAATTTGGATGATAGCGAAGTAGAAATTGTTGATGGAGAAAGTATACCAGTAATTTCTCTTGACCGGACAATAGCTAATGCTGACTTTGTAGCTCTTGAGGATGAAAAGCTAGTATTCGAATATGTTCCTGAAGAAGAGGGGCAAGTAATCCAACTTATAGATTCCGAGGGTTGGGAATGGACCATTTCCTTTCCAAAATTTGCTCTGCTTTCAAATACTCAAGTTACTTTTACGCCAATTTACAATATTCAGTTGGACTCAATGCCTGACCTCAATAAAGAGGGCAGGCTTTACATATTTTACGAATAATTGCTGAGATTTAACTACAAGGGATAGGTCTTTGGTACATAATGGGTAAATATATTAATCATAGGCTTAAATATTTGGAGAAATCAATAAATGAAATAGCTTAGACCAAGTGATAAAATTATAGAGATGGGTAAATAAGGGAAGGTTTATATATACATTTATAGGAAGGTGAAAAATGAAAAAAATTAGCACAAGAATTATTCTAACAGTTTTGATATGTTCCCTAGCCATGTCTGTAATTGTTGGGGTTTCAAGTATTTTTAGAAGCACACATGTGATTGAGAAAGAGGCAAGAGATAATCTGATTGCTACAACACAAGTATATGCAAATGCCATCAATGAAGACTTAGCACTTTATGAAACAATAGTGTCCAATATGTATAATATAGTTGATGGGACTATAGAGATATCAAGATTGTACGAAGAAGGGTATCTACAAGAGTATACTGATAGCATAATAAGTCCTATAGTTCAAGGAATGGCCAAAGAAACCAGGAAAAATGCAGGTTTATATATAGTGTTTGATCCAGAGTATACGGGTAAGTCAGAAGGAATTTGGGCGGCTTTAGATGAAAATGGTAATCTTATGCATGCCACTCCTACTAACATTGCAGGTATGAGTCAAGACGATCCAAATGCTTCTTTTTATTACGATGCAATTAAAGAAGGAAAGGCCTTCTGGAGCGATTTTTATGTTAATAATGCTGACCAGAATGTAATGACCTATTCAATGCCTATAGTTATAGATGGTATTACAATTGGAACTATGGGAGCAGACATGAATGTAGAGGAAATTAAAGAAGATATAGAAAATATAAAGCTTTATGATACAGGATATGCATTTTTGGTTAATAAGGATTATGATTATGTAATTCATCCTACACTTGATAATAGTCATAATCTTAGAACATACAATGATGGACAATTTAACTCGATTGTAGATGAAATTGATGTAAATACCTTAGGCTTGGCAGATGTGGAATTCAGTGGAGTTAAAAGAATAATGGCTTATGCGACATTATATGATGGAAAAGTCATTATGCTTACAATACCGAGAAGTGAAGTGTTTGAAGAAGTAACTACGACTGCCTTGCTTATCACAGGAGTCATAGCAATTTCTGCAATCCTAGCTGCAATTTTAGCATTCATTATGGGTAAAAAGATATCAGGACCGATTGTACTTGCTACTGATATATTAAATACTACAGCTAACTTGAACCTACAAGAAACAGACCAAACAGATGAAATCAAATCTATTCTTAATAGACAAGATGAAGTGGGATCAATATTTAGGGCAACAGCGACCTTAAGAGAGGAAATGAGAAAGGTAATAAGAGGCATAGAGGAAACTACTGAGAATATAGTTGGTAATACTAATAGTCTTACTATTGCTATTCAAGAAACCAATGAATCTATAAATGCTGTGACTACATCTGTGGTAGAATTAGCAGAAGCTTCTATGGAGCAGGCTCAAGATGCTGAAACAGGTTCATTGAAGTTAGAGAAGCTAGCAAATGAAATTAAATTAGCTGTAGAGAATGGTGAAGTAGTTGTAGAGAATTCAATGCATGCTCAGAGGATAAGTGAAGAAGGCTCAAAAGCAATGAACGAAATGGTAGACAAGTTTAATATAACCAGTGAATCTTCCAGTATTGTAGCAGAAAACATTAATTCCTTACTAGTAAAGTCAAATTCTATTGGAACTATATTGAGCACCATTATAGGTATTTCCGAACAAACTAATCTATTGGCATTAAATGCTGCTATAGAAGCAGCTAGGGCAGGAGAAGCGGGTAAGGGATTCTCTGTAGTAGCTGAAGAGATAAGGAAGCTGTCAGAACAAACAGGATATGCGACTAAAGAAATAGGAGACATATTGAAATCTATACAATCAGAGGTTGAGGCTACAAAAGAAAATATGGATACTTCAGAGGAAGCGATAAAGGAAGCAAACATAACATTAGATCAATCTATCAAATCCTTCGAAGATATTATTTCTTATATATTAACTTCTATACAAGCTACAGAAAAACTACGCCAGGGCTTAAGCACTGTGGATAGCGACAAAGAAGATGCAATATTAGCTATTCAAAATATATCTTCAATAACAGAGGAAACAGCAGCAACCACAGAGGAACTATCAGCTTCCATGGAAGAACAAGCTGCAACAATAGAGACTATATCTGGTAGTACAGACAATTTAGCACAAACAATTATTAAACTGAAAGAGCTAGTAGATAGGTTTAGTGTATAGATATAGACCTACAATATGGTAAGAACCAAGAATAGAATATTTACTCTTGCAATAACAAGATAACTGAAGGTACTCTAGAAAGAGTACCTTTTTTATATATTGGTAATAATTTGTTGAATAATGTATAATAAAGGTAAAGCATGTAAATCTTTACTAGTCACGCAATTTTTAAAAATTGTGACAAAAGAAATTATTATAATTTTCAGATGAAAATAGACATTAAAAAGAAAGAGGTGTGGGTATGAGTAATAGAAATCTTATTAGTTTAATCATCCTTGTTATATTATTAACATGCTTAGCTACACCTAGCTTTGCCTCTAATAATAGCATAAGTTGGACTGAGGATGAACTTAGCTTTTTAGAGGAGCATCCAGTGATTCGACTTGGAGTTGATCCTGGCTTTGTGCCATTTGAGTTTATTGATGGAGATGGTGAATATAAGGGAATCGCTGCAGACTATCTAGAATTAATGAGTCAAAAGACTGGATTACAATTTGAATTTATGAGTTTAGCTTGGCCTGAAGCTTATGATATGGCACTTGTTGGTGATGTTGATGCTTTACCTGCCATAGGCAAAACAGATGATAGAGAAAAACACTTCCTGTTTTCTGAACCATATTACTATTATAAAAGAGTGATTGTAACACGTGATATTGATACCCACATATCTGGCATAGAAGATTTAGAAGGATTAGCTGTAGCTGTACAGCGTAATAGTTCCCATCATAGTTACTTATTGTCCTATCCTAATATTAATCTAAGCCTCTATGATTCTGTCGAAGCTGCACTAACAAATGTAGTAACAGGGACAGAAAAAGCATTTGTTGGAAACCTCGCCACAACAAATTATATGATACGGTCCCATGGACTTACCAATCTAAGATTTGTTTCTTTTGAACCTGAAAAACAACAAGCCTTATATTTTGCTGTTAGAAAGGATTGGCCTGAGCTGGTAAGCATTTTTAATAAAGCCATGGCCACAATAACCGAGAGCGAAAAACTTGCCATCAACAAGAAGTGGATTGATTTGGATACTGATGTAGATTATGGGCCTATTATTCGCATCTTGATTATTGTAGCTACTTTAAGTATTGTCATATGGTCAGTATCTTTTTTCTGGATTGTAAGGCTGCGAAGGCAGGTTCAACAAAGAAAGCAAATCCAGCTTAGTTTGGAAGAAGCTAAAAGGGAAGCAGAAGAAGCAAATGAATTCAAATCTAGCTTTATGGCAAGGATGTCCCATGAGATAAGAACTCCTCTTAATACTATAATCGGCATGTCGTATTTGCTGAAGAGAACAGAAGTTTCCTTGACCCAAGGAATGTATATTGATCGGATTACACAGGCCTCAAATAATATGCTGAGTATAATAAATGATATTCTTGATTTTTCAAAAATTGAAGCAGGAAAAATTGATCTTGATATTAGCTCTTTCAGCATGGATATGGTTATTCAAAATGTAGTCAATATTGTTTCCTACAAAATTGATGAACAGAAGATTGGTTTTCAATTATCAAAAGACCCACAAATTCCTAATTGGTTTTTCGGTGATGCCAAGCGTATTCAACAAATCTTAGTTAATGTTTTAAATAATGCTGCCAAATTTACCAGCCATGGAGAGGTGTCATTGGACGTTCGATTATTGGCTAAGGAAGTTGATAGATACCACATCTTATTTACCATTAAGGATACAGGAATAGGTATGTCAGAAGAGCATATGAATAAGCTCTTTACACCTTTTGAACAGGGGGATAGCAGCATCAATCGGCGTTTTGGGGGATCTGGATTAGGCCTGCCCATTGTCAAGAATCTGCTTGAGATAATGGGTGGAGATATAAGGGTATATAGCACACCTGGAGAGGGAACGACTATTATTATTCACCTATCCTTAAATGTTGATGAAGAGAAGGAAGCTGTTAATAAAAAAGTCTTATCTGCTAATCACTTCAGGGATGTCAGGACCCTGGTCCTGGAAAAATCAGGTGCCAATATTAATCTAATTGAAAGTTATCTAGCTAGTTATGGAATGAACTGTGAGCTTACTAGTTCAGAATCCAGTGCCCTAAGTATGCTTGAAGCTGCAAATGGAAAATTTGCCAAGCCTTTTGATTTATTTATTATTGATTATGATACTCCAGTTGAAGGTGGCTTCAAATTTATTGAAGCAATACGTAATAACAATAAAATATATAAAATTCCAAAGTTCATGATGCTATTGCCAATGATGCGAGAAGATTTATTTGATAGACTTAATGAGTATGGTGTTGATATAGGTATTGAGAAGCCAATCATTCCCTCAATATTGTTAAATGGTATTTTTGATATTTTTAATCTCAAAGTGGTATCAGCGTCTCAGCCATCATCAACTAAGGATTTCGCACCAATAAACCATGAAAAGCCCTATCATGTATTGGTGGTTGAAGACAATAAAACCAACCAGCTAATAGTCAAGTCACTATTAGAACAAGTAGGGATAAATTCAATAATTGCCAACAATGGAAAAGAAGGGGTAGAACAATATTTGGACCATAGCGACAGGATTGATTTGATATTAATGGATCTACACATGCCAGTCATGAATGGATATGAGGCAGCGGAGAAAATACGAAAACTGTCACCTAGTGTTCCTATCATAGCAATGACAGCAGACGCTGTTCTTGGCGTACGTGACAAATGCCAGCAAAGTGGGATATACCATTACATCAGCAAGCCTTTTAATCCTGAGTACTTTATTCAAACCGTCAAGGACATTATCCTTGATAATGAGTCTGATTTGGATGAAGTGGTCCTTGACCGGCAGTTGGGATTAAAAAATATGGGGGGGGAATATAGATCTATTTCATCAGGTCTTGAAAGAGTACCATAAGGAAAACCTAGATACCTTGGACAAGCTTGAAGCTGCCGTCTACGAAAAGAGATATGATGAAGCTATACAAATAGTACATAAAGTAAAGAGTAGTTCTGGAAGTATAGGAGCTAAAACACTACATGATGTAGCTATATCATTACAGATAGCCCTACATGAAAAAAAAGAAGATGAAATACTAGAATTACATAAGAAGTTCTCAAAATTATTAGGAAAACTTCTTGAGGAAGTAGAATAATTTTATGAAATAGGAGATAGGGTATCATAAATAAGGAGGAGTGACAATGCCAATTAAAATTTTAATTGCTGACGACTCGGCATCAGATAGGATGATTATAAAAAGTATGCTAAGTGAATACACTATTTTGACTGCTTGTGACGGTATGGAAGCTATGCAAGTACTTGAAAGGGATGAGGGGATTAACATACTCATACTTGATATCAATATGCCTAATATGAACGGATTTCAGGTTCTTGAGTCTCTAAATAATGATGAGGGTTTTAGAAAGATAAGGACCATAGTTTTGACCAATCAAGATGAGTTGGATAATGAAATCAGGGGCCTAGAACTTGGTGCCGTAGACTACATAAGAAAACCAATTCATATGGCTTCGTTGAAGGCAAGAATTGATGTTCATGTTGCATTATTGCGTGCTGAGCAAGCCTTGGAACAACAGCTGGATGAGCAGACCCTTACTTTTGATATGGTTTTTGAACAAGCTCCAATTGGCATTGCAATTACATATAGATCTGATTCGGAAAATTCAACTAATACTATTATAAGAATTAACAAAGCCTATGAGCAAATCACAGGTATAACAAAAGAAGATCTGATCGAGTCAGGATGGGTAAAGCTTACACATTTAGACGATTTGGAAGAAGATATGAATAATTTCACAAAGTTACAAGCTGGTGAAATCAATAGCTATTCAATGGAAAAGCGATATATTAAGCCTGATGGGTCCCTTGTGTGGGTCCATATGGTTGTTGCAGCTCTTGCTCCCATAAGAAAGTACAAACTTAATCATATATGTCTTATTCAGGATATCACAGAAAGAAAGCAAATAGAGATTGAACGAAAGTACTTAAGTGAGCACGATAGATGGACAGGTTTATACAATCGTGAATACTTGGAAGATTTTCTTGCAAAAGACGCCAAACACAAGTTATGGTCAAAAAGAGCCCTTATTAGCATTAATTTAAGTAGTATTCAATCTCTAACAGCTAATTATGGCTTTATATACACCCAGGGCCTAATAAAAAGAACCTCCCAAGTTCTTATGCAGCTTTGTAGTAATAATCGTTTATTGTTCCAAACACATGAAAGTAGATTTGTTTTTTATTTTAGTGACTACAGAGATAAAAAGGAACTTATTGAGTTTTGTGATGCTATCGCAGATACTCTAGAGTCTTTATTTGCAACAGACAGAATAGGAGGAGGGATTGGGGTCCTGGAAATTGATCAGGATCAGAATAAGCTTGAAATTGATATACTATTAAGAAGACTCCTAATTGCGTCAGAAAGGTCTATTAGTATGTTTGGAAAGTATTTTGAAATTTGTTTTTATGATGAAATATTAGAGGATATTGTAAGCCGTGAAAGATTCATTATAGAAGCGCTCACTGCTATAACCACTGACACTAATACTAATGATGAGCTGTTTTTGCAATATCACCCAATAATGAATTTAGAAACAGGTACAATTTGTGGCTTTGAAGCCTTGGCCAGATTAAATACAAATAAGCATGGATTGATATCACCTGTTGAGTTCATTCCAGTAGCTGAGAAAAGCAAATTGATTATTCCGATTGGTGAAAAGGTCATTGTCAAAGCATTCAATTTTATAAATAAATTAATGGAGCTGGGATATAATGATATAGTTGTTTCCATTAATATATCCCCTATACAGCTCTTAAGTCCGAATTTCACAGATAGATTGTTTGAATTAATAGATCAGATGCAAGTCAATCTAAGGAATATAAGTATTGAAATTACAGAATCAGTCTTTGCTTCTGATTATGAATATATTAATAACATAATAGAAGTACTTAGAGATGCAGGGATGCACATATCCATAGATGACTTTGGAACAGGTTATTCTTCTCTATCTAGAGTGAAAGAATTAAAAGTTGATTCCTTGAAAATAGACAAGTCTTTTATTGATAATTTATTAGATCCAGACCAAAATAAAGCTATAACCGGTGATATTATTTCAATGGCCCATAAACTTGGGCATTCTACAATTGCTGAAGGAGTTGAGTACGAGGAACAGAAGGAATACCTAAAAAAGCATGGTTGTGATAAAATACAAGGATACCTTATGAGCAAACCACTTGATGAAAAAGATGCTATTGAGTTTCTGCAAAAGTGTTATAAATAATAGCTAAGGCAAATCCAAAGGGGTTTTTACTTTGCTTTTTTAGCTATTGTTGCCAATCACAATATAAGAATTTATATCTAATTGCAATTTAATAAGCATTATGGTATTATACTGGCAAACTGAATAATTTATAAATTAGGTTCAAATAGATTAAAAGGGAAATGGGTTAAAAATCCCATGCAGCCCCCGCTACTGTAATTGATGACGAAATCAACGAGTTTACCACTGGAAAAATCTGGGAAGGTGTTGATAAGGATGATTCATAAGCCAGGAGACCTGCCTATTTAAGATGTAATAAATCTTCGGTGGGAAGAGTGACCATTTTTTATATGTTTACATATATTTACAAATGATAAAAATCCCCGAGACTACTAGGGGATTTTTTTATTAAGGAGGCAAGCAAATGTATCGTATTATGGTTCAAGGTACTACTTCATCTGCTGGGAAAAGTCTTATGTGTACTGGGCTTTGCAGAATATTTAGGGAAGATGGATTCAAAGTATATCCATTTAAGTCACAAAATATGAGCTCCAAGTTCTATATAACTGAGGAAGGGAAAAAGATGTCAGTAGCTCAGGCTTTGCAAGCTAGGGCTGCAGGCTTAGCACCAAGTCATCATATGAATCCTATACTACTAATACCAAATTCTGATACTGGTTCATTGGTAGTGATAAATGGAGAAGAAACAGAAAATATGAGTGGAAAGGATTATATGAGACTCAGACCTACTTTTAAAGAAATGATCAAAGAAAAGTACAAAGAAATAGAAGCCCAAAGTGATGTAGTGGTCATTGAAGGAGCAGGAAGTCCAGCTGAAATAAATTTGAAAAAAGATGATTTTGTAAATATGGGCATGGCAGAGCTTGCAGATGCTCCAGTACTCTTGGTAACAGATATAGACAGGGGTGGGTCCTTTGCTGCACTTTATGGTACGGTTATGCTTTTAGAGCCTCATGAAAGGGCTAGGATTAAGGGTCTCATTATCAATAAATTTAGAGGAGATAAGACTTTACTTGAACCAGGAATAAGGATGATTGAAGACTTGTTAAATATACCAGTAGTTGGTGTGATTCCTTATATGCTACTAGATTTAATAGACGAAGACTCTCTTGTTGATAGAAATAGAGAGTCAAAAAAAGAAGAGAAAAATTTAGAGAAGGAAGAGTTGGAACTAAGGAAACTTAGCAGTCTTATAAGGGCTAATATGGATATGGATTATATATATAAGATTATAGGAGTTAATAATGATTGATTTACTAATAGCTGTATTTTTGGATTTCATTGTTGGAGACCCTTATAACTTCCCTCACCCTGTAAAATTAATGGGTAAATTAATATCTTTTGAAGAAAAAGTAGCTAGAAGAATTTCTAAATCCAATGAGGTTCTTAAATTAATGGGACTCATTGTAGTCTGTGTAAATGTTTTCTTAGGATTTTGTATACCATTTGTATTATTGAAATTGTTAATTCCCTATAGGATTCTTTATAGGATTGTAAATATTTATCTTATTTATACTTGTATCGCTGCTAGGTCCCTAGATTATGAAGCTAATATGGTGAAAGGAGAATTAGATAAAGGAATTATACAGGGGAGAGAAAGATTATCTTATATAGTAGGTAGAGAGACTTCTAATCTAAATGAGGAAGAAATCATAAAGGCTACCGTTGAGACCATATCAGAGAATACATCTGATGGGGTAATAGGACCACTCATATATGTAGTGTTATTAGGAGCGCCAGCTGGTCTAGCATATAAATTTATTAATACTATGGATTCCATGTTAGGTTACATGAATGATAAGTATAAGTACTTAGGATATTTTCCAGCTAAAATAGATGACTTGTTTAATTTTCTACCTGCAAGATTTACTGCTATTCTGATGAATATTTCATCTATTGGAAGATTTGATGTTATAAATGGAGTAAAGATCTTAGTAAGAGATAAAAGAAACCATAAAAGCCCTAACAGTGGTTATCCAGAAAGTGCCACAGCAGGACTATTAGGCATACAGCTAGGAGGCGGTAATTATTATCATGGGACATATGTGGATAAACCATATATAGGAGACCCTATTAACGAGGTAAATAAAGAGCATATTAAGAGGTCTATTGAAATCATGTATAGAACCGAAATTGTTTTTATTATATTTGCTTTATTGATATATTTTTAGGGAGTTTATCTATTCTCTTGCAATACTAAAAGCATTTAAGAACAAAGAGGAGATTTTAAAGATTGGATGCTTATTGAGTGTATTTGAGGAAGCTCGGCTCTAAAATATTTAAGAAGGTGATTAAATGGAACACGGAGCAGATTTGTTGACATATCAAGATAGATATGATGGTGAACTTATAGATTTTAGCAGCAATATAAATCCATTAGGACCTCCTGAAGGATTAGAGAATGTTCTTATTGATAGTTTCAAAACATTAATAACTTATCCTGACATTAAGTATAGAAAACTTAAGGAATCAATATCCAATTATTTGGCTTGTCATAAAGAGAACGTATTAGTGGGAAATGGAGCAGTTGAAATTATAGACAGCTTTGTAATGGCTACAAAACGTGTTATTATAACGACTCCTTCTTTTTCAGAGTATGAGAAGAGAGCTGTAATTCATGGAAAAGAAGTAATTAGGATTCCATATAAAGAAGACTTCTGTATAGACTTGGATAGATTAGATGTCATTAGAAAAGGAGATTTGCTTATATTGGGTAATCCAAATAATCCCACTGGTTTAAGAATTGAAAAAGGTGAATTGAAAACAATCTATGAAATGGTTAAGAAAGCTAAAGGATTTCTATTATTGGATGAAGCCTTCTTTGAATTTTGTCCAGAAGATTACGATAGTATAGAGATTTTTAAAGAGTATAACTTTGAAAGTGTTGGGATTATAAGGGCTGCAACTAAATTCTTTGCTCTTCCTGGAATTAGACTTGGATATGGATGTACATCAATGGAGACTGCAAAGAAAATTGAAAGGAATCAGTTGCCTTGGAGCGTAAATACCTTAGCTGATGCAGCAGGACAATTTATTTTTAATGATAAAGAATATATCGAGAAAAGCAAGCTTTATATAAATAATGAAAGACAATTTTTACTTGATGAACTATCAAAGATAGAAGGAATTAATGTTTATAATTCTCATACAAACTATATCCTTATTAAACTGCTAGAAGAAGTTGATGAACATGCTTTTAACTATTTTCTGCAACATGGTATGGTCCTCAGAAAATGCTCTAGTTTTCTAGAGTTAGGAAACAATCATATTAGGGTAGCTGTAAAGGATAGGAAGAATAATCTAAGACTCTTGAATGCCTTTCGTGAATATAATTGCAAAAAGGATGAGTCATACAAGGGGTGATTTTGACTATAGATATAATAGAGAAAGTTACTAAAGGTAAATGAAGTAATAAAATTCTACCCCTTAGCTAGTATATTGTTATTAGCTAAGGGGTAGAATCTTTTTTTATTAGTCTTCCAATGAAAAAATATTTTAAAGGAGCTTTATTGTATAAAAATTAAGAATAATGGTTAAATATCAGATATAGTAAGATATAATTATTGACAAAGCAGATAATATTGAATAATATCTATATATCTTGAGTAAATTTGTAAAACACTAAATTTTCAAAAATATTAGTAAAATGAAAGTTAACATAATCTATAAAGTATTAATAAATCTATGAATCAGTATATTCAAAAATCTTAAAGGAGGGAATATACAGTATGATTAAGATCATAGAAAGTATATGGAACAAGAAAGGTAAATATAGAATTATCCATGTACTAGCACTGATAATGATGGTGTTAATTGTAGTATATATGACAAACGGCACCACGAAATCCTATTCCCATTTTATTTATTTGCCAATAATACTGGCTGCTTATTACTGGGGATCAACTAAGGCATTAATTGTAGCAGCTATAGCTGGAATTTTATTGGGTTTAATTCCCTTAGATGTAGCTCAAGGGATAAGTCAGGATACCATGAATTGGATTATTAGGGCAATTATACTTGCAATTATTGGATATGTAACTGGTGCTTTATTTGAAAGAGTTCATAAGCTAAGTATTGATTTGAAGGACAAAGAATTGATTAGCGAAATTACGGGATTATATAATTCAAAGAAATTGTTTCATGATTTGACAAGTATACTCGAAGGTGATGAAACATTTACAATTATTTCAATCAAATTAGCAAATATTGAGGGAATAGGGAAATATGTCAGTTATGATCTTGTTCAGAAGCTAATCGGTGAACTTATAGAGGATATTAAGCTAAGGTTAAAAAATATATCATTGTACTCTTCTAGTGACGATGAACTGATGATGATTATCCCAGAGGATTATGATTATGTAAAAGGTTTAAAATCTTTAGTGAATAAGTATTCTATGGCTGTCAAGGTTGATGGCTTTCAAGTTAGGCTGTCATTAAAAGCAGGTGTTTATAATTATATGGGAGGATTAGAGACACCTATAACTATATACAATAAGGCTAGAATAGCTAGTGAACAGGGAGAAACTCCAGAATCAGGGGTTTATTATTACGACATCAAGATAGACAATTCTCGTAAAGAGAGATACGAAATCGCTGGATCAATTCATAATGCTTTAATGAATAAGGAATTTTATCTCTTGTATCAACCAAAGATAAATATTGTGGATAATACAATATCTGGAGTTGAAGTATTACTTAGATGGGATAGAGGGAAAAGGAAACCAATCGGTCCCAATGTATTTATAGATGTTGCTGAAAAGATAGGTTTTATTAAAGAAATTTCAAAATATGTAATTGAGAATGCCATAAGGCAGATTAGTATATGGGAAAATGAAAATGTAGTGGTAAATTTTGCCATCAACATAACTTCTCAGGAACTAATAGACCAAGAGCTTATCGAATGGGTAACAGATATCATGGACTATAATAAAATTGATAGGTCTAAGTTCGAGTTGGAAATAACAGAAAGAGTAATTGGCAAAGATAGCGAGAGAATTAATAAGAGACTTGAGTACTTAAGACAAATCGGATATAAGATATCCATAGATGATTTTGGGACAGGCTATAATTCATTGATTATGCTTGGAACTGTACCATATGACATATTGAAAATTGATAAATATTTTATAGATAGAATTTCCAAGTTTGAAGACAGGGTAATGATAAAAAATTTAATAGAGCATTTACATGCATTGAAAAAAAAGGTTGTTGCTGAAGGAGTTGAAACAGAAGAACAACTCAAATATTTGAAGGAATACGGATGTGATGAGATTCAAGGATATTATTTCAGCAAACCATTGACATCAGAAGAATTTGTACAGTTTTATAAAAAATTTTACAAAGATAGGTCTTAGATATAATTAAATACAACAATACAGAAATCTTACCATAAAAATTTCAGGGATATCAATGTGATATCCCTTAAATTATCTTACACTTTAAATTTAGCAACCAATTCTGTTAACTTCATAGCTAGTTCAGCTTGTGATTGGGCTGTATCTGCCACTTCTTCCAAAGCTTTAGCTTCTTCTTCTGAGCTATTACTTATTTCTAGAGAAGATGCTGTTGCTTCTTCTACAGTAGCAGCCACTCCATCAATTGCATTTCCAATTTCCTCAATAGAAGAGTTAATCTGAGAAGCAATAGTGGAAAAATTATTAGTCATATTCTTTACAAAAAGAGCATCTGCTGCATATTGATCCCCTGTTTTTTCCAACATTTCGTAGTCTGGTGTGACCTTCTCATCTATAAATTCTAGTATTTCCTTTGCATTCGTAATAAGCTTGTCCACAGTTACATTAACCTGTTGGATTACCATTTGTATATCCCTTACTGTACTTGATGAGTGTTCTGCCAACTTGCCAACTTCATCTGCAACTACTGCAAAACCACGGCCTTGTTCTCCTGCACGAGCTGCTTCTATAGAGGCATTTAAAGCTAGGAGATTAGTCTGTCCAGCTATTTCGGAAATAACATCCGCCATCCTTTCAATCTCTTCTACAACTGCTACTTCTTCAATTGCCTTCTTAATATCACTTTCTTTAAGAGAATATATATTTATTGCACTTTCTCTAGAGTGACGAGCAGATTCTTTCATTTCTTCTGCCATTTTTGAAATCTCATCTATTCTCAATTGGCTGTTGATAACTTCATCTTCCATATTTTGAGCCCTGCTTTTAATTTCTGAGTTAGTTGCAGCTACTTCCTCTACCGAAGCACTAATTTCTTCCATTCCAGATGCAATTTGTTGAACAGAGGAATTAATGTTATCTTGTTGTGCATTTACTTCTTCTACAGTAGCTGATAGTTCCTCGCTTGAAGCACTAGTCTCCTCTACTGACTGTGCTACTTCCCTAAGCATAGTCCGGATACTATTAGTCATTTCAACAAAGGCATTTGACATCATTCCTACTTCATCTTTTCTAGTATGCAAATTCTTTGCTACTTCTATGGTAAAGTCACCTTCAGACATTAAGTTTGCATATCCTACTAATCTTCTAATTGGTCCAGCAAGAGTCCTACTTAGAAGAACAGTAGCTATTATGCCAATCAAGAGTGAAACTCCCAATAATATATAGGCAATTTCCCTGGTTTGCATGTAGTTGTCATGAGCAATATCCCTCTGATTAGCTGCAAGGTCTGCATTTAAGTTTTTTATTTCATCTAGTAGGTCTGTTGATTCTACCCTTTTAGGATAGACTTCCTCTTGATATATTTGGGTAGCAAGGCCATAATTCCCACTTTTTGCAAGCTCTATAACCTTGTCCCTGCCTAGTCGATAATCATTAATTGTAGCCTTCATCCTATCAAAGATTTCTCTTTCTTCAGGTAAAAGATCTGTTTCTTCATATTCTTTAATTAAAATTTCATTTTCACTCAATATGTTATTAAGAACTCTTTCTGATGCAAGAATGACACTTTTATCTTCCCTTATTTGTGATTCCCAGAGAATTGATTGCATCTCAAAACTTGCTCTTTCTTGGTTTACTTGTATTCTTCCTAATATCATATTTGACATGAAACGATCTTCATAAAAACTGTTAAAGTTGTCCTGAAGTTCATTTGCAGTACTCAGGCCATTAAGCCCCATTATAATTGTTAATACAAAGATTGGGACAAATACAAATATTAGTTTTGTGCGAATTTTTAAGTTGTTTATAAAACTCAAGATTCATTTCATCTCCTTATGGATATTTTTCCTATTCTATTATGATTATAAAGGTATTTTTACAATTTGCAACAATAGAACCAAAAATATGTGAAAAGTCTACTTTATTAATGGTTGTCCAATTTTGTCCTATTTATATTATTTAGTATTCGTAAAAATCAAAAGTTATTCAAATTGTATTAAATAAACACTTGTACAAACCGATAAGATTAAGAAGTTTAAAACTAATATATTGAAGATAAGGAAATTGATATGGATATTAAACATGAAAGTATGTACTGTTTTACGGCATCAGGAGCTGATCTTGAAAAAATTCATAGAGATTTGAGCAATATACTTCGACTCTTACCAAAACCTATTTATGAGGATCTTTTGATTTGTATTCATGAGTTAATTATTAATAGCATTGTGGAAATGGAGACGACTAACCATAAAGACGATTTAATAAGCATCGACCTATGCTTAACAGACGAAAAAGCAATTTTATGTTTAAAAGACCTTGGTAGAGGTATAAGTAAATCGAAGTCAAAAAAAGATGAGGAGGACCCCTTGAAAGAGGATGGAAGGGGACTGGAGATAGTTATGATGTTAAGCGATTGGTTTTGTATTTATCCAGAAGACAATTGCTACGCGTATTATGTCATAAAAAATATACATATGTAAGGAGAAATTTATGAAAAAGTCTAAAAGAAGAACTTCATTGCGTCTTAAATTTATTTTTTATTTTTCAATTATTATTGGAATATTGTTGGCAGATATGATAGTATCATTCAACCTGGAACAAAGATATACTTCCATGGTTGATGAAACAGTAGAAGCCTTAGAAACCTCTAATTTTATAAGTCAAAGGGTCATAGATCATGAAGAATATGTATTAAATACTATGCTTTATTTGACTGGCAATATGGCAGATGTAAATGTTTCATCACATAAGGAATGCAATCTAGGTAGATGGTATTATAGTGCCACACCAGACCCTGAATATGAAAGCGCCTTTCGTGCAATAGATGAAGCCCACATGAACTTACATGATGCTTCTATAGAGATTAAAGAACTAGTAGCTTCAGACCAAAGTGATCTAGCGATGGAAGTCTTTAGTGATAAGATGAAGCCGTCCTTTGAATCAGTAAAATCATCATTGGCAGTAATTACTGAAGTTGAATCACAGCATGTTGAAGCACACAAAGAAGAAATGAATGAGATTCAGAGACAAATGACTTTAGTTAGTATGGTATCTCGTGTATTGGTAGTCATTATTTCAATTTTAATTAGTATTAAACTATCAAATATTATACTTACACCAATATACAAAGTGGTAGAATCAATGAATCAGGTTTCAAATAAAAATTTAAACACTCTTGTGGATTTCCAATCTAATGATGAATTAGGAAGCCTTTCAAGTGCTGTAAATGCAACGATTGAAGCGTTGACTACAATTGTATCAAATATAAGAAAAAGGGTAGTCTCCGTAGAGAGCAACTCACTAACCATGAGAGATTCATTAAATCAAATTAGTATTGCATCTGATGAAATAACGGCAACAAATGTACAGGTTGCAGAAAATACTGATTCCATGTCTCATGAAGTGAGAAGCATCCACAATTCCACTATTGAATTATCTAATATGGGCAAAAAACTTACTGATATAGTAAATGATACTGCTGGGGCTATAAAAGATAGCTTTACCGCATCAGAAGATGGGAAAAATGCAGTTATAAAGGCTGTTGAAGGTTTAGATGAAGTAAGTAATACAGTTAATTTTGCAGCAGATGCTATTGAAAATCTAATAGAACGAAGTCGTGAAATTGGAGAAATGGTTAAGTTAATAGATGATATTGCTGCACAGACTAATCTTCTTGCCCTTAATGCTTCTATAGAGTCGGCAAGGGCTGGTGAAGCTGGAAGAGGGTTTACAGTAGTAGCTGAAGAAATTCGAAGATTAGCAGAAAACACTACAGATGCTTCTGTTCAAATTATTAGCTTAATAGAGAACATTGAATCTGAAACAAAAGCAACAGTGAATTCCATGGAATTTAATCAAGAACAAGTTGCTTATCAAGTTGATCAAATTAAGGAAGCAGAAAAAGCCTTAAACAAACTACATGAATATAATATAGTAACAGAAAAATCTAGTAGGACTTTGGAGGAAATATCCAATTTATTAATTCAAAAAACTGAGTCGATCCTTTCATCAATTGATGAAGTTACCATTACTATACAAAGTGACGCAGCAAGTGTTCAAGAAGTAACAGCTGCTACTGAAGAGCAACATGCTACAATTACTACAGTAAACGAAATGTACAATGGATTTGTTGAATCAATTATTGAATTAAACAACCTTATTAAAGAGTTTCAATTAAAGGAAGGTGAAGAAGCATGAATTATTATATAGAAGATGATAAGCTAGTATTTAAATTGGAAGGCAAGTTGATTATGAGTAACTCTGATAATACCAAGAATAAAATAAAGCATGATATAGATGAGGTATTAAAAGAAGACAAGCTGGAATATGTGATATTTGATTTGCAAGACTTAGAGTTTATAGATAGTACAGGGGTAGGTGTATTTATTTCTATATTTAAATTTGTAAAAGAAAGGGATTTGGATTTAAAGCTTCTTCAGCCACAGGATATAGTAAGAAAGGTTTTGACTATAACAAAGATAGATAATATAATGGCTATTGAGTATTAACAATAGTACTAGGAGGAAACCATGGGTGATTTTGCCAGATATGATATGACATATTATATTGAAGTAGGGAGTAAGACTATATATAATAAGATAAAATCATCTTTATCTAGATTAGGACTTTCTCAAATAGATTCCAGCAAAGAAAAGGCTAGTGTTTGTATTATAGATGCTAGCTTGTATTTTTCAAACAAACTAGATATTGATAAAAAATATGAAACTTGCTTAAAAATTATTTCTAAAGAAGACTGTTTGAAATATTATGATTCAATATTTGATGGTATTGGATTTGTCTTACGATCTAATTTTACCATTGAAGAGTTGGAAGAAAGTATCTTTTTTATACAGGAACATTTAAACAATAAATTCCAAAATCAGATATTAAAAACTATATTCGACTCTGCTAATAATTCCTTAGTTATTACTGATACAAAAGGGGTTATCCAGTATGCCAATCGATATTTTTTGAGGGCAACAGGATATGAAAATGATGAAGTATTAGGTGGACTTCCTAAATTAATTAAAAGTGGATTTCATAATGAGGCTTTTTATCAGGAACTATGGGATATTATTTCCTCTGGAACAGTGTGGAATGGTTTTTTTGTCAACCAAAGGAAAAATGGCCGCCTATTCTATGAGGAAGCGACTATTAGTCCAATCTTTAATTCTTTAGGACAAATTAAACAATATCTGAAAATTGGAAAACTAGTAGAACGTGAGCGTTTACTTGTTAAAGAATTAAGTCAAGAGATGAAAGCTGCTAGCGAAACAATGGAATATATATTACCGGCAGATTACTCTGATAAGTATATAAGTTTTAAATCTAAAGTGAAGCCATACAACTACTTAGGGGGAGATTATGTATGTTTTGAAAAGATTGACGACTTAAAATATGCTGTAGGTATTATTGATGTGGTAGGACATGGAACGTCCTCTACCATTATTGGGATGAAGGCTATATCTGTATTTAAGTCTATAATCTACTACGACACTTTAGGAAATACTGTAAACAGAGTAAATAAAGAGATTAATTTAATAAATAGGGACTCATCTACAGTTCGATATTTATCTGGGGTTTTTATGATAATTGATTTTAATGATAAAACAATTTCATATGTCAACGCTGGACATCCAGCATTTTATGGTAAGTCCCGGGACCAGTTATTAAAATTTGAATCCAATAATATGATACTAGGTATAGTTAACCAGGGAGATTATCATGTTGAATCTATTTGTTTAGGGGATATATCCTACATATTTCTGTATTCTGACGGCTTGGTGGAGAATAATGAAGAAGAGTTAATAACAGCAGAAGCCCATTTAGAACAAGCCCTGTTAGAAGCAGAAAAAGAAGAATCATTTATGGATTCAGTTTTAGATAAAATGATTGGAAATAAGGAATATAGTGATGATATTACACTATGTCATATAGAATTAAAGTAGAATGTGGTTAAAAGAGAATTGAAGAATTCAATTAAAAAGACATTAAAGTTTATTTCCTTTAATGTCTTTTTGAAGTTAGCTCATATAATTTATGTTCAATTCAAGTATTTATTAAA
>JAAYNS010000031.1 GCA_012520755.1 Tissierellia bacterium
CATTTAGTAGCTCTTTTCCTGTATTGAACACGTTTTCAACTCCCCTTCGTATTTATGAATCTAGTATAAGATAAATCTTCAATATTTGAGATTTCGGAAATTGTGTTTTCATCAATTTGTGAATCCATTTCACAAATCATAGTTGCATCATTTCTATCTCTAGTTACTTTGAGTGAAGCGATATTAACTTCAGCATTAGCAATAATTGAAGTGATTTTGCTAATAATTCCTTTTTTGTCCTTGTACTTGACAATAATAGTTGGATATATGCCTGTAAACTCCACCTCGATACCATTAATATTTATAATTACAATACTACCACCGCCTATGGATGAGCCTATTACATAAAAATCATCCTGATCATTATAATTAAACACTAGTTTAACAGTATTAGGGTGAACATAACCCAAATCAGTTTCAATAAACTTGTAATCAATATTCTTGGACTTTGCAATTTGAAAAGAATTTTTTAATCTATCATCATCTGGTTCAAATCCAAGTATACCTGCTAGTAATGCTTTATCTGTACCATGTCCTTTATAGGTTTTAGCAAATGAACCATGAAGGTGGAATTCTACTTTAATAAAGCCTTGGCCTGCGATTTCACTTGCGATTTTTCCAAGTCTAGTAGCCCCAGCAGTGTGAGAGCTAGAAGGACCAACCATTATTGGGCCTATTACATCAAAAGCTGAGTATTCTTTCATATTTTCTTTCCCCATTTCCATTATAATAACTTTAGTATATTAATTATATAGTATCCATTAAATATATCAATTAAATATATTATACTCAATTATGGAGATTAAGGGTATAATAATATTGGAGGTGAGTGTTTTGATTTTATCGGTAGATTTTAATCCATTATTAAGAAGAAGGTTTGAATTAGAATGCATTCGAAGGAATTTCACAAATATAACAGATTCCATATCCTATGGTCCTGGAGGTGATGGCATTGAGTTATCTTATTTTTTGAATGCCTTAAATGAAAAATCCCTAGTGACTGGTTTTCTTGGAGGCGTCAATGGAACTATAATTAGTAATTGTTTAAAATCTGATAGAATCTCTAATGAGTTTTTATTGATTAAGGATGAAACATCAGAATACATAGATATTTACTCAAATGATGAAAATATTCACATACAATCCATTAATCCTAGAATTACAAGAGATGAATACGAAGGTTTTATGCAATTATTTAACAGATTAATTATAGATGCAAAAATGGTATGTATTGTAGGTGAATTACCAGCAAATATACCAACTGAAATATACTTTGATTTAATATTGAATACAAATATAATTAATAAAAAATGCTTAGTTTCCATTAAAGGCAAAGGCCTTAAATATGCTATTGAAGCTCGGCCACATCTACTGCTGATAGATAAGTCTCAATTAGAGGAGTTTACAAATCTCATACTGGACTATGAATATGAGGTAATTAAAGCGGGATATTATATAATTGAAAAGAATGTAAATATTTTGGTAATTTCATTAGGAAACAAAGGTAGCATTGTATTAACCAAAGAATCTGTCTATAGAGTAGATGCTTCTAATGTTGAAATACCGGAAAACGAACCACACTTTGGCTATATGTTAGGTGGTTATGCCTTATCTATGGAAAGAGGCTATGATTTTGAGATACTATTAAAACTAGGACAAGCCTGTGGAATCGTTAATAGTTTCAGACATAAAGAAGAGATTGATATGAGTGATATAAAAAGAATAATGTTAAATATAGAGGTAACTAGATTTAATTATTGAAACATGGTAACTTGCCTTTACATAGAAATAATGCTATTCAACCTAATAAATTGTTTGAACATTAATGCATTGAGAAGATTGATTTGAAAGAGGTGATTCATTGATAAGATTTATACATACTGGGGATTTACATTTAGGACTTCAATTTAAGAATGTATCCTTTAGCAGTGAGATAGCAATGGATAGAAGAAGAGAGCTTTGGGAGACATTCGAAAGAATAGTTAATTATAGTATTGATAGAAATGCTGATTTCCTCCTTATAGCAGGTGATTTGTTCGAGTCTTGCTATTTTACATTAGGAGATATTAAAAGAGTAAGAGATATATTATCTAAAGCTAGTGAATTAAATGTATTAATTTCTGCTGGAAATCATGATTATATAGGTCATAAATCTATTTACAGACAGGTTGAGTGGGGTGAAAATATTAAAATATTTGAAACGGATGGTTTGGAATGCAAGTCCTTCACTGAATTAAACACTAATATTTATGGATATAGTTGGAATAGGGCTGAAATCAAAGAAAATAAACTATTAAATGATTTTCCATACTCAGATAGGGATAAAAACAATTTGTTATTAATTCATGGAGATATAAGTAATAATTCAAATTATTTGCCAATGAACATAAATTTTCTAAAAGACCTAGAAATGGATTATATTGCTTTAGGGCATATTCATAAACCAAGATTATTTTCTCAAAGGATAGCATATTGTGGATGCCCTGAGCCTTTAGATTTTGGAGAAACTGGAATTAGGGGGATAATAGAAGGCACAATAGATCAAGGAATTACAAATATTGAATTCATACCGTTTAGCAAACGTGAATTTCATGAAGTTACTATAGATTTAAATGAAAACTTAGGATATTTAGATCTAATCAATAGATTTGAGAATGTTAGTGTAGGAGATATATCAAAAGATTTTTATAGAATCAAATTAAAAGGTTATCTTCAAAAGGATATTGATTTAAATAATATTATTGGGGATGTGGCAGATAAATTTTATCATATTGAAATAGTTGATGAAACTATACCAGATTACGATTTAGATTCATTAAAAAATAATAATAAAGACAACATAATTGGACATTTTATTAAGACAATGCAAGATATGGATTTAGATGATAAAATAAACAAAGATGCACTATATTATGGTCTCAATGTTTTGTTAAAGGATAGATATTAATATGTTGATTAAAGAGTTAAACCTAATAGGATTTGGCAAATTCAATAATAAAATTATAAAATTGGACAAGGGTATAAATCTTATTTATGGTAATAATGAGGATGGGAAATCCACTATACATAGCTTTATAGAAGGAATGTTTTATGGGTTTTTAAAACCTTATGTCAAGTCAACCAGATATTGGGATGACCATGGAAAATATGAACCATGGAATTCAGATAGATATGCTGGAATTATTGTATTTGAATATAAAGGTATAGACTATAGAATAGAACGTACATTTACAAAGAACAAGGAAGATACTAAAGTATTTATTGAAAATACAGGTGAGGATATTACCTCGAAAATAGATAATGGTTTAAATAGTAAAGTTCTTCAGCCAGGGATTCATTTCTTTGGCCTTTCTAGTGTGGAGTATTCAAATACAGCCTCTATTAAGCAATTAAGTTCAAAGACAGATGTAAATCTGGCAAGTGAAGTAAGTGATAAATTAATAAATCTCAATACTTCTTTAGATGAAGAAATATCTATTAAGAATGCAATAAATGCGTTAAATTTGTCAATTAAAGAAATAGGTACAGAAAGAGCATTAACATCAAATTATGGAAAGCTATCTAATGAATTAAAGACCCTTTTAGATGAGAGGGAGGAGATAAACAGTATTAAGCATGAGTATGAAGAACTATTAGATGAAAGTAAGAGTTTAGGGTTAAGGATAGATTGTCTCCAAAGAAAATTAGAAAAGTATAAAGATACTTTATCTATAATACAATATAATGAAAAAAAAGATAGATATGATAAAGCAATAAATATACAAAAAAGCTTAGACGACTTACAGTTAAAAATAAGCAAATTAGCAAAATATTCTACTTTATCAATTGAAGATTATAGAATCGCGCAGAATAAATTAAATGAAATAAACATATTAACAAGCAAAATAGAAGATTTAAACATTCAAATCAATGAGCTAGAAAGTGCAGTAGAAAACTATATGTTTATAACTTCTATTGAACAAAAAAAAAGAAACAAAGACAAAAAGTATAAAAGCATAAGAAATATATTAGTTGTTGTATATATTGTTTTAATGTATGTATTTGTAAGCAAAACGCTTTTAAACATCATTGCCGTTTTTCAATTCTTATTATTGCTAATTATTTATTTGTCATATAAAATTTATTATAGGGATAAAGAATACATATTTGTAATAGAAGACAGAGAAAGACAAGTTAAAGATAACAAAGATAAAGTGAATACATTAAAGAACAGATTGATAGAGCTGTCTGCAAATGTAAAAGAATTAAGTAAGGAATATGATTCAATTCTTAAATTAAACAGTTCAAACAATCTAGAAGAATTTTATTTAAACTTAGAAAAGAAAAAAGCTTATTATGACGCACTAAAAGAAGATTCAAATAAGAAAGAGTTGATGAAACAAATTTTGAGAAGTAGTTCTATAAAGGAGTTAGAATTAGATATTTCCCAAGCTGTTGAATTTAATATAACAGTTATAGAAAGAAAAGATGTGGTTCAAGAAAAAATAGAAAAGCACACATCAGAAATTACTGAATTAAAAATAATGAAAAAGGGTGTGGAAGAACGATTAAATATTCTTATTCCAAAAGTATCAAGACTTGTTGAAGTGGAAGAAAAGATACAAAGATGTGAAGATACACTACTAGAGTTAGATATTAAGAAAAAATCACTAGAGCTTGCTATGTCAACAATAATTGATTTATCTAAGAATATTCAAAATCGATTTGCTCCACAAATAAATATTGAAGTAGGAAAATTACTGGAGAAAATTACTAGGGGGAAGTATGCAGGTGTAAGGATTGATGACAAACTAAACATAGATGTTGTAGATCCTGATAGCAATGAGTTAATTGATGTAAAAAGTTTAAGTGCAGGAACCTTTGATCAACTTTACTTCTCACTAAGATTTGGTATAATTAATTCTATCACAACTAATAGTATTCCTTTAATTTTAGATGATTGCTTTACTCAATATGATGATTATAGATTAAGAAATATATTAGGATTATTAATTGATATTTCTGAGAATAGGCAAATTATAATGTTTACATGTCACAATCGAGAAGCAGATATATTAAAGGATTTAATGACTGATTTTAACAAAATTGCATTAAGTTAAAGTATTACATGAAGGAAGAATTCCTATAGAATACAGTCTCTATTAGTTAATCTTGAGATTTAAGACGAGGTGAATTAATGATATATGGAATAGCTGATTTGCATTTTGATTTTTCTAAAGAAAAGCCTATGGATATATTTGGGGAGAATTGGGTAAATCATGAAGAAAAAATTATTAATAATTGGCTAAATATTGTTAAAGAAGAAGACTTAATTATATTGCCTGGAGATATATCTTGGGCATTAAAGTTAGATGATGCAATTAATGATTTAAACAGAATCGATAATCTTCCAGGTAATAAAGTAATGATAAAGGGAAATCATGATTATTGGTGGTCAAGTTTATCTAAATTGAATAATTTGAATTTAGAATCAATATTCTTTTTACAAAACAATAGTTATATTTTCAATGAATTTGCCATTGCAGGAACTAGGGGGTGGATTGCAAAGGATAATGAAGATTTTAAAGCTAACGATGAAAAAATTTTCCATAGAGAACTAAATAGATTAAGACTTTCTTTAGACAGCATAGGAGACGAAAAGAGAAAAATTGTATTAATTCATTATCCACCATTTAATACCAATTTAAGCCCTAATGAGTTTGTAGATTTGATGAAGGAATATAATGTTGAAACATGTTTGTATGGACATCTTCATGCTGAGGGTCACAAGTTCGTTGTTGAAGGGAATATGAATGGAATCAGTTTTCACTGTGTTTCGAGTGATTATATAGATTTCATGCCAAAAAAAATATATGGAGAGTAATTATATGAAATTAATAGTAGAGAAAAATTATGAAAATATAAGTAGAACAGCAGCTAATATTATTGCAGATAAAGTATTAGCAAAGCCAGGTATTGTTCTAGGCTTAGCCACTGGAAGTACTCCAATAGGTACTTATAAAGAATTAATCAAAATGTATAAGGAAGGTATACTAGATTTTTCAGAAGTAAGATCATTTAATTTGGATGAGTATGTAGGTTTAGATGAAAATAATCCATACAGTTACAGATACTTTATGAATGAAAACTTGTTTGATCATATTAATATAAAGAAGGAAAACATACATGTACCAGATGGTAAAGCTGAAAACATGGATGAGTATTGTAAAGATTATGATAGATTAATCGAAAAAGCTGGTGGCATAGATGTTCAAATCCTAGGCATAGGAGAAAATGGGCATATTGCTTTTATTGAACCTGATACATCTCTACCAATTGGAACCAGTGTTGTTGAATTAACTGAAGACACTATTGTTGTTAATTCAAGGTTCTTTAATTCAGTAGATGAAGTGCCAAGGACTGCTGTTTCAATGGGGATAGGTAGCATACTAAAAGCAAAAAGCATTTTGCTTTTAGCTAATGGAAGGAGAAAGGCTGATGCTATAAATAGTATTTTAGAATGTGAAAGAATATCTACTGAGATTCCAGCATCATTCTTATTACTTCATCCAGATGTTACCATTATAGTAGATGAAGAGGCATATAGTAAATCGAAATAGGTGATTACATGGTAAAGGAATTTGAAGTTAAAGTTCTAAATATTGATATAGAATCTATGGAAAAGAGATTAGTTGAACTGGGTGCTAAGCTTATAGCTAAGGAAGTTCAAATAAACACATTAATTGACTCAAGTACAAAGCCTATTAAGTCTTATTTAGATGCATATTTAAGGATAAGAGAAACTAAGGATTTATTAAATAATACAGAGTCCACAACATTAACTTTGAAAAAGAATATGCTGAATGATAAAATTAGGGAAAATCTTGAATTGAACACTGAAGTTGAAAACAAGAGAGTTCTATTAGATATATTGTTTGATTTAGGATTTGATAAGATTGAAGTAGGTAATAAAAATAGGACATCATATATGTTTAAGGGTGCCAGAATTGATTTAGACATTTGGGATCCGGATATATATCCTTACCCCTATATGGAAATTGAAGTTGAAAACAAAGAGGATCTAGATAGGGTAATTGATATACTTGAAATTGACAGAAATAACATATCATTGAAATCTATTTCAGAGCTAAGAAAAGAGCTTTAGAAAAAGTAACATCTCCCCCTAATATTGAATAATATGTAGCAATTCAATAAAGGGGGTTTTCTTATGATAGAAGGTTTGTTTGGAAAAGATAGCAGTGGTATTATTCTGATAATCCTGGTATTATTACTATTATCAGGAGAGGGGAAAGATTGTTTTGGAGGCGGAGGATTTGGTTTTGATGATGATTTAATCATAATCATAATCATACTATTCTTCTTATTAAACAATGATAAAGGTCACAGACATCGTTAATGAATGCACAGTAGCCTAGTTCTACTGTGTTTTCATTATGAATTTATATACTTTATTATACGAATGGGAGGAAATACATTTGCTAAATAATAATATAGTTGAAAACGTCCTTAACGCAGCTTTATCTAGGGGTGGGGACTTTGCAGAAATATTTGTTGAAGATAAGATGAGTGGAAATATTAAGTTAATTGGTGGTTTAATTGAAAATAATAGTTCTGGAAGAGATTATGGCGTAGGGATTAGAATTTTTGATAAGTTTAATTATATATATGCTTACACTAATGATTCATCACAAGAAAACCTAATCAGACTTGCAAAAAAAGCAGCAGCAGCTTTAGAGGGTTCAAAGTTAGATATAAAACTAAGTTTTATGAAGTATAATGTTAGTAATAATAACCCTATTGAAAAAGTGTTTAGCTCAGTCCCTAAAGGTCAAAAGGTTGAATTGCTAAAAAGAGCTTATGATGCAGCAAGCAACTATGATTCGATTATATCTCAAGTTATTGTGAATTACTACGAGGAGGAGCAAAAAGTATTGGTAGCTAATACTGAGGGATTGTACCTAACTGATAATAGGACAAGAACTAGATTTTCAGTTAATTCAGTAGCTTCAAAAGACGGAAAAATGGAAAGAGGATATTATGCCCCTGGTGCATCTATGGGTTTTGAGTTCTATGAGAAGATTAATGTGCAAGATATAGGAAGGGAAGCATCTAGGATTGCTAAAAATAATATTTTTGCAGAACACTGTCCTAGTGGCACTATGCCTGTTATTATTGATAATGGATTTGGAGGAGTATTGTTTCATGAGGCTTGCGGTCATGGTCTTGAGGCATCATTCGTATCTAAAGGAACATCTGCTTTTACAAATAAACTAGGCCAGCTTGTGGCATCTCCATTGATTACTGCAATTGATGATGGTACAATAGCAAATGCTTGGGGCACTACAAATATAGATGATGAAGGGACTTCAACTCAGAAAAATATTTTAATTGAAAAAGGAGTACTTAAATCATACTTAATAGATAAATTAAATGGTAGACGTATGGGAATGAACACTACTGGTTCAGCTCGTAGACAATCATATAAATACCCACCTACATCTCGTATGAATAACACATATATAGGTTCTGGAGACTCAACATTAGAAGAAATCATATCTAGTACGGAAAGTGGACTTTATGCGAAGAATCTTGGTGGAGGAAGCGTTAATCCTGCGACGGGAAATTTTAACTTTGTTGTATTAGAAGGCTATTTGGTTAAAAACGGGAGAATATCAAAAGCAGTTAGGGGAGCTACAATAGTTGGTAATGGAATTAAAGTCTTAGGACTAATAGATATGGTGGGAAATAATTTAGCCTTAGGCCAAGGAATGTGTGGTTCCAGTAGTGGTTCATTAGCTGTAAATGTTGGACAACCAACTATAAGGGTAAAACAACTGACAGTCGGCGGTAGAGATGGAGGTGCAATCTAATGGGATATGAATCTATAATAGATAAGATATTGATTGAGGGAAAAAAGAAGATGAGTGATTTGGAAGTCTACTTTTTTAATAATAAATCCTTGGAGATTGGTGTTTTTAAAGGTGAACTAGAGAAATATTCAGTTTCAGAATCTGGTGGAATATCTCTTAGAGGAACAAAAAACAATAAAATGGCTTATGCATATAGTGAAAAAATAGATGAAAGTATTATTAACTCATTAATAGAGGAAGTTTATGAAAATGCCAAGAGTATTGAAACAATAGATAGTGATGAAATATTCGTAGGTTCATCTAAATATGGGCAGCTGAATAAATATAATGAAAACTTTAACAAGATTCCCATAGCAGACAAAATAATGCTTATCAAAGATCTAGAGAATTATGCATATTCTTTGGATAATAGGGTTTCAATAGTACAAACATGTAGCTACAAAGAAATAGACCAGGAGAGGATAATTAATAATACTAAAGGAGTTGATCTTAAAGATAAGGAAAATCTCGGAATTTTATATATTTCAGTGATAGTAAAAGATAAGGAAGATATAAAGACAGGCTATAGTTACAGGGCTTTTCGCAATATATCTGATATTGACTTTAAGGAGATAGGAAAGGAAGCTGTAGACAGAGCTATTTCAAAGTTGGGGGCTAAGCCAATTAAATCGGGCAATTATCAAACAGTTCTAAAGAATACAGTTTTTGCAAATCTATTAGAATCCTATGTGTCAATTTTTTCTGCCGACCAGGCACAAAAAGGACTTTCTTTATTAGATGATAAAGTTGGAGACAAAATAGCGTCAAATCTATTTAACTTAGTAGATGATCCATTTTATAAAGTAGGTTTTGCATCAAGAACCTTTGATGATGAAGGAACTAGGACTGAGTTTAAAAAGGTAATAGACAAGGGAGAGCTAAAAACACTTTTACACTCTTGGAAAACAGCAAAAAAAGCTGGTATAGAATCTACAGGAAATGCATTAAGATCATCATATAAATCATCAATAACTATATCACCAAGCAATTTTTTTGTTGAAAAGGGTAGCAGATCTTTTACTGATATGATTGAAGGTATTGAAAATGGGATATATATTACTAATTTAGCTGGTTTGCATTCAGGACTAAATCCAGTATCTGGAGAATTCTCCTTATCAGCAGAAGGATATGAAATCATAAATGGGAAGATCTCTAGACCAATAAATCAAATAACTATAGCAGGTAACTTCTTTGACTTGTTAAAAAACATAGAGGACATTGGCAATGATTTAGAATTTACACTACCAGGTAATGGGCATTTTGGCTCTCCTAGTATTAAAGTAAAATCATTATCTGTATCAGGATTATAAACTAATAATAATCCTCCTTTCATTGTATGGGGAAGATGGTAACAATAAATGATAATCTTTCATAATATGTATTGAGTAAAAAATTAAAG
>JAAYNS010000032.1 GCA_012520755.1 Tissierellia bacterium
ATACCTATTACTGCTGCTAAAGCCATACCACCAGGTACAACTTCTCCACCAAGTCCTAATACTAATATTGTTGCAGCTATTAATAGGTTTCTTGGTTGTTTGAAGTCTACTTGATTTTCAACAAGAGTTCTAACACCAACAGCAGCTATCATTCCAAATAATACTATTGACATACCGCCAATAACTGAACCAGGAATAGTACTAACTAATGCTGCTATTTTTGGGACTCCACCTAGGATAATAGCAAATATAGCTGCTATTCTCATAACTAAAGGATCCCATACTCTTGTTAATGCTAACACTCCAGTGTTTTCTGAATAAGTTGTATTTGCCGGTCCACCAACCATAGCAGATAGAGCAGTACCTATTCCATCTCCTAGCATGGTTCTATGTAGCCCTGGTTCTTCTAAAAAGTCGTCTTCAACAGTAGCGCCTATTGCTATAACGTCTCCAATATGTTCTACTATTGTAGCAACAGCTACTGGTGCAACCATGGCAATGATTTTAATATCAAACTTTGCTAATTGAAAGTCTGGTAATCCAAACCATGCAGCTTCTGCTATAGGTGTAAAGTCAACATTGCCAGTTATGACCGCTACAATATAACCTACTACCAAGCCACATAATACAGGTACAATTTGTAAGAAGCCTCTTGCGTATATGTTTACTGCTACAACTACAAGAAATGCAACAATTGCTAAGAACCAATTTTCTGCAGCCATACTAGTTGCAGTAGGTGCAAGGGTTAATCCTATTACCATTATTATAGGTCCTGTAATAATAGGTGGGAAAAAGCTAACTACTTTTTCAACTCCATATTGGTAGATTAAAAAAGCTACAATAGCGTAGATTATACCTGCTGCTACTATACCACCACATGCGTATGCAAGTCCTTCAGGTCCTCCTCCAGCTGCTGCTGCTGCTGCCAATGTTGGTCCAATAAAGGCAAATGAAGAACCTAAGAATACCGGCATTTTAAACTTAGTAATAAAATGGAAAAGTAAGGTACAAATTCCTGCCATAGTTAATGCTACTGATACACTTGTTCCAGTCAATAATGGAACTAAAACTGTAGATCCAAACATGGTAAAAGTATGCTGCAATCCTAAAAGTATTGTTTTGCCTACTGACAACTGTTTCCTGGCATCCCTTATAGGTTCAATATAGTTTGTTTCTGCCATTCTTTAACATCCCCTTTCATTTTTTTACTGATTTTATTTTATAATTACACCACTTAGTTACAAGCAAGCTTGTAACTAAGTGGGTATTATCACTAGAAGTTATTGGAGTATGTTAATTCCCATATTCTATAGTTCTTCTATTTCTTCTTGATTTACAACTGATAGTGCAACTCTCTCTGGAGTCAATGGTAATTTGGAAAACTCAATTCCTAAGGCATCATATACAGCATTACCAATTGCAGAAGGAATGGAAATCATTGCTTGTTCTGCTACTGCACGAGCGCCATAAGGTCCATCAGGTTCACCATTTTCCACCAATAATGTTACCATCTCATCTGGAATATCCATAGCTGTAGGAATTTTGTAATCGGTAAATGATGCATTTTGGAATTTGCCTTTTTCGCTAAATATAAACCCTTCAGACAATGCTGTCCCTATTGCCTGCACTACACCACCTTTTACTTGACCATCAACTAATTTTGGATTGATTGCCTGACCTATATCAAAAGCTGAAGCTATTTTGAATATGTGGATGTCGCCAGTTTCTACATCTACTTCTAAATCAACTGCGTGGCAACCAAAAGTCCAAGATGCTGCAGGTAATCCTTGACCTGTTTCTGGATGAAGGTTTGTCAATCCATCACGGGTATAATATCCACGACCAATAACTGGTCCGCCAATGGTATTACCATTTTCATAGGTATATCCCATGGATAGTTTTTCATATGGTAAACGGTTTTGTGGTCTATCTATATGATAAATATATCCATCTTTATGTTCTAATTTATCAACATGGCATCTTAATACTTGACCAGCTGTTTCTTTCATTTGAGCGATCATATCTTTGGAAGCTCTAATAATTGCATTTCCACACAGCATTGTAAGTTTTGAAGCAACTGTTGACCAATCATATGGAGTTTTATCAGTATCACGTTCGAATATAACTTCTACTTTGTCTATTGATAAACTTAAAGCTTCTGCTGCAATTTGTGCCATAATTGTATTAGGACCTTGCCCATAATCAATTCCGCCTATCATTATCTTTACATTTGCCTGCCCATCCATTTGCATGATTACAGCAGAAGAAGTATTAGGAGGCATTGCTGGTGCTTTTTGTAAGACAGCAAATCCCTTTCCTCTTACTTTACCTGTTTTTATTTCTTCTTTTCTTTCTTCTTCAGTCTTAGGTCCAGTCCAACCTATTTCTTTTACAGCTGCTTTTAAGCAATCTGATGGACTACCAGTGTTTTCAGTAATCAATTCTCCACTTATAGTATGTTTACCTGGCCCTAATATGTTTTTCATACGGAACTCATAAGGGTCCATTCCTAATTTACGTGCTATTACATCCATATTTCTTTCTATAGTCCAGTGAGTCTCTAAATGACCAAAACCTCTAAAAGCTGTACTAAACACCTTGTTTGTATAGATAGTTCGAGAATCTATATGAATATTAGGAATTTCATAGGCTCCAGCTCCAGAATATACCGCTACCTTACCTACGTTTGCTCCATAGTCTGCATAAGCACCACTATCAAAATCATAAGTTATTTGCATAGCTTTAATTTTACCATCTTTAGTCACACCAGTTTTTATTTTACTACGAACAGATGCCCTACATGGTAATTGGTTAAATTCCTCTTCACGTGTAGCTTTATATTTAACCGGCTTTCCGTTACAAGCCTTTGAAAGTAATGCTACTAAAGGTTCCAGGTGAACTCCTGCCTTACCACCAAATCCTCCACCAACATGAGGTACTTTAACTTGAATATCAGATTGAGAAATTCCAAAACTTTTAGCCATCATTTCTCTCAATGAAAATGGTGATTGGGCTGATGACCAAATCTTCATTTTATCTGTATAAGGATCTGCCTGCACTATAGCAACGTGAGTTTCTATAGGTGCATGGGCTGCTGCAGGCTGCCAATACTCACCTTCAACAATTATATCGGATTCTTCAAATCCTTTTTCAACATCACCTTTTCTTGATTTATTCCAACTAGCTATATTTGAATCTTTTTGTGGAAAAAAGATTCCATAGCCATCTAAATCATTGATGTCATCTCCATGAACTAATATCTTTCCTTCTAGAGCTTCATCAACTGTTTGTACAGATTCTAATTCTTCATACTCTACCTTAATCAAAGAAGCCGCTAACTCTGCAGTAGCTTCATCAACTGCCGCAACAGCTGCTACTACTTCACCTTGATATCTAGTAAAGCCTTTTGCTATAATTCGTTTATCTATAAGGTACAAGCCAATTTTATGCTCAGTATCATCACCTGTTAAAACAGCTTTAACTCCCGGAAGTGCTTTCGCAGCAGAAGTATCAATAGATATGATGTTTGCTCTAGCATGTGGTGAATGAACTGCCTTTGCATAAAGCATCCCTGGAATTTCCAAGTCATGTATATAAGCCGCTTGTCCTGTTACCTTTTCTAAAGCATCTGCTCTATCTACTGGTTTACCGACATATTTATATTCTTTAGGTTCTTCAACATGTTTATATCTTATTTTTTCCATTTAGCTCAACTCCTTCCTTTCGCGTTCAGCTGCAGCTAATACTGATCTAATAATAGAATCATATCCTGTACAGCGACAATAATTGCCAGCCATACCCTTTTTAACTTCTTCTACTGTTGGATTTGGATTTCTATCTAATAAATTTCTTGCTGACATTAACATTCCCGGAGTACAGAAACCACATTGTAGTCCATCTTCTTTAATAAACTCTTGTTGTAGAATAGAAAGCTGTCCATCTTTTGATAAACCTTCAACTGTAAGTATTTCTGCTCCTTGTGCTTCAACTGCTAATACTAAACATGAATTTACAGTTCTATTATCCATAATAATAGTGCAAGCGCCACATTCTCCTTCACCACAACCCTCTTTTGCACCAAATAGCTTTAAATTGTTACGAAGGAAATTTAAAAGTGTCATATTAGGATCTATCATTTCATGAACTTTTTCTCCATTAACAACTAGCTCTAGTGGTACTCGAGGCAATTGTGAGTCAACATATTCAAAGCAATCTTTATTTTTATCATGATTACACATGTTAGTTAGCCTCCTTTTCCATAAGTCTTCTTAATCCTCTTTTAGTTAATACACCAGCCATATGATAACGATATGCTCCTGAAGAACGAACACTATTACGTCTTGGAGCCATATGTTTCTTTATTTCTTCTGATAAGAATTCGCCAAGCTCAGGAGTTAATTCCTTACCAGCAATTGATGCTTCTAATTCAGTTAAACGTACAGGTGTAGTATTCACAGCTGCTATAGCCATAAATAATTCTTTCTCTGCAGTTAGACGTAGAGCTAGACCAACGTTACATAAGTCATGTCCTTTAACACGAGCTTGTCTTAAATAAACACTATTGTCCCCATCCTTTACAGGTGGCAAAGACACTCCTGTTACTATTTCATTTTCTTTAAGAACAGTTTTCTTAACACCTAGAAAAAATTCTTTAATGTCTACAGTTCTATTGCCTTCACTAGATGCAATATGTACCTTTGCATCATAAACTAGCAATGGTGCTGCCATATCAGCTCCTGGAGAAGCTGTGCAAATGTTTCCAACCACCGTAGCACGGTTCCTAATAGGATAAGATGCCAGTCCATCTGCTGCTTGACTTAAGGCAGGATACACCTCACGGATTTGGTCGTCTTCACATATTTCATTAACTAAAATAGATGCACCTATGAACAACCCCTCATCAGGCGTATATGATAAAACTTTTCCTTCTGGTATTGATTTAATATCTAAGATTTTGTCACATATCACTGCATTAGCACGAAGTAATACTGCTAAATCAGTACCACCAGCCAATATAGTTGTCCCTGGATTTTCCTTCAAATAAGATAATGCACTTTCTAAACTCTCTGGTTTATAGTAATGAAAATTACTTAACAAATCTGTTCACCCCTTATTTTATTAATGTTTTCCATTTCCAACTTACGACTTAAGAGGGAGTCCGAAGTGTTAAATCTATAACAAGCATTTCGTCTCGCTCGCGCCATCGTTTTGAAAACGTTTTTATAGTTATATATTTATAATACTATACATTATTAATATATCAAATTTTA
>JAAYNS010000203.1 GCA_012520755.1 Tissierellia bacterium
GATGACCACTCTTATATTGATGATGAGAACATTGATGTAGCCGAGATGACAAAGAATATGCTTGCTAGCCCTAATCCTGTTAAAACATCATGTCCATCACCTGGCGATTTTGTAGCCCAGTATGAGGGAGGTAAAAATGTATTTGTAGTAACCATATCTAGTCAGTTATCTGGTACCTATAATAGTGCAATATTAGCTAAAGATATGGTTATGGAGAATATACCTGAAAAATTCATCCATGTATTTAACTCTAAATCTGCAAGTGTTGGTGAGACATTAACAGCTTTTAAAATCAAACAATGTATTGATGAAAAATTATCCAATTCACAAATAGTAGAAAAAGTAGAACATTTTATTAATAATATGAAAACCTTCTTTATATCGGATGATTTAAGTAATTTAATAAAGAATGGAAGGATATCAAAAACTAAGGGTTTAATTATTAGTGCCTTAAATATTGTACCTGTAATGGGTGCAGAAGAAGGTAATATTGTTTTGATTGATAAGGCTCGTGGCAGCAAAAGAGCATTTAAGAAACTAGCACAAATAATAAGTGAATCGGGAGTAAATTTTGAAGAAAGAGTTTTGGCTATATCTCATGCAGATGCATTACAAAAAGCATTAGATTTAAAAGAAGAACTTAAGAAACTTAATTTTAAGGATATAATAATAGTACAGACAAAGGGTTTAAGTACTGCATATGTTAATGATGGAGGAGTAATAGTATCATTCTAGAAAGGTTGGTCTAATGAAGAAAAAGGTAGTATTAGGTATGAGCGGTGGTGTTGATTCATCAGTAGCTGCATACATTTTAAAAAATGAGGGATATGATGTTATAGGTATTACACTAAGTCAAGTTCCTCATGATGAGGAGTTTGATGAAGATGCAGGAGGATGCTGTTCACTTTCATCGGTACTTGATGCGAAAATAGTAGCCCACAAGCTAGATATACCTCATTATGTTGTGAATTTTAGGGATATATTTGAAAGAAAGGTAATATCATATTTTGTTGATGAGTATTTACAAGGTAGGACTCCAAACCCTTGTGTAATGTGCAATAAATATATAAGGTTTGATAAGTTTATAGATAAGGCTTTAGCCCTTGGGGCAGAGTACATTGCTACTGGTCATTACGCAATTATAGAAAAAGTTGAAGAAACTAATAGATATTTAATGAAAAAAAGTGCAGATAGTAGAAAGGATCAAACATATTTTTTGCATACTTTAAAGCAAAATCAATTAGCCCACACTCTATTCCCCCTTGGTGGATATAAAAAAGACAAGGTAAGGGAAATAGCTGAAGAAATTGGGTTAAATGTTCACAATAAGCCAGACAGTGAAGAAATCTGTTTCATACCAGATAATGATCATGGCAAATTTATAGAAAAAAGAGTTCCGGATAAAGTTGTTCCAGGAAATTTTGTAGACAATGAAGGTAATATCCTTGGCAGACATAAGGGTATATTTTATTATACTATAGGCCAAAGGAAAGGTTTAGGAGTAGCCATCGGTCAAAGGATGTTTGTACAAAAGATTGATGCACAAAAAAACGAAATAGTTCTAGGGATGGAACAAGGCCTATATCATAAAAAACTTTATGCTGAGGAGATGAATTTTATACCATTTGATTCCTTAGCCGGAGAAATGGAAGTAACAGCAAAGATAAGACATACTACTAAAGAATCAAAAGCGATTGTAAGACCATATAATAATGGTAGAGGAGTTTTGGTAGAATTTGAAGAAGCTCAAAGAGCTATAACTAAAAGTCAAGCTGTAGTACTCTATAAAGGAGATTTAGTAATTGGTGGTGGAATAATCAGAGAAGCATTTGATTAAACTAATATTAAACAAAATCAAATAA
>JAAYNS010000204.1 GCA_012520755.1 Tissierellia bacterium
AAAAAATATTTATTATTTAGATCTGTTCTTACAGATCATATTTTCATGCGTATTTTAATTTAAATTATTCCTAAATATTTCTTATTTCACCTCTTGACTTTTAATAGTTAGTCTTTCAACCTATATATTGCATATCTATTTCATATTATTCAAGATTTCAAACTCTTCGAGTAATTCTTGATTTAATTCTGCATACTTTGGATTTGAACGCTCCCGTACCCTTGGGATATCTACTTTTATTTCTTTATGTATTGCGCCATAATTCTTACTCATCAAAATTATTCTATCTGCTAAGTAGATAGCTTCATCAACACTATGAGTTACAAAGACAATGGTTTTCTTGTCTTTCTCCCAAATACGAAGCAGTTCTTTTTGAAGCTGAATTCTAGTATATGCATCTAGGGCACCAAAAGGCTCATCCATAAGTACTACGTCTGGGTCATTAGCAAGAGATCTTGCTATAGCAACCCTTTGTTGCATCCCTCCTGATAACTCATGAGGAGAGGACTTGCGAAAATCTTTCAAGCCTATAATATCTAAATATTTATCAACTATTTCTTTCTCTTTCTTTTTAGATAATCTTTTTAATTTTAGACCTAAAGCTATATTATCTTCAACATTTAGCCATGGCATTAATGAATAATTTTGAAAAACCATCCCTATGTCCTTAGTTGGCTCAGTCAAAGCTTTCTCCCTATATAGAATCCTACCTCCAGTTGCATTTTCTAGTCCAGACATAATCCTAAGCAGGGTTGATTTACCACATCCTGAAGGACCAACTATACACAAAAATTCATTTTCCTGTATTTCTAAACTTATATCTCTTAAAACTTCTAATCTATCTTCTCCATCTTTTATATCAAAAGACTTATTGATCTTTTCAATACTAAATATTCTCTGCACCATCTACACCTCATTTCACATACCTTTGCCATGAGAACTTCTTTTCAACAATAACTCTAAAGATTGCATCAAATAAAGCACCAATTACTCCGATAATGATAACTCCTGTTATAACTATGTCCATCCGTGCAAGTTCTCTTGCATGAGTTATAAGGTACCCAACTCCATTCATACTGCCTGGTAACATTTCTGCCGCTATCAAGCATGCCCAAGATGATGTTAATCCACCTCGTAACCCATTTATAATATTAGGACCAGCTGCTGGTATCAACACATGGAAGAAAATGTCTGATTTTGAAGCCCCCAGTACTTCAGCACTTTCTACTAATACTTTCCTCACATTGCTAACTCCAAACATAGCCCCTCCCCATACTGAGAAAAACGATCCTATAGCAATAATAAAGATCATTGAGACTTTGAAGTTATCTAATACTGCAAATACTGGTCCATAGTCTAGCTTTAATATTCTCGCTATACTGTTTATACCAAACCATCCCATCACCAAAGGTTGCCATGAAATGGAAGGAATTGGCTTAAACAAGCTAATAAAATTCTCAAAAAAATGTCTTATCGGCTTAAAGTAGCCCATCAACAAACCTAAAGGCAATCCAATAATAACACCAATTGAATATCCAATGAATACTCGAACTAAACTATAGGCGATATTCATTGGGAGACTCCCAGTCCCTATAAAATCATCTAAAGCATGAGCAAAGTTACTGGCTATTCTGCCTACTGTTGGCAATACTGCGTTGTTGTCAATCTTTATAGCTCCGTATTGCCAAAATAGTAAAAACAATATTGGAAGTATTAGTGAAAATAGATTTGCTTTAATCTTTTCTTTCCTTTTCATAATTATTCAGGGCTTCTTATTTCTAAAAAGCCCCTACCTCCTCTTACAATTTTGATTAATTATTTTCGAAAAAACTTAAATCGAATAAAAGATCCATTGCTTCATCAAAAGTTTTGTTTTCTAATCTACCTGTAAATTTGTCCATATCAGTCATAACTTCATAGTATTTTTCCATTCCATTAATGAATTTATCTGATATTTCTACTCCATAAGTTGTATCATTTTTCATAAGAACTTCTTTATCTAGGCCAACATACTCAGCCATTAATTCTGCTGTTTCTTCTTTATTATTCTCAGCATATTCAAAAGAATCTTTTGTTGCCTGAATCAATGCTTCAATAACTTCAGGATATTTTTCTATTATTTCATTTCTAACATTCATTGTACAACATGGGAAATCAATCCATTCTCCACCAGGTAGTTCGTCTAATGAAGCTATGATTTTACCAATGTTTTGATCCTCTGCGTTTTGTGGATGTGGTACTGGACCTGCCCAAAGTTCAACTTGTCCTGAACTCATAGATGGAATTAAATTAGTTAATCCCTTTAAGTCAGTCAATAAAACGTCTGCATCATAATCTGCCGTATTCTCTGAAACATCAAGTCCTGCTTCTCGTAAGGAGTATTCTAAGACAACTCTAGGACTACTAACTGGTGAATGGTATCCACCTCTTATTGGTTCCTCAGAATTCTTAGCAAATTCTACTAAGCCTTCAAAATCATCATATGGAGCATCTGCAGAAGCAACAATTGAAACCCCACCACTTTGAACAGGACAAATAATACTTAAATCTGCCCCTACATCATAAGCAGAAATAATAGCTGTAGATGAATTGTAAGATATATCTAAAGTTCCTTGAGTCATCATAGTAGCAGCATGGGAACCACCATCATTAACTACATAGTCAAATATTGCTAGTACTTCTCCATCCTTAACTAATTCTAGTTGTTTATCGCCTATTGGCCTTAAGTGTACAGGGTTATTTTCAAAAATTTCAGGCTTGATAAAGTTCAATTGCATCATACCTGTATGTAAGGATTTTCCCCAACTTATAACAATAGTTGGTACTTCTTTATCTTGTTTACTTTCCTCTACTGACGTATCTTGATTGGTATCTACTACTGTTGATTCATTACCTGAGCAAGCTGTCATAACAAATAATGACATCACTACTAGAAAAATTAACACTGATTCCTTTAATTTGAATTTCATTCTATATCCTCCTTTTTTAACTCCATTGATAAATATTTATCAAAATTCTATATTGCCTAAATCATATTATCAAAATAAAGTAAAAACCTTGTGATTATTGTAATCACAAGGTTTTCTTATGGGGTGGATGATGGGATTCGAACCCACGACCTCCAGAGCCACAATCTGGCGCCCTAACCAACTAGGCCACACCCACCATATTAATATTTAGTTACTTACAAGAAAATGTCCCTGGAGCGGGTGAAGGGAATCGAACCCTCGCGGCTGGCTTGGGAAGCCAGTGCTCTACCACTGAGCTACACCCGCAAGTCACAAAGCTACTTTGTACTTGCAAGTTAGACTGATTTATATATCTAGGCTAGAAGCTATATTCAATAGCTGCTAACAATATATAATATTACCATTTTTAAACGGACTTGTCAACTCAATTGTAGATTTTTTTAACTGTAGACTGAAATGTAGAGCAAAAACATCTCTAATCATCAAAGAAAGAAAGCTGTTCTAAATCTAGGGACATGAGGTTTGACATTGTTAAACCTACTAATCTTAATCTTGTCTCTAAGTCCATCTCATCTAATAAAGTAGCAGCATTGGCATATATTTCTTCAGCAATATTAGTATAATTACTAATAGTTTTACTCTTGGTACGTTGAATGAAGTTCTCATCCTTAGTTTTGACTGTAATAGTTTTTCCTTGCAAGCCTTTCTTTATCATCTCATTAGATATTTCATTTGCAAATTCTTTTAGATATGATTTAAATACCTCAATATCACCCGTTGCATCAAAAGTTGATTCTGAACCTATTGATTTTCTTTGACGTGATGTATCTACCTTCCTATTATCTATACCACGAATCCTATAGTATATTTCATTGCCGGTTTTACCAAACATATCTATTAGAAAGTCTTCAGACAGTCTCATTAAATCTTCAATAGTAAAAATTCCTATATTGTTTAACTTGTCTGCCGACTTTTTTCCTATCCCATAAACTGATTTTACTGGCAATGGCAACAAAATATCAGGTATCATATCTCTAGTTATTACTTTTAAACCATTGGGTTTATTCCAATCTGATGCAAGTTTTGCCAAAAATTTATTGTAAGAAATGCCCACAGATAAGGTCAATCCAGTTTTTCTAATAACTTGTCCCTTTATTATTTTCGCAATATCCAAAGGATTCATTTCAATATGAGAAATATCCAAATATGCTTCATCTACTGAAATCTGCTCAATAATGTCTGTAATATCATATAGTATATCCATTATCTGCCTTGATACTTCCCTATATCTTTCCATTCTAGGGGATATGTAAATCCCATGGGGACATTTTTCTCTAGCAATATAAACTGGCATAGCGGAATGTACTCCAAATTTTCTAGCTTCATAATTTGCTGTTGTTACAATTCCATGCCTACTTTTACCCCCAACTATAACAGGATGTCCTATAAGTTTAGGATTATCTCGTTCCTCAACTGATGCATAAAATGCATCCATGTCTATATGCATAATTGAAAGCCTATCCATATCTAAACTCCATTCTAATATTACTTCTATTATAGCATTAAAATTAAAAATAATTAATGAATAAGACTATATAAATGTTTTTGAATAATATGGTTATACTATAAAGCATATGGGTATATTTATATTAAGTTGCACTAACAAATAGTAAGTCAATAAATTAATATAAGTATAAATGCTAAATTAACGGAGGGAATTGAATGTTAAAAATAGGTATAATAATAGGAAGTACAAGACCAGGAAGAAATGCAGAACAAGTAGCTAAGTGGTACTATGAAGTAGCAAAAGAAAGAACGGATGCTGAATTCGAACTTATAGATATTGCAGACTATAATCTGCCACTTTTAGACGAGGTTCTACCTGCAGGATACCACCAATATGAAAATGAACATACGAAAAAATGGGCAGCAAAAATTGCTGAATTTGATGGCTTTGTTATGGTAACCCCTGAATACAATCACTCAACATCAGCAGCTTTAAAAAATGCAATTGACTACCTAGGTCTAGAATGGAACAACAAAGCTGTAGGCTTTGTAAGCTATGGAAGTGCTATGGGAGTTAGAGCTGTAGAACATTTAAGGCAAATAGTAGGTGAGCTACAAATGGCTGATGTACGTGAACAAGTGATGTTTTCATTATTCACTGACTTTAATGAAGATGGTGTATTCCAACCAGGTGAAAGCAAAGAAAACAGTGTGAATGATCAATTAAACCAACTGATTCCTTGGGCTAAGGCACTAAAGACTATACGTTAATTAAATATTTTTGTTTCAAGCTGCCAATTATATGGCAGCTTTTTTGTTTCAAATTTTTGGGAAAAATATATAGACATTAATTATCATTGGGGATAAGATAAAATAGGATAATAATATTAAACCAAGTTATTTAAGTAAGGTAAAACAATCTTTATAATTGGAGAGACAATATGAAAATTATTTTAAAATACATACTAGAAAGCATTTTTGAGAAAAAGTTCAGAACATTTATAATAATATTTTCTGTTACCCTTTCTGCTGCCCTATTTTTTGCATCTAATGGAATGTCTGAAACCATGAAGAATTTATATGAAGAACAATTTAGAGAACAAATTGGAAAGGCAGATATTCTCATATATCCCAACCAAAACTCCCCTTCTAATAGCTTTAAGATAAAGACAGAGCCCATAGAAGGAGTCAAATTTATAGCAGGAGAAGTTGTTGCCTCTGGAAGATATAAGCTTCCAGAAAGAAAAGCTCTAGAATCTAAGATAAAGTGGGAAACCCTAACTCTTAGAGGCTTTGATTTAAAGGAACTTGAAAAATTCAATCCAATTAATCTTAGTAAATCTGCTGTTGGTAAAGCTTTTGAAGGAAATCATATAATCTTAAGTTCCATTTTTGCAGATGACTATGGCTTTGATGTAGGAGATACTATAGATTTAGAAATAAACGGAGAAAGCAGAAAATTTATAGTCTGGGCCATTGCTAGACCAACTGGTCTCTTTAAGTATATTCCTCAATCTAATACAATAACAGCTATCATGCCAATTGACACTTTAGCTTCCCTTTTCGCTATAAAAGGTAGAGTTAATACAGGATATGTAGTATTAGATGAAGGAGTTGACAAGGACTCTATAGAAAATGAATTAGCAGAAATGTATTCAAGATACACAGTACAAAAACCCTTTTCCCAAGAGGAACTAGAGACCTACTCTCAATACATTACAGTTCCCTTACTTATGATGACAACTATGGTCTTGTTTATTAGTATTTTTATAATCTATTCAACATTTAAGGTAATAACTGTTGAGAGGCTACCAGTAATCGGGACCTTTAGAAGTATTGGAGCTACTAGGCAAATGACTGATGCTATTCTAATAGGTGAGAGTTTGACATACGGAATCATTGGGGGAATATTTGGTGACATACTTGGTATTGGATTTCTATATATCATTGCTAATATCATGGCATCTGATCCTTATATTGGTGGAAAAATGAATGTCAATATTAATATTAGTATATTTAATCTTTTACAATCATTTTTATTAGCTGTAGTAGTCGCCTTAATAAGTTCATGGATACCTATAAAAAGGGTATCAAAAATCTCTATTAAGGATTTAGTATTGAATACTACAGAAGCAAAATCAAGGAATAAAAGCTATAAGCTTTTTATGGGAATTATTTTTATTAGTCTTGGAATTATTATACCTAGAATTATACAGGATTCATATGCTATGGTTGCAAACATTGTAAGTATCCTACTTTCAACAATTGCACTAATAATGTTTATACCCTACATCAGTAAAGGGTTTTTAAAAGTATTTGAAAAAGCCTTTGCTACTATTTTTGGCAACGAAGGGACTCTTGCAGTAAAAAATATTAAAGATAATAAGAATATATTAAATAACATATCTCTTCTGACCATTGGAATTTCAACGATTCTTATGATAAACACTATTAGTAATAGTGTTGGAATTGAGGTTCTAAATGCCTACAAGGACTGGAAATTTGATATCATGCTTTTTGTAAACGGAGCCAACAGAAATACAGAACAGGTCCTTAGAGGAATGGATGGTGTCATAGGTACATATGGTTCTTATGAAACTTGGGAAGGTGTAAATGTAGTAGATACTCAATATACAATTAGATATTTGCAGGGAATTGACAGTAAAAGATATGAAGATTTTGTAGGTTTTAATTATGATGGAAAAGGCAATCCAAAGGAAGCCTTACAAAAACTTGACGATGGAAGAAATATCATGGTTGCTCAGATGGTTAGGGATGAATTGGGTTTAAATATAGGTGATGAAATAGTCTTGGAAATGAAAAGCGGAGATAAAACATATAAAGTTATTGGCTTTTATGAATCACTGTTTTACAACGGAAGCTATGGAATCATTTCTCAGAAATATTATAAGATAGATATGAAAGAATCCAATTTTGGAAGCATTTATATAAAAACATCTAAAAATCCTGATGAAGTCCTCTATGCAATTCAAGACAAATTTATGAGGCAAGGTGCTTATGGCGACACTATTTCAAATATGACAAAGATGAATTATGATTCTAATAATCAATTTATGATTATTTTAAAAGCATTTTCCATACTTGCAATGCTAATAGGTATATTCGGAGTCTTTAATAATTATACCATTAGTTTTATAGAAAGGCAGCGGTCCATTGCTATACTTCGTTCAGTTGGTATGAGCAAAAAACAAACCATGAAAATGGTTATGATAGAAGCCTTAACAGGAGGGCTAGTCGGAGGTATCGTTGGAATAATAGGTGGACTTCAAATGCTATCAGGTGTTCCATATCTAGTAAAAGCAATGTCTGTACCCCTAAAGATACATTATACAGGTATTTTCTTTGTTAATTCAATTGTTGGAGCCATTATAATTGCCGTAGTTGCGTCGATCAGCCCGGGAATAAAAATCTCTAAGCAAAGTATCATAGAAGGTGTTAAGTACGAATGATGGAGGTGGATTATGGAACAAATAATTAAAGTAGTTGACTTATACAAAACCTTTTTCTTAGGAGAAATCCAAGTTGAGGTCTTAAAAAATATTAATCTTTCTATCAATAAAGGAGAATTTATAACTATAATGGGTCCTTCTGGCTCAGGCAAGAGCACATTGTTGTATTTAATGGGAGGTTTAGATAATCCTACTGATGGGAAAATCCTTGTAAATGGTAGTGATATTTCTATCCTTTCGGACAAAGATCAAAGTGTAATGCGGCGTAGGATTATAGGCTTCGTATTTCAATTTTATAATCTTGTTCCAAACTTAACGGTTGAAGAAAACATTATGCTTCCAGTACTTTTAGATGGTCGGCAAATAAAAGAATACCAAGAAAAATTAGATGAAATATTAGATATAGTAGAACTATCTAATCGTAAAACACATACTCCTAGAGAATTATCAGGAGGTCAACAACAACGGGTTGCAATTGCTAGGGCATTAATAAATGATCCTGATATTATTCTAGCTGATGAACCTACTGGGAATTTAGACAGTAAAACATCTGAAGAAGTCATGAATTTGCTACAACAAATTAATAGGGTTAAAGGAAAAACCATAGTTCAGGTAAGTCATTCATTAGAAGCAGCTAGATATGGCAACAGGATTATAAATGTAAAAGACGGAAGGGTGTGGGAATAGTGATAAAGACCAAAAAAATATATGTCCTTATATTAATTGTTATTATAAGTGTTTTAACAATGAGTTGTAATGATAGAGAAGATGAAGCCCTTGTTCAAGAAGTAGATCTATCAGATGAGTTGACGGAGATAGAGGCTTTTGGGATAGTAAAGGCAGCCGAATCAAAGGATGTGATTATTGATTTTCCTGCCAAAGTAATTGAGCTTATAGCAATAGAAGGTCAACATTTAGAATTAAATGATCCCATACTTACATTAGATTTATCAGATTATTATAATCTAATAAGAGATAAAAATAATGAGTTAAACATTGCAAATCTTGACTATCAAAGAGCCAATGCAAGTCTAAAGGGTTTAAAAATACAAGATATAGACATAGAAATGGAAAAGCTAAACAGTGAACTAGAACTAGCTAAAAAAGTATATGATAAGGCATTGGAAGATCATTCTTCCAACCAAGCACTATATAATATGGGGGCAATATCAAAAGAAATGCTCCAAAAGTCAAAATTAGCCCTGGACGAAGCCCATAATAATGTAGCGACTATTGAATATCAACAACAATTAACTACTGAGAAATATAATCTAGAATTAGATCAATTAAACACTAAGCAAAGTGCAGAAAGGTATCAGGTATCCATTCAAAATGAACGTATAAAACAAATTGAAAACAGTTTAAATTCATTAGCTGACAAAATTAATAAACCATATATTATAGATAATCAGATAGTATCTGAATTCGAAAATGCTGCTGTTTACGATATAATATACAATCCTGGAAGTATAGTAGATACTACATCTAAGGCCTTTACCATTGTGAATCTAGATAGTCTAATCATAGAAGCAGATGTTGTGGAAGAGTTTATCAGAGATATACAAATAGGTTCATCTGTTAGAATTGTACCTGTGGCAGATAGGTCAAGGGAATATATTGGAAAGGTTATCTATATATCACAAATTGCTTTCACAAACAACAACGAAACAGAAGTACCAATTAGGATTTCTATTGATAATATTGATTCATTTCTCTTACCAAACTATAATGTAGATGTTTTTATTGATGTAAAATAATTGATATAAATAGGCATTGTGAAGAAACTACTTCACAATGCCTATTATTTGCCCTATTCTAAAGCAATTTTTCTAATATATTCTTCAATTCTTCAAGAGCCAAAGCCCTGTGACTAATTCTGTTTTTTACATCATGTCCTAACTCAGCAAATGTCAACTCATATCCATCAGGCACAAATATTGGATCATATCCAAAACCATTTTCTCCTCTGCCTTCTTTAATAATCATACCTTTACAGATTCCTTCTGCTATTAACAGGTCTTTGTTCTCTGTTATAAGGGCTATAACTGTCTTAAAGTATGCACTTCTATCCTCTATTCCTTCAAGATTTTTTAATAGTTTTTCACAGTTCTTCTTGTCATTACCTTCTTCACCAGCATATCTTGAAGAATAAACTCCAGGCTCTCCATTTAGTGCATTTACAAAAAGGCCTGTGTCATCTGCTATAACTATGTAGTCAAGCTTTTCAGCTAAAGCCCTAGCCTTTATTATACTATTAGCTTCTAAGGTCTCTCCATCTTCGACTACATCAAAGTTCTTGAAACCTATATCGTTTTTTGAGATGACTTCTATCTTTAGATCATCTAATATTTCTCTTATTTCAGTTATTTTGTGTTTGTTTCCAGTGGAAACTACAAGCTTTCTCTTAACCATAGACTACCTCTTAACTCCAATGAGATTACCTATTTCACCCAAGGCTTCTTTTTGCTTAGCAAACAATTCTATATTGCCTTTCTCACCTAATTCTAGCAATGTATTTAGCTCAGTTCTAGAAAAAGTTGCATTTTCACCTGTACCTTGTATTTCTACATATTCTCCCTTATCTGTCATTACAATATTCATATCTACTAATGCTTTGTGATCCTCTTCGTAACATAAATCAAGTATTGGTCCATCTTTACCTATTCCTACACTTACTGCTGCAAGATAGTTATTTACTGGCAAATAATCTATTGCACCTTCTTTATGTAATTTATATAAGGCATCTACTAAGGCTACAAAGGCTCCTGTAATGGAGGCAGTTCTAGTCCCTCCATCTGCTTGAATAACATCACAGTCTATCCATATTGTTCTCTCTCCGATATTATTAAAATCCACAACTGTTCTAAGAGATCTTCCTATTAATCTCTGGATTTCTTGGCTTCTCCCATCGATTCTGCCCCTAGATGAATCTCTAACCTTTCTACTAGTTGTAGAAGCTGGTAGCATTGAATATTCTGCAGTTATCCATCCAGTTCCTGTGCCTTTCAAAAATGGAGGTACCTTATCATCAATCATAGCTGTACATATAACTTTAGTTTTCCCCATCTCTATTAAAACAGATCCATATGGATGAATTAAGTAATCCCTTGTAATCTTTACCTCTCTCAGTTCATCATTTTTTCTATTATCTATTCTCATGTTAATCTCTCCTATCTCATTTTCTATTGTATCAAATCAATTCACGAATGACAATTCACAGTTTACAGAAGAAAAACCTGAGATTCTTCGCTAACGCTCAGGATGGCAGCGACACCAAGGCCACTAGACACAAAAGCTATCATTTCGCTGCCTATCCCCCTTGGGAGGTGAACGAATGTGAGAGATCTCAGGTTTTTATCCTTATATATTTTAAATTGTGAAGTGTGAGTTGCCCATTATGAATTGTGCATTGTGCATTGTGAATTGTCTAGTATTCATTTGCAAATACAGGAATTGATGTATTTATTGCATCTTCACCTACTAATACTTCAATTGATTCTATTTCTTCAAATTCACTTAGTGTTAGACCGATATTCTTAATAACATCATCTAGAGTAGATTCAATTGTTAACATGCTTTCAGCTCCTAAACTAATCTCCACATATGCTGTCCCATCCTTAATCTCTACCCCTTGAAATTCTGCGTCTCTAGGAATGTCTGAAAACAAACCTGAACCTTCTGGAGGACCTTCAAATAGAATATCAAGTGCAGTAAACACATTTGAAACGGGAGCCATTGTAGGAATAGTTACTGGCACAAAATATTCAAATTCTGAGCTTCCTTCACCCTTGTAATATACTACCACATCAGATCTAGCTTCTTCTAAACTTCCTAAGTAGTTAATATTATCTCTAGTTAATGTACTAGCTACATTTGTACCATTTTTTAATGTATCTATTTCAGCTCCCCCAACCATAAGTTTAACTTCACTTATAGTAGGAAACTCGGTTAATGTATATATTATGCCCTTTATTAGGTTTTCTTCATCATCTCTGCTTTCATTGTTCAAGAATTCTTCAGAAAAATCGACTTTGCAAACTCCTGTATCTGGGTCTATTGTCATACCAAGGATTTCAGTTCCAGAAGGAATCAATGGCAATAATCCAGTATTGTCTAAGGCTGCTCTAAGTTCAGGCGTATCAATCATATTCCTCAATGTTGTTTTCCCTATACCTTCTTCCCAAGGTATCCTTCTCATAACAGGTACCAAATAACCATTTTCATCTTTAAAATATAAAGTAGTCTTCCTCATTCCATCATCTTCTACGATTTGAATTTCATCATCAGATACTACAATTTCAATCTCATCTACAAGATCTGAAATGTCATCAGAAACTAGCTTATTTCTCAATGTAACAGCAGAAAAAAATAGAATTCCAACTAGTGCAAATATAGCTATTCTCCTATTAATCATAATTAACCCCCCTATTATAATACTTCTATACTATATTATAATAAGAGGGTTTTTAGACTATGCATAAAAAGCTTATTTTTTTAATGTTCTAAAATATCCACCACTTACTGGGTTAACATTATTTACTGTAATAAATGCAGTTTCATCATATTCATATGCTATTTCTTTTAAGACCGGTAAATCCTTCCTGTGTAAAGCAACTATTAATAAATCTTTATATCCATTTATCCCTTCACCCTGAACTACAGTTACTCCAAATTTGTTCTCTCTCAACTTGTCTACTAATTCTTTATTGCCTGAAGTTTTGAGAATTATTTGAGCAGAAAGATTTCCTAGGGCAATCTTACTTTCAATTGTTATTCCAACATAATTCCCAGTTGCATACCCTAAGCAATATGCTAGTAGTTTTAATGGATCGTCTAAATTACTTACCACTGTACTAAGGACAACTACATAGATACCAACTTCAAAAAAACCTATAATTGCTGCATGGACCCTTCTTCCTTGTACTACCATTATGGTCCTTATTGTCATAAGTGATACGTCTAAGACCCTAGATGCAAAAATTAAAAAATAACTTATAAACATATATTTTTAATCTCCTTTTAGACAATTTAAGGGAGGTTATCCCCCCCTTATATTTTAATACATTTCAAAATAATTTTGTATTCCATTAACAAGTCCTATAACTACTAAGTTTTGATAATTTTCATCTAGAATTCTAGCTTCATCTTCAGCATTTGACAAATATCCTACTTCTACTAATATAGCAGGCATATTGGCTTCTCTAATTACCACAAGCTTTGGTCTTTGTATTATACCCCTGTCTTCTCCACCAGTACTAGCTAATATTCCTTTACTGACACTATATGCTAGGGGATATTGTTCGTCAGTCTTGTTAGTTCCAAGATCCCTTGGACAATACAAGATCTCTAATCCATTTATATCTGGATTTGTTGTTGAATTATGATGAATACTAACAAAAATATCAGCATTGTTTCTATTAGCGATATTGGCTCTCTCGTTTAAATCAATATCTATATCATTAGTTCTAGTCATTATAACATCATAGCCAAGTGATTCAAGTAAGGCTTGTGTTTTTAATGCCAATGCTAGATTTACATCCTTTTCTTTAATCCCATTTGGTGAAATTGCTCCCGGAGCTTTACCACCATGGCCTGGATCAATTACTATAGTTTTATCAGTATAAGAAATGCTTGGATCTCTTCTTGCTACTATTTCAATGGTATCATCCTTCTTACCTGATAATATATTGTATTCAATCCCTCTTTTAAAGTTAATAGCTATTACAGTATCATGACGATTCTCAGTCACTGCAATGCCATTAATAAAATTATCTCTTACTAGGGTTTCACCTTCTACAATATCAGTGCTTTCTTTCGGTATGGTTATAAACATTGTAGTTGAGCCATAATCATATTCTATGTCGTAACTTGTTTTTTCATTGTTCTTTATAGAAATGTATTTATCTATATGGCTATTGTCATATGTCATATACTCCCATATGCTTTTTTCCGGACTTATTATTAATCTGTCATCATCTCTTTTAATTGATACATTTGTATCATTAACTCCATCCATAACATCTAGGACAACTCTTACAATTCTATCATTTGAACTGTAGTTTTTATCACCAGAGAACTGGGATACCCTTACATTATGAACAAAACCAAATTCAACATTGTATTCATAAATTTTGTTTGTAAGGTTTGTGTCTAATAAGTCTATAACTACCCTATTAGGTGAAGTCAATGTCATTATATTGTAGTCTACATCCTTCATACCTTCGATAACCAATGCATCTCTACCATCAATGTTGTCAACAAATACTCCATCAAACTTATACTCTTCAAATGTGACTACAGTCGTCTTTCCATCCCCAGAAGTATAAATATCAAAATTATATTTATCATATAACTCTGCCACCACTCTTGTTATATATGGATTTGTTTGATATTGAGAATAACTTAGGCTCTTGATTAAGTTATCATTGACTGGAATAAAATTATAAGCATCACCTGTACTTGTCTTAAGTACTGAATTTTCTATATCAATTACCAATTTATTAGAATCTGGCAAAAATAAGGACTGATAATTGATAGCTTTATCACTATTGATAATAATTCTATACTTCTCCGTACTCCCCTTGACAACATTAACACTGCTAATCGTTGCAATTTCAGAATTTTCTTCAGTTATTTCAGGTCCTGGAGTTATAATCGGGTTTAACTCAATAACTTGGATATCTTCAGAATCATCAGTAGAATTGATATAAGGGATTTCATATTCTGAATCCCATCCTACTTCATAACCAAATGCTTCTGAAACAAATCTTACAGGAACCATAGTTCTAGAATCATTGTTGCTGAATGTTACAAGTCTAGGTGTGGAATTGTTGTCTAATGTTCTTGTCTGATTATTTAAGACTACTTGATTGCTATCTATTGTCAATCTAATCTCATCACTGCCACGTGTAACAATGGCGGTTTTTGTCGATTGATCCCAGTCAACCTTTGCGCCTAATCTCTCGGCTACAAAACGAACTGGTACCAGAGTTCTATCGCCATAAATAAATGACGGGACTTCAGCTTCAAATGCTTGTCCATCCAATAAAACTCCCACTTCTTTAACTTGCATGTTCTTACCATTCATACTTACATTTATAGTATCATTGGCCCCAAATGCCAAGGAATTGACAGTTAGCAAAACTACAAGCAGTGATATAATCACCAACCATCTTTTCATCTTCAATAACCTCCTTTTATGTCTTATCCTATGTAATCCACCTAATTATTTTATATCATCTGGAGACTTATAATGTCAATGAATTAGCAATTTTGTAACTGTAATGTAATAATAATGCTTTTAACTATCCTTTAGTGCTCTGTATAGCTCATCACTAGTAGGTAGATCTATTACGGACTTTACTCCACCCTTAATTCTGTAAATTCCTTCATCTATAATTTCTCCTACTATTGTAGACTTAATGTCTAAATCTGACAATTCTTTTTCTAATTCAACAAAATCTTCTTCGCTAATAATTATTAGCATGCTTCCGCTTGATATCAATCTATATGGATTTATTTCTAATATTTCGCATATTTCTTTTGTCACATCCATTATCGGAATCATCTCTTCGTATAAAAGCAAACCTCTATTAATAGCCCTAGCAGCCTCCCATGCTGCTCCATAGACTCCTCCTTCTGTAATATCATGCATATATAAGGCATTGTAGTTACCAGCAGTTATGCCTTCCTTAACTACGCTTAGCATCCTATCCATATTAATTGCTTTATTTAAATTTTCTTTTCCGATCTTGCCTACAAGCTCATCACCGATTTCTTTTGCAATTATCGAGGTCCCTTCTATTCCTATATACTTGGTTAGAACCACCTTGTCTCCTATCTTTATCTTGCTATAATCATATAATTTGCTCTTCAACTGCTTTCCTATTACCGTAGTGCTTACAATTACACTGTTTACGCTATCTGTCACTTCGGTATGGCCACCAATTATTTCTACATTGATTTCAGCTGCTGTCTCTGCTGCATCTCTCATTATGATTTCAAGTTCTTCTTCAGTAGTTTTAGGCGGACATAGAATTGTAAGCAAAGCCGCAATTGGTTCCGCACCATTAGTACTTATGTCATTACATGAAACATGTATAGCAAGCTTTCCTATATCCTTAGTAGTTCCAGTAATGGGATCAGTACTTACAACACAAACGCTATCTCCAAAGTCAATGACTCCATTATCTTCTCCTATTGCAGCACTTACTAGTACTTCTTCCCTTTTGTTTTTTATATTTGAGAAAACTATTTTTTCTAAAATCTCATTTGGCACTTTCCCAATTTCCATTTATTAGCCTCCTTAATGTCAACTAATTATATAATAACAGAACTAATAACAAATTCACAGTTCACAATTCACAATTCACAATTAAAAACAAAATTTCTTGTCCACTGCACACTCTTAGTCCTTAACTCATAGTTATTCCCTATTACTTATTCCTTTTATCTATTAGCAATAACCTGTTTATGGATAATTTAATCCAATATGGATAAAATATTAAAACAACATATATAGGAGGTCAATTATGATACAGTGTTCCGAAAAATGTATTCATGAAAACGATGGAATATGTTCTCTTAAGGAAGTTACAAATCCTTCAAAAACCCCTAAAAAGGATTGTCCCTACTATAAAAGAAGGCACGAAAAATACGGTGAAGCTCCTACTCCAAGGCATTAGTTTTAATAAAAATGTGATTTTCCCAACCAAAAAGGCTCACGCTATATACAGCATAAGCCTTTTTGCTTTATCTTTCTTCCATCATTTCTAATAACATTTTATTTACAAGTTGAGGATTTGCTTTTCCTCTTGAAGCTTTCATTACTTGACCAACTAAGAAGCCTAATGCTCTATCCTTTCCATTCTTAAAGTCTATAATTGATTGTTCATTATTATTTAAAACTTCCTCAACTATTTTCTTTAATTCCCCTTCGTCACTAATCTGTATTAATCCTTTTTCCTTCACTATTTTTTCAGGTGAATTTCCTGTATCGAAGATTTCCTTTAACACTTTTTTACCCGTGTTGTTGTTTATTTTGTCATCTCTTACTAAAAGAAGTAGATCCGCCAAGGCTTTTGGACTTAGTTTGGATTCTTGTATTTCTATTTCATCATCATTAAGCCTACGAAGAACATCACCCATTATCCAATTACTAACAAGTTTACTATCATCAATGTATTTTAATGTTTCTTCAAAGAACTCAGATAGGTCCTTGGATTGTGTCAAAACACCAGCATCATAGGAAGATAAGCCGAAACTATCCATAAACCTTGTCTTCTTATCCTGTGGTAGTTCTGGTAGTGTTGTTTTTATTTCTTCAATCCACTCATCGGATATCCTAACAGGTGGAATGGCCCCTTCTACAACAAATCTATAATCGGAGGCACCAGCCTTCTTCCTCATTAGTATTGTTTCTCCCTTTGCCTCATCCCATCTTCTTGTTTCTTTTTCTGTATTCTTGTCTGCTTCTAGTAAGTCGATATGCCTCTTTTCCTCAAACTCTATGGCCTTTACAACAGCCCTAAAAGAATTTAAATTCTTTATTTCAGCTATAATTGATTTTTTACCTGTTTCTGAGTCTACAACATTAATATTAACATCGCATCTCAATGATCCTTCTTCCATTTTTACATTGGATACTTCTATATATTTTAATGTTGCCCTTAATTTATCAAGAAAGAGTTTAGCCTCCTCTGCTGAATTCATTTCAGGCTTAGTCACTATTTCTATAAGAGGAACTCCACTTCTGTTAAAATCAAGTAGTGTTTCTTCTTCTTCCGAGTGAATTTGTTTGCCTGTATCCTCTTCAATATGAATTCTTTCTAGATTGATTTTCTTAGTTTCTGATTCAAGTTCAATCTCTAAATAACCACCATCACAGAAGGGAACTTCAGCTTGAGATACTTGATAGCCCTTTGGTAAATCTGAATAAAAGTAGTGTTTTCTATCCATTTTTATTAGGTTTGAAATCTTACCATTAAAAGCGATACCTGCTTTAATTGCATATTCTAATACTTCCTTATTTAAAATAGGCATTGATCCAGGTAATCCTAGACATGTAGGGCATACTAGTGTATTAGCTTCAGCACCAAACTCATTTGGACAATTGCAAAATATTTTATGTTTTGTAGATAATTCTACGTGTATTTCTAATCCAATTATGGTTTTGTAAGTCATTATAACACCGCCCTTTCATAACCTATACCAGCTTTAATAATGGTTCTATCCTTAAATCTATCCCCAGTAATTTCCATGCCAACAGGTAAACCGTCAACCTCTCCTATTGGAATAGACATAGCACATAGTCCCGCTAAATTAGCTGGAGCAGAATACATATTTAATTTATATGATTCAATAGAAGTTTTTTTTATTGAGTTTAATTCAAAGGGTAATTCCTTTGATGAAAGAGACAGCACCACATCATGAGAAGCAAAAACTTTATCATAATCTTCTTTAAGTAACCTTCTAACCTTCATTGCTTTTTGATAGAGTTCAGCATTCTTAGAACCAGTTAAGGCGTAGGTACCTGCCAATATCCTAGTCTTTGCCTCCTTACCAAAAGCTTCAGTCCTAGAATTTATATATAGTTCATCTAATGTTTCATATTCTTCTGCCCTATGGCCAAATGCAATTCCGTCATATCTTGCCATATTTGAACTTACTTCACAGGACATTATTATATAATAGACCTCAGCTGCATACTTTAAATGAGGTATAGATACAATTTCTATCTTAGCACCTGACTTTTCAAAAACCTTTATAGCCTTATCAAATTGTTCCTGAACCTTCTTATCTGCAGGTACCAAATCTATATACTCTCTAGGAATTGCCACTTTCATTCCATCTAGATAATTTCTTCCCTTATCCTCTTCAAAAACTATGGAAAATGCTTCTGAATTTGACATCTTTGATGAGGTAGAATCCTTTTTATCATATCCCTTTAAGCTATCCAAGATAAGAGTAGCATCTCTAACATCTCTGCCAAATACTCCTACGTGATCTAAGGTGTCAGCCATTGGAATTACTCCATATCTAGAAATCATACCATAGCTAGGTTTTATGCCAACTATTCCACAGAAACTTGCTGGTTGTCTTACAGAACCGCCTGTATCTGTACCAAGTGATAAGGCCACCATATTAGCAGCTACAGCCGCAGCTGAACCACCTGAGGAGCCTCCAGGCACCACATTCTTGTTTATAGGGTTCTTAGTAGGCCCAAAATATGATGTTTCAGTAGAATCACCTAGGGCAAATTCGTCCATATTTGTTTTACCAATAATTATCCCATCATTATTTATGATTTTTTCTACAACTGTTGCATTAAATGGGGAAATATATTTATCAAGCATCTTTGAACCACAAGTGGTTTTTAAATCCTTGCTAGCAATATTATCCTTTATTCCGATAGGCAGACCGCTAAGTAGACCTATTCCTTCACCTTTTTTTATCTTTTCATCAATTTTCTCTGACTTCCTTAAAGCTTCTTCTTTATTTAGGCTAATAAAAGCATTAATTTCAGAATCCTCTTCTTCAATTTTTTTGATATGGGCTTGGATTACTTCCTTACAGGAGATTTCCTTTTTAATAATCTTCTCCTTCATTTCCCAAGCCTTTAAACTAGTAATATCCACAGTTTCACCCCTTTTATTCTACGACTTTCAATATTTTAAAATAACCATATTTTTGTTCTTGTGTGTTTTGAAGTGCCTCTTGTCTACTTATCATTTGGTTTGTTTCATTGTATTCTAGCAATTCATTATCCTCATTGACTTGATACAATGGTTCTACATCTTCCGTATCCACTTCCCTTATCCTATCAACGAATTCAATTATCTGGTCAAATTTCTCCATAAAGGGTTCTAATTCTTCATCAGTTATTCTTAATTTAGCAATATTGGCAATGTGCAATACTTGGTCTTTAGATATCAAGATAAAACCTCTCCTTTCAATTCTTCCTCATCAATAATCCTAATGCCTAGCTCTACTGCTTTGGTGTATTTGCTTCCAGGATCTGTGCCTACTATTACATAGTCGGTTTTTTTGCTAACAGAACCTGTCACCTTTCCACCTTTCTTTTCTACTATATCCTTAATTTCGCTCCTTGACAATCCTTCGATTGTACCTGTAATTACCACTGTTTTACCTGAAAAAATTGACTCTTCAACTTGAACTTGCTCATAAGATGGACTTACACCTTCACTTAATAATTTATCTATTCCCTCCAAAATTTTTCTGTCATGGAAAAACTCTAATATATTATTAGCGATTATATCACCGATATCACCTATATTAATAAGTTCATCATATCTAGCATCTTTTAAATTATCCAGTGATTTGAAAGCATCAGCCAAATCATTAGCTGTTTTTATTCCAACATTTGATATCCCTAAAGCATAAACAAAAGACGCCAGGCTTACATTTTTGCTCTTTTCTATAGCATCTATTAAGTTCTGACTTTTTTTATCTTTAAAGCCTTCAAGCTTTCTTAAATCCTCAAATCTAACTTCATATATGCTTGGTAAATCTTTAATGTCTAATTCATCTATAAACCTTTCAGCTGTTTTTTCGCTTAAACCTTCAATGTTCATGGCATCCCTGCTAGCAAAATGTACTAGCCTTGCTACTAGCTGGGGTCTGCATGTTAAGGAATTTGGACAAAATATATGAACACCATTTTGTATCAATTCACTATTACAATATGGACATTGGCTTGGCTTTTCAATTAATAAGGTTTCTTCATCAGTATCCAAGGCACCAAGTATTTCTGGTATAACATCATTGGACCTTCTAATTAAGACTCTAGAATTAATTCTAACACCTTTTCTCAAAATATCGTCATAATTATTTAAAGTAGCTCTCTTGACTGTTACCCCACCAATATCAACTGGCTCAAGAATAGCAGTTGGGGTTACCTTGCCTGTACGGCCTACATTCCACTCAACTTCTAAAAGCCTAGTGCTTACCTCTTCTGCTTCAAACTTATATGCAATAGCCCACCTTGGAAATCTATTTGTATAGCCTAAGACTTCCCTTGTTCTCATATCATTGATTTTTATTACCATTCCATCTGTTAAGAAATCAAGATTAGCCCTGTCCTCAGCATTTTTTTCAATTTCCATAATTACATCTTCTATTGAATCAAAGCCTTTACAATATGGAAAAACCGGCAACTTATTGTCTTTAAGAAATTCAATTTGTTCTAAATGCGTTTTGAATGTTTTGCCTTCTATATATCCTATATTATAAAAGAAAGCGGTTAAATCTCTTTTTGCAGTTACCTTTGGGTCTAAGTTTCTCAATGCACCTGCCGCTGCATTTCTAGCATTCTTCAAAGGTTCATCAGCTGTCTTGTTGTACTTGTCTAGGGATGATAAAGGCATAAGGCCTTCCCCTTGAATCTCTACAGTTTCTTGAAAGTCAATTTTCAAAGGAATTGATTTAATGGTCTTTAGCTGTTCTAAAATTCCTTCTCCAGTTAAACCAGTACCCCTTGTAGCACCTTGTACTAGTACTCCATTTTTATATGTTAGATTAACAGTTAATCCATCAAACTTCCATTCTAGGATGTATTGTGGTGATGGGAGTTTGTCCTCTGAAGCCAAATTATAATCGTAAATGAGTTTTTTTACCCTTTCATCCCAACTTCTTAGCTCATTATAACTTTGACTCTTGTCCAAGCTCCATAGTCTTCCTAAATGATGGTGTTTCTCAAACTTTTCTAATATGTCTCCACCAACCCTTTGGGTAGGAGAATGTGGAAGTATATACCCTGTTTCCTTTTCAAGATACACTAACTCATCATAAAGTTCATCATACTCCTTATCGCTGACCTTTGGTGAATCTAGAGTATAATAAGAATAATTTAAGTCATCAATTATTTCAATTAATTCTTTAATTCTTTCTTCCTTGTTCAAAAAACTTCCTCCTTAAACAATTTGAATTGGAGCTATAGATTGTAGAAGTTTCTTCAAGCCTTCCTTATCAAAAGCTATGGTTAGCTCTTTATCGCCATCATCTCTTGCTTTTATCATCACAATAGTTCCTATACCCCATTTTTTATGCTTAACCTTAGTTCCCACCTCAATATCCATATTAGATATATTTTTAACCTTAGGCTTTGGTGCTGTGAATTTTGATTCATCATAATCAAATACATCAAGAAGTCTTTCTTCTTGTCTTATAACATATTCATGTTTGTTTACTTGAACACTTTTCTTTTCATTTCGCTCAATGGTATCACCCATTTCATCAAGAAACCTAGATGGAATTGTATAATTTGTATTACCATATATAGTTCTCTTCTTGGCATTTGTAATAATTAAATGCTGCTCTGCCCTTGTTACAGCAACATAACAAAGTCGCCTTTCTTCCTCAAGATCATCATCATTTTCAAAGGCCCTAGAAATAGGAAATAGTCCATCTTCCATGCCCACTAAAAACACTATTGGAAACTCTAAGCCCTTAGCACTATGGACCGTCATCATAGTAATCATATTGTCCGTATCAACCGTCTTATCCACATCAGAAAGTAAAGAAATTGAAGCTAGAAAATCCTCCAAATTAGCATCTGGATTTTTTTGCTCAAAATTTAAGGCAACGGATAGGAAATCTTTAATATTATCAATCCTAGTCCTTGATTCAATAGTATTTTCTTTTTCCAATTCTTCAATATATCCTGAAGAATTTATTACTTCTTCAATAAAGTCTTTAATACCCATTATTTCCTTCATTGCCATAAATCTATTCATTAAGGCCACAAATGGTTTTATACTATTAATTGCTCTAGTGCTTAAGCCTGGAACATCTTCAATTGATAAAATAGCTCCATACATAGAATCAGCAGTTTCTCCTGCATAGTTTTCAATTTTTTCTATTGTAGCATTTCCAATACCACGTTTTGGAGTATTTATAATTCTCTTTAAGGAAATATTATCATTAGGATTCTCAATGAACTTTAAATATGCAACTAAATCCTTGACCTCTTTTCTATCGTAGAACTTTAAACCTCCTACTATTTTATAAGGAAGCTCTTCTGTCATGAAAACTTCTTCAAAAGGCCTTGATTGAACATTTGTCCTATAAAGAATTGCTATATCTGATGGCTTGTATCCTTTGTATATAAACTCATGAATCTTCTTAGCTACAAAAAATGCTTCCTCATCAGAGTACTCACACTGTTGATAGACAACTACATCCCCTTCTTTATTATCAGTCCAAAGATTTTTGTCCTTTCTAGAGTCATTATTTTTAATAACAGAGTTTGCTACATTTAATATGCTTTGAGTTGATCTATAGTTTTGCTCTAGTAAAATTACTTTCGCACCTGGAAAATCCTTCTCAAAATCAAGGATATTTGTAATATCTGCCCCTCTCCATGAGTAAATACTTTGGTCAGAATCGCCAACAACACAAATATTCTTATGCCAAGCTGACAATAGTTTTACTAATTTATACTGTATCTT
>JAAYNS010000033.1 GCA_012520755.1 Tissierellia bacterium
AATCCCATTACTACTATCATCAGTGGTTCAAGTAGTGATGTTGCTCTTGTTACTGCCTCTTCCACTTCTTGATCGTAGAAGTCTGCTGTTTTAAAAAGTATTTCATCTAAGGAACCTGATTCTTCTCCTATTTTTATCATTGCTTCTACCATTGGTGGATAGATTTTTATATTTTTTATTGCTCTTGACAGGGGCATTCCCTTTCTAATACTATCTATACTGGCCATCAGGCTTTCTTCCACAACTACATTGTCAACAACCTTTGAAACCACTTCCATAGATTGTATTAACGGTATACCTGCAGACATTAAAGTTGATAGGGTTCTAGAAAACCTTGATGTAATAATTTTAGCTGTACTATTCTTAATTATTGGTAGTTTTAACTTTATGGAATCAAAAATATATCTCCCTAGCTTACTTCGTACAAATAGTTTAATACCCCCTAGCATAGATACTAATCCTATTCCATAAAGATACCAATGACTTTGCATGGAATTACTTATACTTAATAAAATCCTTGTTGGTTTAGGCAATGTTGCATCAATGCCTCCAAACATTCCTATAAAAGTTGGTAGTACTACAATTAACATAAAAATTACCACTAGAACAGATATGATAGCTAAGATTGTTGGATAAACCATTGCAGACTTAATCTTTGCTTCAATCTTATTTTCCTTTTCGAAATGTGTTGCCATCCTATCCATAATAGTATCAAGGTTACCACTAACCTCTCCAGCTGCTACCATACTAACCAATATTGTTGGAAATATATTAGGATGTTGTTTCATTGCCTCGGAAAGGACAAGCCCCTTTTGCACATTCTCATTTACCGCAATAAGTGTTTTTCTTAAAGTCTTATTTTCAGATTGTATTCCTAATATGTCAAGACATTTTACAATTCCAAGACCAGAATCTAACATAGTATAGAATTGCCTACAGAAAACAGCTAAGTCCTTTTTCTTAACTTTTGCTGGAAATAGCTCTATGGCTTCTACGTCTCTTTCAACTAAAATAACTGTGTTATCATTGTCTTTTAACATTGCTATTACATCTTCTTCACTGTTTCCATCATGAAAACCTTCAATTATTTGACCAGTTGAATTTATAGCTTTATATCTAAATATCATAAAATACCTCTACCTTAAATACTTTTTAATTTCTTGTTGATTAAAGGCTTGTACCAATGCTGTCTCCCTGCTAATATGGCCCTTTATATAGAGATCTATAATATTGTTATCCATAGTTACCATTTTATGTTTTGAGCCTGTCTGTATCATTGAATCTATTTGATGATTCTTATCCTCTCTTATGAGATTCCTTATAGCAGATGTGGCTATCATAACCTCAAAGGCTGCTATTCTACCATCACCATCTGCTTTAGGCAATAGTTGTTGAGATACAACTGCTTCTAATACAGTTGCAAGCTGAACTCTAATTTGCTGTTGTTGATGTGGTGGAAATACATCTATAACCCTATCTATGGTCTTTGCTGCCCCAAGTGTATGCAAGGTTGATAGGACAAGATGTCCTGTTTCTGCAGCAGTTATAGCTATACTTATAGTCTCTAAATCTCTCATTTCCCCAACTAATATCACATCAGGATCTTCTCTTAAGGCTCCCCTTAATGCATTTGCAAAATTTAAACTATCAGTACCTATCTCCCTTTGGTTCACCATTGATTTATTATGCCTATGAAGATATTCTATTGGGTCTTCTAGGGTTAAGATATGACAATTTCTTTCGCTATTAATCTGATCTATAATTGATGCTAGAGTTGTAGATTTGCCACTTCCAGTTGGCCCTGTTACTAATACTAATCCTCTTGGGAGCCTGGCAATATCTTTGGCAACTTCAGGGAGTCCTAAAAACTCCATACTAGGAATTTTATTAGGAATAATTCTCAAGGCAAGCCCATAGCTACTTCTTTGCCTATAAGCGTTTACTCTAAACCTTCCTAGACTTGGAATAGAATGGGAAAAATCTAGTTCTCCTTGTTTTTCTATCCTTTCAAACTGCTCATTATTTAAGGCTTGTCTCGTAAGTTGCAAAGTATCTTCAGGGCTTAGTGGTATATCATTAAAACTTAATAATTCGCCATTTATTCTATAAGTAGGTGGTACACCTACTGTAATATGTATATCAGATGCTTTCTTCTCAACTCCTACTTTTAATATATTAACTAAATCCATAGATTCTTTCCTTTCTTCTTATCCTAAAGTAAAACCTACATTTACAACCTCTTTTAGAGTAGTTTCTCCCTTTAAGGCCAATTCTAAAGCTGCTTCAAATAAAGTTGTCATCCCATTTTCTATAGCCTTTTCTCTAATCTTATCTGTAGTAACGTTTTCATCTATTAGTCTTCTAATATCCTCATCCAAAGGCATGATTTCATGTACTGCGGCTCTACCAATATAACCCTGATTGCAAGAATTACATCCCACAGCCCTATGTAAGACGATATCATCTTCCTCATTAAATCCAAGGACTTTCTTTTCTTGATAGCTTGCTTCATAAGGTACTTTACATCTGTCACAAAGGACTTTCACAAGTCTTTGTGATATTATCCCTATTATTGCCGAAGACACTAAATAAGGCTCTACACCCATATCAACAAGCCTAGCTATAGTTGATGGACTATCATTTGTATGAAGAGTAGATAAAACAAGATGTCCTGTGATAGCCGCTCTTACAGCTATTTGTGCAGTTTCACTGTCTCTAATTTCTCCAATCATTATAGTATCAGGATCCTGTCTAAGTATAGATCTAAGTCCAGAAGCAAATGTCAAACCTGCCTTAGTATTTACAGTCACCTGATTTACACCCTTCAACTTATATTCTACTGGATCTTCTACGGTGATTACATTTTTTTCAATTACATTTAACTCTTTTAATACTGTATATAATGTAGTCGTCTTTCCACTCCCAGTTGGTCCAGTAACCAATATCATACCATATGGTTGTACTAATAGTTTATTAAATTTTTCTAGATTTTTCTCACTTAGCCCTAATCCTTCCTTAGTAAAATTAAAGTTTGATTTGTCTAATAATCTAATAACTATTTTTTCACCATATACTGTAGGTAATGATGAAATCCTCATATCAATTTCTTTGTCATTTACCTTGCTTTCTACTCGTCCATCTTGAGGTAATCTTTTTTCAGCTATATTCATTTTTCCCATAATCTTGATTCTGGTAACCAATGGAGAAAGATTAGATCTTGGCAATACCATTATTTCATTTAAATCACCATCTATACGCAATCTTACTCTTATTTCATCTTGAAAAGGCTCAATATGTACATCGGAAGCTCTCATCCTAACGGCTTGTTCGATTATTGAATTTAGGAGTTTTACAATTGGAGCAGAAATGACTTCTGATACTTCCTCTTCTTCCTCATAGTCAAAATCTAATAATCCTGCATCATTAAATTCTTCTAGCACTTTACTTGTTATAGCACCACTATAATATTTATCAATTACTTTTAGTATTTCATCTTCTGTAGATATTACTGGCTCTACTTCCATTTTTGTGTATAATCTTACATCATCTAGTGCTAAAAAATTAAGTGGATCTACCATAGCTACAACCAAGGTATTATCAATAATGTCTATACTTATTAGTTTATATTTTTTTACTATATTTTCTGGTATTAGGCATACAGCATTTTCTTTGATTGCATATTTTGTTAAGTCTACTTTTGGAAACCCCAATTGAAACTCTAGAAAATCTACTATTTCCTCTTCTTTTAGCCAGCCCTTATTAACTACTATTTCACCCAATTTAGCATTTGTAACTTTTTGTTCTACTAAGGCCTCCTCTAATTGATTTTGGCTAATTTTACCGGCATATAATAATAACTCTCCAATTTTTAAGTTTGACTTTTGCATTTTTATCATCCTTCATAATCCAGTATTATTACCTTATTCGACATATAAGGAAAAATACCTTCAAATTTTATTATTTTTTTATATATCTTTAAATTTTCTTTAAATTAACTATATTGAGCATTGTTTACTGTATTGACACTTTCATCCTAGATTATAACATAAATCAACATAATTCTGTATATTTAGTTGTGAAATCTTTTGAATATTCTTGTAAAAGATAATTATTCCATTTTCAATAAAATGTGTCTTAATAAAATCATCGGTATTTGCAAGAATATAATTGAGGAGGAAGATAAAATGAAAAACAAAAAAATAATATTTATGGCTTTTAGTCTAGCAATATTTGTTTTAGCTATTGGTTGTACCACAAATGATACTGGGTTAAATAATACTAGAGATAGATTATCCACACAAACTAGAATTAATAGAGATTGGAATTTCAACAATGATATGGGAATGGATAATCTTGACACCAGATTTAATGATGGCACGACTAATAATCTAAACAATGGAATGGTAAGAAACAATAACAATTTGAACAATACAAATAACCAGAATACAAAAGCTAATAAATTAGCTAATGAGATTGCCAAAATTCCAGAAGTAGAAGATGCCACTGTTGTTTTAAATAATGACAGCTGTATTGTCGGAGTTGAATTAAATAACAACAATAATAATAATAACAATATCTCTGCATCTTTGAGAAATAGGATTGAAAAAATAGTTAAAAAGTTAAATAATATCCCTACTGAAAATATATCCATAACTGCAGATCCTGATTTACTTGATAGGATCACAGATTTGTCAGAAAACATGGCAGATACTGTAGGAAATGATTTCAAGGAATTTACTAATGATATTGAAGATTTAATAAATGATATTACTGGAGTAAGGAGAGTAAGATAAATAATTAGATAGATCCTTCATGTGAAGGATCTCTAATTTTTATTCATTTCTTTATTGAGTTTTTCTATCGCTCTAGTTTCAATCCTAGATACATATGATCTAGAAATTCCTAACATTGCAGCTATCTCCCTTTGAGTCTTGCATCCACCATCAACTAGACCATATCTTAGTTCAATAATTACCTTTTCTCTATCTTTTAATACTTTGTTTATTGCTCTGTATAATTTATTAATCTGAATCCTTAAATCAACTTTATCTATTACTTCGTCTATATCAGTACCTAAAATATCTAGTAAATTTATCTCGTTGCCTTCCTTATCAATTCCTATAGGTTCATGGATTGAAAACTCAGCCTTTTCTTTCTTAGTTGATCGTATAGTCATAAGTATTTCATTTTCGATGCATCTTGCTGCATATGTAGCTAGTCTTGTTCCTTTATCTGGTTTAAATGTTGTTATAGCCTTGATTAAACCAATTGTACCAATTGAAATTAAATCTTCCATATCCTTGCCAGTATTATTGTATTTTTTAACAATATGAGCTACCAATCTTAGATTTCTTTCAATTAATACTTTTTTTGCTTCTTCATCTCCATTGTAATATCGCTGTAAATAGTACTTTTCTTCATCCTTAGTTAATGGCTTTGGGAATGAGTTTGAGTTCATCATATAGCCACAAAGTATAACAAAAGGCTTTAATACTGAATTAAATACTCTTAAAACTATTCTTTTCAAAGATATACACCCCCAATGATTAATTATATGAATCAGGGATGTATTTGGTGCTAGTACAATGGGTCAATTCTATTTATTTCTTTAGCTATTTTTTCAAAAATTGGTGCCGCAGATTTTGAACCTGAGTTACCTTCTTCAACAAAAACTGTAATTACATATTTGGGATTTATTTTTGGAAAAAAACCTGCAAACCA
>JAAYNS010000034.1 GCA_012520755.1 Tissierellia bacterium
GTTCCGTTTTCGTTTTCTATTATTTGTAGGAGTTGTTCTTCTTGGGCGGTGCTTGCGTTGATGTAGATTATATAGGGTTTTTCTTCGTAATTGCCTTTGAATTCATAGCAGGTGATTTCTGTTTTTCCTTTTGGAATCATGGCTAGCCTTGAGCTTGTTATTTGGAAACCGTCTCTTAGGATTTCACTGGCTTCTTGTTCTGAGATTGATATGTCGGTGAAATCTCTTTTTTGATGGTTCAAATAGTATGGGGCTGCATCAAATCCTACTACTTCTCCTGTGTCTAATGCTATTTTTACTTTTATTAAATCTGGATAGATGGTTACTCCATTTTCTGTGTATACGAAATTGTACATGGCTGTGCCATCGTATCTCAGATTGTAATTTGCTTGCATATTTTGAAATCCTTTGTTTTCTAGGAATTCAAGGGCTTTTTGCTGGCCTTCTTCTACGGACATCCTTCTTTGGACTGTCCCTCGTGGACTTGTCATATTTAGGACTGCTCCACCTTGTTTTGACACACTTATATAGAAGACTTGGTTTCTATCCTTAGATGATTGTACTTGAAAGCTGAATACAGGTATTCTAGCCTTATTCATGTGTTCGCCTTCTTGGAAGGCTTCTATATCTCCTACCCTATCTTTACCAATAAATTCAATGGCTATTTGTCTTGCCTGTTCTTGATTTACTTGCCCTTGTGGCAGGCCTACTGGTTTTTTGTGCATTATCTGATCTGCAAAGGGGCCATCATATATAAGCTCTGGTGTTTTGGCTACTTCTTTGTCTAAATTCACTAGGCTTGTTACAAAGGCATCTGTTGATCTGCCATCATTTGTTTCACCTGCATTTTCTGCTATGGCAAAGAAGTTTTCTTCTTGAATGTTTTGGGCTGCATTGTTTAGTTCTGCATTGAATGATGCTGTGTTTAATTGGATGTTTTTTATTTGATCTCTTTGTTCAGGTGTTATATCTCTGCCTTCCATGTGCTCTTTTATTATGAAGTATGAATAGTCTGATGCTTGGGTTAGAAATTTTTCCGTTGCTGCTACTTCTGAGTGTGATATTGGCATTTGGGCTAATTTTCCTTTTGCTTGATCTGCATCATTCATTATTTGCGTGAACAAGAGTACATTTCTTTCTTTTGTTGTCGCTAATAAGGCTTTTGATAAATTTGATTGAACATTTTCTGTGTGTGTCCTTACGTCATAGAACAGTCTTTGGTAATGATTGTTTAAGGCTGTTTCGTATTGTTGCTTTTGGTTGTTTTGATTGTATCCCCAAACTAGTGCTGCTATTAATAATAAGCTAAGCACTGAAGGGGCTATCCATGATTTTCTATTTTCCATTTATCTCCCTCCTATATTCCAAACCAGTGCTTGCCTATTTTTAAGTTTACTTGTCTTGACCATATCCATTTACTTGTTGCTGTGGCAGGATTCCAATAATATAAACAACCATATGTTGGATCCCATCCATTTAGGGCGTCTCTTGCTGCGTTTATTGCGTCTTTATTTGGGGTTAGATTTATTTGCCCGTCTGCTACTGCTGTAAATGCTAAGGGCTGGTATATTACCCCTGCTATGGTGTTTGGAAACTGAGGGTCTCTTACTCTGTTTAATACTACTGCTGCTACTGCTACCTTTCCTACATATGGCTCCCCTCTTGCTTCTCCGTGTATGCATCTTGCTAGTAAGTATTCATCTGCTGATCTATTAGCTCCTTGTGCATTTGCGGTGTTTGATGGCATTCCTAAGGCTGCAGCTGTGGCTGGTCCTACTATACCATCTACTTGGATGCCATTCTTTTCTTGGAATCTACGGACTGCCCTGTAGGTTCTTGCCCCAAATATTCCATCTACCTGACCATCATAATATCCCCATCTTAATAATTTATCTTGAACTGTTCTTACTGAACTTCCTTGTGAACCCCAATATAGCATTGCTGGCGAAAATAGTGAGTTGCCTATTGAATTTGCTGTATTGGGTGGTTCGTAAAACTGGATAATCATTGTTATTGCCATTATCATTATTAGTGTAATGGCAGTGAACTTTTTGAATTTCAAAATATATTCCTCCTTCCATGACTTTGATTGGCTTTATTTTTTGCTAAAAGGAGAAAAATATACATGCAA
>JAAYNS010000035.1 GCA_012520755.1 Tissierellia bacterium
CCTCTAAACATTATCCCTATTATCCTAGGAGTCTTTATAGGTACTCTACTGACTACCCATGAGGCAACTGCAGCTGGCCCAATGCTAGCAGCACTATTCGGGACATGTCTAGCACCAATCGCAGGTAAGTTTGGTCCAATACTAGGTATCTTAGCAGGTTTTATTCATTTATCCATTGTTTCATATGTAGGAGTGCTACATGGAGGCTTGAATTTATACAATAACGGTTTTGCTGCAGGCCTGACTGCTACAATATTTATGGCAGTAATGCAAGGTTTTAAAAAAGAAATCTAGGAGGTCATAAGAAGATGGATTCCAATGAAAGAAGAATAACATCTATAACAAGTGAACTGATTAATAACTCCTTAGAAGCAAAGGCTTCTAAAATAACTGTGTCAATAGAGAGGGATTCCGATAAATTTCAGATAACAGTTAAGGACAATGGCCAAGGCATGGATGAAGATACACTTAAAGAAGTTAGAAGAATACTCAATCAGCCATTCAATGAAATGTACGATGAATACTATAAAGGACTAGCAGGGAGCCCCTATACAGATTCCCCATTAAATATTATAGGATTCCAAGTACACAAGGCAGAAGTACAGAGCGATTCCAATGGAACCAGCATAACTGTTATGAGAAAACTTCGATAAAGCATAGTATGCCTAGACTTAATAAATATAAATATAATGGACCTATGGAATAATTTTTGGTGCTTTTTAAAAAAGGATGCATGGCTTCTTTAACAATAGAAACCATGCATCCTTTTTTTGCATAATCTTATTAAATTCATTATCTACTTGACAAGGATTAATTCAATCCCTAGTCTTTATCTACCATGGTTGACGTTCCAATATTTTCGTTCTCTTATTTACATTCTCATCAAGGAGATCACTCTTTACAACATATCTTTCATGATGACCTATGCCTACTTCTCCTAATTCATCATAAGCTTTAATCTCTAAACTAATCTTATTGTTTTTAATTTCCTTTATAGTTGCACTTACTGTAACCTCCATGCCTTTAGTTGTAGGCTGTAGATGATTAATATTTAAAACTTTCCCAATTGTAAAATAGTTGTCTGGAAGTAATGGATCTACTAATTGTACTGCTGCTTCAATCATCAAAGCAGCTAAAGCAGGTGTAGCTAATAAGTCCTTTATTGCGCCACTTCCAAAATTCATTGCAGTATCAGCTTCTGTGATTTTCTTCTGAATGGCCTTGGATAAACCTGGTTCTAAATTTGACAAAATCATACAAAACCCTCCCTCATTGAACTATACTTACAATAGCTTTCTCTTTATATAATTAATACCCAAAACTTAATTAGAACTTGCTAAATTTCAAGTATTATTAAAAGAATAATTTAGGAAAGTTGGTCTTGACCTAATCTAACTTGATTCTTTTTTCCTCTCTCATTGGGAACTCATCTTCCCAATTTTCATAGCAATCTAAAAAACCATACTCATCAGATTTTGTTATCATATCTGGATTAGCAAACTTTTCGTAGGTAATACCAGGAGCTGTCATAATCTTTCTTTCCATTGAACCATATAAAGCTTTTGAATCTGACAGGCATTTATATAATTCATTAAAGGCCATACCAGGATCATAAGCTGAAGACAACTTAGCAATCTCTAATAAAACATATTTTGCTTCTTCAACTAAATAGTCCTTCCTCTTTTGTACCTTGTCATTATCTAATAAAAGTCTTAAATCTTCTTCATTCTCCTTAAATAGCTTTACAGCTCTTCTGACTATCTTAGAGCTTTCTATAACATCATCTGCAGTAGCCGCATGATTTGCTTCACAATAACTTACCAAATGTATAATATTAGGATCGAAAATCATTTGAAGAAGGGTAGTTCTTGCAAGTTGATACTTAGCTACTTCCATATCTGTACTAAAATGTTCAATCCCAGCTCTTGTTTCCATATAGACATTAGAAGTGTTGCCAAGAGGTCTAACTATTTCAATTATCTCTTTAGCAGCTGCCATCTTTGCCAAATCTGCATAGTCACCAGTTTCTGCTGGCTTATTAAATTGATGTTGGAAAATCATATCCTTAACTCCAGAATTGTACATGACTGAAGCAATTAAGGCATAGTCTACAACAAACAAAGTATCATGAACAAATCTTGATGCCCACTGATTTGGATCATTCATCTCTACAGGTATCTTCTTTTCAGCTAAATACCTTACCGTCTCTATATGTTCCTCAATAGCTTCTTCTACATCTAGTGGCCCTCTCCCATCTAGCTCACTAAACCAAAATAGTGGTACTGCTTGATGGGCACCAACAAGCATCCCTGTTTCCAAGCATATATCTACAAATGGCTTCAAATCATATACATGGGCATAGGGTTTTATAGATGGAAAATTACCCCTTCTGGTAGCAATATATAACATCTTTAAATCTTCCTTATTCTTATAAGGTACTCCTCCATCGTTTTTATACTCTTTAAAGGCCCTTTCATTACCAAAGTATCTTTGAGACAAATCTGATGAACCTAAGGAAATCTCATCTACAGCTCCATTGTCAGCTATTTTCTCGATTCCTTGAATTGTTGGTACAATAGTTTCATCAGGTATACCAAAGTGACTTCTAATTAGTGGTATTGGAGATTCCTTCATCCTTTGCGGAAAAAACTTTAGGGCAGCTTCACTTGGCTTTTCCAATGGTTTTTCACTTTCATAGCTATCATTCTCTACAACTCTTTCAGCTATTTGGTCAAGAATATCAAATTTAATAGGTTGGGCTTCTCTTAAAACCCTCTCAATAATTGAATCCTGAATCTCTTGGGATTGGATGCCAAAAAAATTAATTGTTTCAATTGTTTTCTTTTTAAAGTCCTTATCAGAACCTAATAGTGTTAAATTGAATTTTGTATCTAAGCCGATGGATTTCACAGCCTTAAGACTTGGAAGCAAGCCAGCAAAAGATATTCTCCTATCCTTATCCCTTAATAGTCCACTCTCACCTAGCTTGTTTAAAAACTTCTCCAACTCCATAATAGCCTTGTCTGTACTAAGTCTATAGCTCAATCCTATATACTTAGGGTTCTCCTCCATAATGGTTCGGATTTTCATTTCATCATCCATTGCAGGAGGTAATATTTTGTAATCAATACCTGCCAGCTTTGCTATTTTGCTAGCCTTGTGAATTCCTACTGTGTGTGGATCTTGACCTAAAGTAAGGCCTATAAATAACTCTTGCACTATTATCACATCCTTAATATCTAATCAACAATCTCAAAAAACTTACCTGTCAAATAGTCAATAATATAATCTGTAGAAAAGTCTTTTAAATCTCTCCAATCACTTGGCTCATAATCTGGAAAATACTTATTATATAATTCAATCAGCTCATCTATTGGAGTAATATCAATATTTAATCTTTCGCCTATTGCCTTCATTGGTATCAGGCCTGTTGGTACATCCTCTTCAATATATCTAATCTGAGGCACTGATCTTTTTTGATAAGTAGGCGTTCGACCTATGGCCAACTGAAGGGATTCTCCTGGAATTCTCGAAACCCCATATGTATAATCAAGCCAATGCTGGGCTGATGTAATAGAGTCATTTATTTCCCTAAGATAGTCATGTCTAATATGTCTTAACTCCTCTATATCATAATTAGCCTCAATCTCTTTTTCCCTTAAGTGATCCATAATATGCTTCCATCTCTCTTCATTAGGAGCTGATTTTAAACCAAATACATTTAAGCCTAGCTTAGATGCAATCTCCAATCTTATTTGATCCACCAACTCCAAATGGGCAGCCGCCTTTTCATTCCTAGCAATCCCTTCCATATAAAAAGAGTATTCTCTATTTTCTTTTTGGGCCTTTACAATATCTTCATAATTTAATAAATATGGGCCTGGATGAAAAACCGCTCCAATATTACCAACAGATGTGGTTGCAGGAATATGATTATATAAAGCTTGAGGGAAAAGCTCTTCTAATGCTTGAATTTGTTTTTTATTAAATCTTCCCTCCAATGAAACAAGCCAGCTTCTCTTTCTTCTTTTAATAAAAACTCCACCATCCCCAATAGCCTTACATGAATATGGGCAAGTAGAAAAAGAAACAAAGGGATAACCTTCTCCTAATATCTTCCACAAATAGGGTACTGCAAAAGTCCTAGGTGGTGTAAGAATAATGGGTATTTGATTTTCAACAATACCAGCATCTTTTAATTGTTGAATTGTTGTAGGCAAGTAATGTGATGGATGAGCAATAACTATTAGGTCTGCATCTTCTGCCAACTTACTTAAATCATGTCCAACACTATCATTGCCTAATTCAATTAATTTAGGGGCCTTCATATTGAAATTCTCAGGACGTTCTAAGAATATTCCCCCTTGATTATTTATTGTGTCAACAAATCTTTTACCATGATCTGATTCTCTTGCATATCCATATACCTTATGTCCACTTTCCAAAAAGTCTACTAAGTAGGATCTTCCTGACTGAGAACTCACTGAATGTATACCTATTTTAATAAATCTCACCCCTATTTTTTTCTATGAGAAAATTATTTTCTCCAATATATTTTCTTAGCCTAATGCTAAATTTTGTTCTTTTAAACTTGTCCTTTTAGGTATCAAATTTTATGAACTCATTGTACAATAAAAGGAGTATATTATCATTAACTGAAAGTTGTCTTTATTTTATTATAAGATTTCAGAATATTCAATGATTTATTGTCGAATATTTATCAAGGATTTTTATCCAGTTAAACAATAGTAGTAGCACCATTATAGCCTATTATCAATTGGAAGTAAATTAGTTTTATTTTTTATAATATAGGGACTAAAAGAATATTTAAATATCTAAATATTCAATACAAATTGTCTGAATTTATACTATATATCGATAATTTATTGTATAATTATTCATAAGAGGTATTTTTACATAATATAAAGGGAGGATAATAATGGATATCATAATTAAAAATGCAAAACTTAGAGGCAAGGATAATCTTTGTGACATAGCTATTGAAAATGGAAAAATTGTAGCATTAAAAGATGAAATATCTGCTAGGGCCACAAAGATAATTGATGCAAAAGGCAAACTTACTGTAGCTTCATTTATTGATCCCCATATTCACTTAGATAAGGTTAATGTTCTAGATGTAGTTAGACCAAATAAAACTGGTACCTTGACAGAAGCAATAGAAATACTTTGGGACAAAAAAGCTAAATATACCATTGATGATATTGTACAAAGGGCTGGTGACGTAATAGAAAGAGGAGTCCTAAATGGTACCACAAGGATGAGAACCCATGTGGACATTGATACAATCGGAGGCTTAAAGCCTTTGGAAGGTGTTTTAGCAGTAAAGGAAAAATATAAGGATATTATGGATATAGAAATTGTAGCCTTTCCTCAAGAAGGAATAATAAAGAATCCAGGTAGTGAAAAATTAATGTGGCAAGCTATGGAAATGGGAGCAGATATAGTAGGTGGTATGCCTGCTAATGAAAATACTCCTGATGACAGTAAAAAGCACATAGAAATATGTTTTGATATAGCTGAAAAATATGATGCTGATTTGGATATGCATGTTGATGAAACAGACGATCCATTTTATAGGACATTAGAAATCTTGGCTGATGAAACAATAAAAAGAAATTGGCAAGGAAGGGTAACGGCAGGCCATACATGTGCACTTGCAGCCTATGACGATCATTATGCTGCTTATGTAATCGAAAAGGTTAAAAAGGCTGAAATCCACATGATTACAAACCCAGTTACAAATCTAATGCTCCAAGGAAGAAATGATAAACAGCCAATTAGACGTGGAATTACTAGAGTTAAAGAACTGCTGGAAGCAGGGGTAAATGTAAGTTTTGGACAAGACTGCATCAGGGATACATTTTATCCACTTGGAAGCGCAGACATGCTTCAGGTTGCAATGATAACAGCCCATGCAGCGCAAATGAGTTTACCTCATGAGCTTGAAAAGGTATTCGATATGATAAGCTATGATGCAGCAAAAATACTAAGACTTGAAAATTATGGACTTGAAGAAGGAAAAGATGCAAATATAGTCATACTTGATGCTGACACTATAAATGATGCTATTAGACTTCAACCTACCAGGTTGTTTGTAATAAAAGATGGACGACTTGTTGCAGAAAGCCAATGCCAAAAACAAATCTACTCATAATCACAAACCGTTAATAAATTTCAAAAAAGACTTGGATTATTAAATAGTCCAAGTCTTTTATCCTCTCCAAAGTATCCTAATCAAATTTGGCCCTTTTCCCTTAATAAATAAACAAAGAGCTTAGCAATATCTGGATCAAACTGGCTACCAGCATTCTGCTCAATTTCTTTTATAGCTTCTTCTTTGCTTAAGGCTTTGCGGTATACCCTATCTTCTGTCATGGCATCAAATGCGTCTGCTATAGAAAGAATTCGTGAGACAATAGGAATATCCTCACCCTTTAACCTCTTAGGATAGCCTGTCCCATCCCAGCGTTCATGATGATAGAGAATATATTCGGCTATATGGTTCAACTGAGGCGTAGTCATGGCAATTCCATAGCCAATTTCAGGATGGTTTTTCATTATCTCCCATTCCTCATCATTCAGCTTGCCAGGTTTATTTAAAATATAATCATCGATACCAATCTTGCCTATATCATGAAGCTTGGATACCAGCTGTAAATCATCTAGTTCTGCCTGGGATAGGTTTAGCTCCTTACCAATCATCAGACACAAGTCCCCTAATCGCTGTCCGTGCTCTTCCGTTTCCTGGCTCTTAGCATACAAGGTGGCCATAATTGAGGATACAATAGCTGAGTAAGAGCTGTTATGATTAAGCATCTTGCGACGACGGAGGTTTTCATCCGCCTCCATTATCACATCCTGCATATCCTGGTCTTCCTTTTCTTTTGTGCTATGCCCCATAGAAATGCTGATATCATAAAAGGTCTTTTCTTTAACCCTATTGTAACTATCTATTGAATCCTCAATCTTCATTGTTATCTCTTCAGCAGCCTGAGCATCTGTATTAGGCATTAAAATTTCAAACTCCCCACCACCCGAGTGGCCCACCACATACTTATCACTCAGGCGATTTTTGATTAGTTGCCCAGTTTTAATAATCATATGATCTCCCTCATCATGACCATAAGCATCGTTAATTACACGCAATCCGTCAATGTCACATATGGCAACTGATAAAGGCCAGAATTCTGGTTGATTAAGGCGTTTTTTCTCCTCTTCCATATAATTACGATTATATAGACCAGTTAGAAAGTCTCGGTCTCTAAGATAAGCAATCTGTAAGTCCTTTTTCTTTTGCTCAGAAATATCCAATACAATACCCTCAAGGGCTTCTATATTACCCTGGCTATCATATATTCCCTGACCAAGCTCCAAAACCCATTTGCGTTCACCAGATTTTGTTATTATCTCGTATTCATCACGGTAGTCTTTCCGCTGCATCAATACCCTTTTCCATTCGGCACGGACAGGATCCCGGTATTCTGGAGAGATGATATCATAATAAGTGACCTTTTTATCCAAGAGAAGTTCTTCAGCCTTATATCCAGTCAGTCCATAGCAACCTTCAGACACGAATTCCATAGTCCAATTATGATTATCTTTACACCTATAGGCCATTCCAGGAATTTTAGAGAAAAACACAGATTTGCTACGCTCACTTTCCAAACGAGATTTCTCCGCTTTTTTATATTTTGAATTCTGGTGGATAAGATTATTAATAGTAAAGATAAGGGCAGCTAGACACACAAGAACTACAATGTCAGGAATCATTTTTTCCCATAGCTTTCCATGCCATTCAGCCTCAGAATAGGTCAAGCCCAAGACGGCAACAGGATTCTTGTACTCTGAATCCATAATTGGTACCAGTACCCTTATCCAATCTCCACAAGGAGTAGAAATGGGCTCGGTGATTAAGCTTTCCCCTGTATCAAAAGGCAACCGGTTGCTTTCCACAGTTTCTTCACAACTAGACCTTGTAGGCCGAGATGTAATAGAGTCAGCTGCTGATGAATCCACGACTATTGAAATATCCCCATTATTTTCTTCTAGAATATAAGCATAGTAGATAGAATCCGTCACCTCAACTAGCTGGGTCAATGATCGCTCCACAAGATGATATTCCGAGGCTGCAGCTTGTTCACTTAGTTCCACTATATGCTCCACATGCAAGAGAGACCCCACTGACTGTCCCAACTGAGTAGCTTCCGATTTTGCCATCTCCTGATACCTATTCCAGGCAAAGTTCAAATAAAGGCTAGCTAATACAAGCACAATTATAATCAGGTAGATTATCCTTAAAGATATTTGATTGTTTCCAATCTTAAACAAAGACTTCTTATTTTGTTTATTTATCATAGCCAATCCTCCTAAACTAGGCTATTAATCTTAAACTCTATACTAATTTTCCTAATCTCAAGTCAATCCACCTGTTTACTAGGTCTGATTTCTATTGATAAATGGCCCAGTTAGCCCAATAAACTATCTATTTCAGACTCACCAATGACCTTTATCTTGTTCTTGATAAGTAGTTCTGCTGTAATTCCATTTCCTTCAACTAAGGTGTCGGAAAACCTGCCATCATATATTTCTCCAAAACCACAGGATGGACTTCGTTCTTTTAATATTGCATATTTACAATTATATAGTCTAGCTAATAATAAAGTTTCATTTGCCCCTCTAATAAAGTTATCAGTTACATCTTCACCTTTTCTATTGATAACCTTGCCATTTATAATTTCTGCTGGCTCCCTAGGTGTTTGTAGTCCACCATACACTTCAGGACATACTGGTATCAGATTATAGTCTTCTTTCAATTGATCTATTTTGTCAATTAATACTGCCCCGCCATCATATCTACAATTGACTCCTAGTAAACAAGCACTGATCAATATATTCATCTATTTCCTCCTTAGCTAGTAGACTTTCAAATTTTTTGACATAATCATATATTAATCTATAAAGCAAAATAATACAAATTTCTTGAATTTTATCTTGAGTATCCTTCTCTTTTAAATATACCCCAAAATAATTCTTTCCTATAAATATTTCGTCAATAAATAAAAAAAGCAAAAGGAAAAAAGCAAAAAAAAGCAAAAGGGACGGTTCTTTTCGCTTGCCTTTTAAATAACCTGTCGAAAAAAAGTACTTGACCTGTCGTAGTAATTGTATTATAATTTACTACGACAGGTGTAGTACGTTAGTCGTAGTATTTATTGATTCACAAATAAGAATAGAAAGAGGTATGAAATGATTAGCAGTGATGTAATTCGAGGCTATAATGATACAATGATTTTGTATCTATTGTTTCACAAACCATCTTATGGCTATGAAATTTCCAAGCAAATACGAATTATGACAGATGAAAAATATGTAATTAAGGAAACAACACTATATTCAGCCTTTAAGAGATTAGAAGCCAATGGCTTAATCGATTCATTTGCTGGAACAAAAACAAATGGAAAGCCAAGGACATATTATAGAATTACTGATGATGGAAGAAAGTATTATAAAGAGAAATGTGACGAATGGAAAGTGACACAAGAAGTTGTTGAGAAATTTATTCTTAAGGAGAATGAGGATGGAAACAATTAGAAATTATCTAGAAAATATGTTTTTAGGACTACCACTAACTGATGACATAATAGCTGCAAAAGAAGAACTTCTAGGAATGATGGAAGATAAATATCAAGAACTAAAAAATGAAGGTAAAACAGAAAATGAAGCAATAGGAATAGTTATATCCGAATTTGGAAATCTAGATGAACTTGCAGAAACTTTGGGAATTAAAGCTACTGTCAAGCAAAAAACAGAATTGCCCATAGTCTCTTACGAAAGAGCAGAACAATATATCGAAGAAGCTAGGGCTGTAGCACCAAAAACAGCTTTGGGTGTATGGCTTTGCATAATGTCTCCTACAGTTTTATTAACCCTGTTAGGATTGTATGGAATTAAACTAATAAGTGTTAGAGAAGATTTTCTTGTTGCAATTGGCCTTATATGTATTATTGTCTTTGTAGCAATAGCAGTATCAATCTTTATAAGATATTCTGGTAAATTAGATGAATATGAAGACCTACAAGAAATTGCATTTAAGCTGGATTATAAAACTGAACAAATGGTGAGCGAAGTGTGGGCACAAGAAAAACCAAATTATAGTTCTGCTGTAAGTAGCTCAGTAATTGCTTATATAATAAGCGGATTACCTGTTATAGTTTCTCCCCTTTTAATAGAAAATGAAGGGATTCCTGTACTTGCAGTAGTGGTGACACTTACAATTGTAGCCTTTGCCACATATAACCTAATAAGCAAGGGCGGAGTGAATGAGGCTTGTAAAGTACTTTTACAAGTGGAAGATTACGAAATCAAGAAGAAATCTAACAAAACATATAAGGTAGTTTCTCAAGTATATTGGTTGCTGGCAGTTGCAATATATCTTGGGTATAGTTTTATCACAAACAATTGGCATATATCCTGGATTATATGGCCTGTAGCAGGAGTACTATTCGGAGCAATAAAAATAATTATATTGAGATAAGCAAAAGGGACGGTTCTTTTTGCTTGGCCTGTGCTTGTGCCAAGCCGAGCAAAAAGAACCGTCCCCTGTGCTTGGCTAGTATGCATTACTTAATTTATTTTCTAATAATTTTTGGAATTGGCCAAAAATCAAAGTAATAATCCAATAAGTACACATTACTGCTAAGAAGGTCTCAAAGAACTTATAATTAGAAGCCCCCTCCATCTGGGCTGCTCCCATTAATTCAGTAACTCCTATGGTAAAGGCCATGGCAGACCCCTTGATTATTTCTACAAAATTGTTTGACAAGGCTGGTACAGCAACCCTCATAGCCTGTGGTAATACTACCCTAGTCATGGCCCTAAGATTTGTCATTCCTATAGATAAACAAGCTTCCATTTGACCCTTATCCACAGATGATATAGCACCTCTCATTGCTTCAGACATATGGGCAGATGCATTTAGAGTTAAGCCTAATATTGCAGCCGTCAATCCATTCATATTCTTCAAAAATGGTATGACCTGGGCAAGTCCAAAATATATAAAAAATAGTTGAGTCACTAGAGGAGTGCCCCTAAAAATTGAAACCCAAATCTTCAATAATTGGGACACCACCTTTATTTTGAAATGTATGATAAGAGCAATTATAGTAGCTAACAAAAGCCCATAAATCATAGATGATATGGAAATTTGTAAAGTCACCTTTATATACTTAATAATTATAGGAAATAAACTAATAAAAAAATCTGTATCAAAAATATACATTTTACACCATCCTGATGCTATTTTGTTGCATCTACTTCAAACCATTTTATAGATAATTCTGAAAGGGTACCATCTTCTTTCATTGCTTTTATAGCTTCATTAACTTCTTTTATTATTCCTTCGCTTCTTTCGTCTTTTCTAAATGGAAAAGCAGCAGTTTCTGTAAATATTACTACATCAGTTACAACAAAGTTTAAATCTTGTTCTTTGATTGTTGCTCTTGTCTGAATAGCAGGCCCTAATCTAGCATCTATTCTTCCCATATCTAGATCCATATCCATTGCTGCAGTGCCTTCATAGCCTTGAATATCTATATTAAGACTATTTTCCTCATTAACTTTTTGCAACATTTTGTCTCCTAAACCACCAGCTACTACACCTATTTTCTTGTCCCTGAAATCTTCTAATTCATTTAAGCCACTATCCTTTAGTGTAACCAATTGATAATTTGCATTTAAGTAAGGCTCAGTAAAGGCATAAGTTTCTTCCCTTTCTGGATTTATAGCTATTGAATGACTGATTGTATCTACTTGCTCAGCATTTAACATGCCAAAAAGCCCTGCAAACTTAGCAGCTTTGTATTCTACATTATAGCCTGTTCTAGCAGCTATTTCATCCCAAAGATCAATTTCATATCCTTGAAGCACATCATCCTTCATAAAGTTTAATGGATAGAACTCACCAGAAACTCCAACAACTATTGTATCATTATTAGCTTCTTCTACAGCTTCATCATCAGCTTCATTTACAGGTTCATTATTGTTGTTTTCAACTACAGGCTCATTGCCATTTGTTGTATCCTTAGCTCCCCCACATGCTACTGATACCATTGCCAAAGCTAATACTAAGGCAACCAAAATTATTGATTTTGCTTTATTATTAAACATTTTATACCTCCGTCATATTCTTTTTATATTGTTGTTTATAAATTACTTGTTTACTTTAATAATTCTAGCTAGCAAGGACCTATCTGGTGGAAACCCAGTTACAGGATCTAAATCTATATTATCAGTCAAGACATTTGCATTTGCTTCATCCCAACCGTGAGGAACATATATGGTTCCTGGATTCAAATCACTAGTGACCTTTGCAACTAGCTCTATCCTACCTCTCAAGCTTTCAACTATTACTCTTTCACCATCTTTAATATCTTCTTCTTTTGCTGTCTCAGAGCTTATTTCTACAAAAGGTTCAAACTCTTTCTTGAAATTCCTTAAAGACTCAATATTTCTGAACCTTGCATGATAATACTCTAAATTCCGTGCTCCAGTAGATAATACTAAAGGGTATACTCTAGCTAGTTCTTTTGTATTTCTAGGGCTTTCAGCAGGTTCAATGTATTTAGGTAAAGGTTCAATTCCTAAATCCTCCAAAATACTTGAGTATAGCTCTGCTTTCTTTGATGGTGTGTTAAAACCCTCTTCCTCATATCTTTTTTCTTTATATGGTCCATAATCATAAGCATGTTCCATTTTTAGTAAATAATCAAAGCTTACTCCAAGTGATTGAAACCTATAATCAAAGGCTTCTTCTTCCTTTAACCATGGAAATTCCTTTTCATATCCTAGTCCTCTAGCTATTTTACTTATAAACTCCCACTCAGTTACACCATTTGGAAAATCTATTATTTTAGGTGATAAACCCATAAGTTCCTCTCCATAACGAATAGATCCATTCCAAATCTCATACCTTTCAATATAATTGACTCCAGGGATAATTAAATCTGCTAGTTTTGACGTCTCAGTCATAAAGGTATCCATTACAACTAAGAAATCAATACTTTCTAAGGCTTTTCTAAGTTTGTTTGCATTTGGCCAAGTAAGTAGTGGATTGCTACCAATCACAATTAAAGCCTTTAATGGATATGGGTCTCCATAAAGAATTGCATCACTGAATAAATTAGCCTGTGCCCTGCCATTTATTTTATGAAATAGTGGATACTTATCACTTCCTATAGGTTTTCTGTCAAGAAAATTCTCTCTATCCAGTACCACTTCGGATAAAGGTATAGGTTTATTTAATCTAGCTCCACCAATAAGATCAATATTTCCAGTTATAGTTTGCAGTATTGATATGGCTCTAGCTGTTTGGAAACCATTACTTTGAAGTTCTAAGGCTATCCCTGGTGAAAAATTAGATGGCTTATTCTCCACAAACATATAGCAGGCTTCAATAATATCATCAGATGGAATTTCTGTTATCTCTGATACTTTTTCTGGTGTGTAGTCTTCAACAAGTTTTGATAACTCATGAAAACCTATTGTCCAATTATTAACAAACTCAGGGTCATAAAGCTTCTCTTTTATTATCAAGTGTATAAAACCCAGGGCTAGGGCCCCATCTGTTCCTGGCCTTATTTGTAAATGGATATCTGCTCTTTTTGCTAATTTTGTAGCTTTTGGATCTATTACAATTAGTTTGGCCCCTTTTCTTCTACCTTCATTTATGTAAAGCATCTGGGCTGGAGCAGAGTATTGGGGATTATAGCCCCATAATACTATGCACTTGCTATTTGCATAATCAGGAACAGGCAATGATCCAACGGTAACTATATTAGCTAACTCCTTTGATGTGTTACAATGACTCCCAGCAGTTGAAAAGTTTGGAGTTCCATATACTTGGCAAAATCTTTCAGCATAACTAGTAAACTGCATAAAAACACCAGCTTGTCCCGTATGGACAGCCACTTTCTCTGGACCAAATCTACTTTTAATCTCTTCTAGTTTACCAATAATAATACTAAAAGCTTCCTCCCAGCTAACCTCTTCAAAATTCCCTTGAGCATTCTTCTTCATAGGACGTCTAATTCTATCCTTAGAGTGTACTATTTCAGGCATTGCTCTTCCTTTAGGGCAAATAAACCCCTTAGTTAAAGGGTGGTCTCTGTCCCCTTTCACCTGAATTATTCTATTGTCCTTTACCAATAACTCAATCCCACAAAAGCAATTACATATACCACATATGCCCTTTCTAATCATCCCGTTTCCTATGGAATGCCCTTCTTGTTCAAACATATGCTCACCTCTCAACTTCTTTCCACTAGGCATCCTGACCAATTACTTGTCTTAAAAATTGAGTAGTTCTTGGATTCTTGGCTTTAGTGAATATTTCATCTGGAGAACCTTCTTCTAGAATTAATCCCCCATCCATAAAAATTATCCTATCAGCTACATTCTTTGCAAAATTCATTTCATGAGTAACAATAATCATTGTTGAATGCTTTTCAGCTAATCCTTTAATAACTTCTAAAACCTCTCCAACAAGTTCTGGATCCAATGAAGAAGTAGGCTCGTCAAAAAGCATAACTTTAGGGTCTACAGCCATAGCCCTAGCTATTCCTACCCTTTGTTGTTGTCCTCCTGAAAGCTTGGAGGGATAATGGTCCTTCTTATCAGCTAAGCCTACAGCCTCTAGTAAGTCTATTGCCACTGTCCTAGCTATCTTTTTGTCCATCTTTTTAACAATAGTTAACGGCTCCATAACATTTTCAAGGGCTGTTTTGTTCTTAAATAGATTATAGTTTTGAAATACCATAGAAGATTTTCTTCTTAAATCATATATTTCTTTTTTTGTGATTTTCTTATAATCTACTTTTAAATCATCTATTCTAATTTCACCTTCTTCAGGAATTTCAAGATAATTTATACACCTTAACAATGTGGATTTCCCAGTTCCAGAAGGTCCGATTATTGCTAGAACTTCACCTTTTTGTACATCCAAGTTTATATTCTTTAATACATGTAATTTGCCATAACTTTTACTAAGATTTCTTATTTTAATCATCTAATCGCCCCTAAGTAATTTCACACCACATTTCATTATAGTTATTTGTTACTAACAAGACCAATTAATATTTTTAATAATCAGCAATCTGCTTATTAAAAATGTTAATAACAATTAAAAGGCAAGCAAAAAGAACCGTCCCCTGTGCTTGTAGATTATAGCCATTTCATGGTATAATATGAAAGTATTACAAAATTAAAAACTACAGAAAAGAGGGATTATTATGAAAATGATGAAAAAACTACTACTTACGGCATTGATTTTATCATTGC
>JAAYNS010000205.1 GCA_012520755.1 Tissierellia bacterium
TACATCCATAGCTAATGAAAAGGAAGATTGTATTTGTAAGATATGTAAAAGTAATGATTAAAATAAATAAATTTAGGAGGACATTGTAATGAAAAAAATGGTTATATTTGATCCAGCTATGTGTTGCCCAACAGGGGTTTGTGGACCATCAGTTGATAAAAATCTATTAAGGGTGTCTACGGTCTTGAATCGATTAAAGAAAAAAGGTGTTAATGTAGAAAGACATAATCTTTCCAATAACCCTCAGGCTTTTATAGACAATAAGATAGTTAATAAATTTTTAGTAGATGAAGGTACGGATATACTTCCTATTACAATTGTAGATGGAGAAGTTGTAAAGATGAAAGAATATCCTACTAATGAAGAGTTTGTATCGCTTCTTGAGATACCTAAAGAATATATTATGTCTGAGTTAAGAGCAAAGAAAGAAAATAATAGTTGTTGTGGTGGAAATGGTTGTTAATACAAGGAGGCAATATGTATAAAAATTTTGATTTAAAAGATATTAATCTAACAAAATACATGTTTTTTACAGGTAAAGGTGGGGTTGGGAAAACATCAATAGCTTGTTCCATAGCAGTAAATTTGGCAGATAGCGGAAAAAAGATTATGCTAGTGAGTACTGACCCAGCTTCAAATCTTCAAGATGTTTTTAATACAGAACTAGATAATAAAGGTGTGGTAATTAAAGAAGTGCCAAATCTTATAGTAGCAAATTTTGAACCAGAAGCTTCAGCTGCTGAATATAGAGAAAGCGTAGTAGGACCTTTTAGAGGGAAACTTCCTGAGATTGCAATACAAAATATGGAAGAGCAGCTATCAGGCTCCTGCACAGTGGAAATTGCATCTTTCAATGAATTCTCAGGCTTTATTACTGATGAAAAAGCGGCAGAAGAATATGACCACATTATATTTGACACTGCACCAACTGGGCATGCTCTAAGAATGCTTGAATTACCATCTGCTTGGTCTGATTTCATAAGTAAAAGCACTCATGGGGCTTCCTGTTTAGGTCAACTCTCTGGATTGCAGGAAAAACAGGATATATACAAGAAAGCAGTAGAGAATTTAGCAGATGGGGAAAAGACAACTTTAATTTTAGTTTCAAGACCTGAAAACTCAGCATTAAATGAAGCTGAGAGAGCATCTAAAGAACTTCAAGACTTAGACATAAGAAATCAACTTCTAATAATTAATGGTGTATTACAAAGTCATGATGATGAACTTTCTACTTTGATTTTTAACAAACAACAAAATGTTATGAGTAATATGCCTGAGGGACTAAAAGGTTTTGATACATATGAAATTCCTTTAAGACCATATAACATTGCAAGTGTTGATAATCTTAGAACATTCTTTGAAGATAGTAAAGTTGATTATATGGAATCAACATTAATTACTGATAATATACCAACATTAAATAATGTAATTGAAGATCTATACAATAATGATAAAAAAGTAATATTTACCATGGGTAAAGGCGGAGTTGGAAAGACTACAATTGCAGCAACCATTGCAGTTGAGTTAGCTAAAAAGGGTAAGAAAGTTCATCTAACTACAACGGATCCAGCAAATCATATAGGTAATGTGATTGATGAAAGCTTTGGTATCACAATTAGCAATATAGATGAAGAGGAAGAATTAAGAAAATATGGTGAAGAGGTATTAAGTAAAGCAAGAGAAGCAAATGCCTCTCAAGATGATATTGATTATATAGAAGAAGATTTGAGAAGTCCTTGTACACAAGAAATCGCTGTGTTCAGAGCTTTTGCAGATATAGTAGAACGTTCTGAAGATGAAGTAGTAGTAATAGATACAGCTCCTACGGGGCATACATTATTATTATTGGAATCTACTGAAAGTTACGATAAGGAAATCTCTCGTACTCAAGGTGAAACACCAGAGTCTGTTAAGAAACTACTACCAAAACTTAAGGATGATAAATTTACTGAAGTCTTAATAGTTGCATTACCAGA
>JAAYNS010000206.1 GCA_012520755.1 Tissierellia bacterium
AACAAGAAAAAAGAAGATAGACTACGATTACTATCTTCCTTTTAATCACAATTACTTATTTCCTTACAAATTCATCATATATTGCTTTTATAGCAGCAGGATAATCATCATCTGCCACTCCAACAATGAAGTTTAGCTCACTTGATCCTTGATCAATCATTTGTATATTTATATCTGCCTTATACAAGGCAGTAAAAAGCCTTGCTGCGGAATCCTTTGTTTTTAATAAATTTCGCCCTACTATTGCAATCATAGCAAGGCCATGTACAATTTTGATCTTATCCGCTTTTACATATCTGTAGATTTCAGTACTAATGTCATCAGCAATGTCAATAAGAGAAGGAGTATCAACAATTACTGACATGGTATCTATTCCAGTAGGTAGATGTTGAAAAGAGATCTTATGTCTTTCAAAGATTTCTAATACTTTTCTTCCAAAGCCAAGTTCTTGATTCATCATAGCCTTTTCTATAGTAATACTTGAGAAGCCAGTTTTTCCGGCTACTCCTGTAATCATCTTATCAGTATCCTTCCTTAATGTAGATGGGACAATCATGGTACCATTGTCAGAAGGTCGGTTAGTGTTTCTAATATTAATTGGAATAGCAGATTTCCTTACTGGGAAGATTGCATCTTCATGTATTACAGTAGCTCCCATATATGATAATTCTCTCAATTCCCTGTATGAAATCACATCTATAACTTGAGGCTTATCAACTATTCTAGGATCTGCCATAAGCATACCAGATACATCAGTCCAGTTTTCATAGATAGAGGCATTTATGGTACTAGCAACTATAGAACCAGTAATATCTGAACCACCTCTTGAAAATGTCTTAATATCTCCATTTGGCATGGAACCATAAAAGCCAGGAATAATAGCATATTCATGATTTTTAAGAGTATTTGATAATACTTTATTGGTAGTATCCTCATCAAAGCTTCCATCTTCATTAAAGAAAATTACCTTTGCAGCATCAATGAAATCAAAACCCAGATATTCTGCTAAGATCATTGCATTTAAATACTCTCCACGACTGGATATATAATCACTAGTTCCATGATTTAATATTTCCCTCTTTATTTTTTTGAATTCATTGTCTAAGGAGAAACTAAGATTTAACTCATGGATTATCATATTAAACCTATCTTCAATTTTTTGAAAAATTTCATCTATATTATCATTGTTTTTAGCTAACTTAAAGGATTCATAAAGCATATCAGTAACTTTAACATCATCATTAAATCTCTTGCCAGGAGCAGAAGCAACTATATACCTTCTCTGGATATCACTTCTTACAATATTGGCAACCTTCTTAAACTGGCTTCCATCAGCAAGAGAAGTCCCCCCAAATTTCAATACTTTTATTTCCATTACAAGACCCCTTTAACATAAAATCTACAACATTTTAGCCCTAAGCTCTTCTGGTGACATAGGCGAAAGATCTCCAGGGGCTACATCAAAGACAGTTTTACACCCAGTAATTCCTCTGTTTTTCATTCTATAGGCAGCCCTAGCATAAGCTACTAAGACGCTTGATGTGAATTCTGGATTGGAATCCAACTTTAGACTGAATTCTACAAGAGCACAATTTTCTTCATTCCAACCAGTATTTCCAGTTCTAATAACATTTCCACCATGAGGAATTCCACTGTGATATTTATTTAGGTCCTCTTGACATAAGAAATGTACACTTGTATCATATTCAGCAAAATATGCTGGCATATTCACAATTTCACTTTCGATTTTACTTAGGTTTGCTCCTTCTTTAGCTACTACAAAACACTCTCTTTTGTGTTTTTCATCAGGTCTGAGGTCTGGATTGTCACCATTACGAACCCTTTCTAAAGCGGACTCTATAGGAATAGTATACTGCTTTGCATCCACAACTCCCTCTAATCTTCTAACTGCATTAGAGTGACCTTGACTAACACCTTTGCCCCAAAAAGTATAGTCTCTACCACTTGGTAAGACAGCATTGCCTAGGACCCTATTTAAAGAGAATAAGCCTGGATCCCAACCAACTGAAATAATAGCAATATGATCACTTTCACAAGCTGCTTTATTTACTCTTTCAAAATGTTCGCCTACTTTTGAATGATTATCATAGCTATCAATTACATTGAAATCCCTTGCTAACTCTGGTGTCATTTTAGGCAAGTCAGTAGCACTACCTGCACATATTATCATCACATCTATTTTATCTTTCATCTTTTTAGTTTCAGATAAATTATAAACCTTTACATCATTAGTTAATATTTTTACATCTTCTGGATTTCTTCTAGTAAAAACTCCTACGAGTTCCATATCGGGATTTTGCTTTATAGCACATTCTACACCACGTCCTAAATTGCCATACCCGACTATTCCTATTCTCATATTAATAATTTAACACCCTTTCTCTTTTATCCAATCATGTCATGCATAGAATACAATCCAGGCTCTTGTTTTAGTAAGAACTGGGCTGCTAGGATTGCTCCCTCTGCAAATAGGGCTCTGTCGTGGGCTTCATGTTTTAAGCTAATAGTTTGGGTATCAGTCCCAATAATTACTTCATGATCTCCTACAACATTTCCATAGCGAATTGCATGTATACCCATCTCGTTTTTTTCCCTTTTCTTATCACCACTGCGGCCTAGATTAAAGACCAGGTCGGGTTTTACTTTCTTAATTTCCTTAGCAAGCATAAATGCTGTTCCACTTGGTGAGTCAAGTTTTCTATTATGATGTTTCTCAATTATTTCAATATCTGCATCTGGCATAGTAAGTACAGCTTTTTTTGCAAGTTCGACTAATAGAGCTATACCAAGAGACATATTAGCAGACATGAATATTGGAATTTCTTTAGATGCATTATTTATTATCCTAAGTTCATCCTTGGTATGACCTGTAGTTGCAATTACAAGGGGGAGTTTTTCCTTTACTGCATAAGTCACCAAGCTTTCTGTTGTTGTATGGTTAGAAAAATCAATAATACAATCAGCTTCACCATTAAAATCATTGATATTTCTTCCAACAGCTCCAGCTAATGATGAATTATTATATCCCTCTTCAATAATTTTGATTAACACTTTTCCCATTCTTCCACTAGCGCCGTGAACCAATATTTTCATAAGTACACCCCTATACAAGTTTTATTCCTAGTTCTGACATTATATTCAACATTTTTTCTTCATTATGGCTTTCCATTTTAGTTAGAGGTAGTCTTAAATTATTTTCACAATATCCCATTGCAGCCATTGCAGCCTTGACAGGGATTGGATTTACTTCACAGAACAAAGATTTAATAAATGGAATATATTTTAGTTGAAGTTGACAGCTTCCTTCAATATCACCTTGGAAGAATTTATCACAAATTTCAACAGTTTCTCTAGGCATAGCATTTGATAATACGGAAATTACTCCTATTCCCCCTAGTGACATTATTGGAACTATTTCATCATCATTACCTGAATAAATATCCAATTTATCGCCACATAGTTGTGCAATATGTGCAATTTGTGATATGTTTCCACTTGCTTCTTTAATAGCAACAATATTAGGATGTTCAGCTAAGATTTTACAAGTGTTTGCTTCAATATTAACCCCAGTTCTGGATGGAACATTATAAAGGATTATTGGTATAGTACTTTCGTCTGCAATTTTTGTAAAGACTTCAACAAGACCATTTTGTGTTGCTTTGTTATAATAAGGTGTTACTACTAGGGCAGCATCGGCACCAACTTCAGATGCATATTTAGTTAAATCTATAGCATAATTAGTATCATTGCTTCCAGTACCTGCTATTACAGGAACTCTCTTATTAACTTGTTCAACTGCGAATTTTATTACAGCTTTGTGTTCTTCGTCAGTCAAGGTAGAACCTTCACCAGTAGTTCCACATACAACTAAGCCGTTAATTCCTTCTTCAATCTGCCACTCAATTAGTTTTGAAAAGCTCTCATAGTCAACACCATTTTCATTAAAAGGTGTTACAATAGCAGTAGCAGCACCAGTAAATACTCTTGTTTTCATAATTTACCACTCCTCTTTTAGATATTTTAGACTTTATATGGTTACTAATCCGATTAGGTCATAAAAAAAGATAGGCAAAGCCTATCTTTAATGAGAGTAAATAAAATTGTCTTAGAATGTACTCTTTATAAGGATAGCTCTCTGCAGTTTATGCAGCAACAAAACAAATATTATTTCGTTTTGTCAGATCGGTTTTTCGCCTCCACCGTCTTCGGCACTTATACCTTTCGTATCCTACAGACCTTGCGAAGGTATTAAAATAGGATAGTACTCTTTATAAAATGCACCTCTACCATATAATATTTAATTAAACACCATCTTATTATAAAAATAAATATATGTCAACTTAAATTTATTTTTTTCCGAAAATTGGTTCAAACTACCTACCTTATATACCAGTATATACCAATACAGAAGGGTAAATTGTATTTTAAAATGTAAATTTTATTGACTTAACTTGATGTTTACCTTTTTGTTTTGTTCTGATATAATCAATTTGACTCATGGTTTCTATTTATGTGTTTTGCCACAAGAACACAGTAATAAGATAATCATGGTTTTTTTGTATATTAATATGTATATTTAAAAGGGGAATTAATTATGAATCCAGAATTGAAACGTTACATACCGATAGTTGATATGATAGCTGAGACCTTTGGCTCCGACTGTGAAGTTATAATTCATGATTTAGCAAACCCAGAGAAATCAATTGTGTATATTGCTAATTCCGGAGTCACTCAAAGAAAGATAGGGGACAGTTTTACAGGCAACTTTATTTCAGACGTACTAATATCAGACCAAATTGATGGCGACTATGTGTCTAATTATAGATTTGGTAGAGACTTATCAAAATTAATTAAATCATCTACTGCACTTATCCGAGATGATAAAGAAAATATTATTGGTGCAATATGTATTAACTTTAGCTTGGAGAATTTGAACAAGGGCTTTAATGCAATAAATAATTTGATAGGCCCTCTTTATGAAGAAAGATTTGAAGCGCCTTCTCCAAATTTAATGAAGGGTGATGTTCAGACCAACCAAAACATAAATATAATCGTAAAACGAATAGTTGATCATATTTTGGATGGGGTAGATACAGAAAATCTTACTAGAAGTGAGCGTGTCCAATACATTCGCTTCATGGAGGAACGAGATATTTTTTCTATCAAGGGAATGGTAGAAGATGTAGCAGACCGTATGGGAATTTCAAAAGTCACAGTTTATAGTTATTTAGATGAGATTAGATGCGAAAATAATGAAATATATTAAATTTAATAATTACTCCTAATGCCTCCCTATAGCCAAAAGGGAGGATTTTTTTGCAAGCACATATAATAATTTATAAATATTGTATAAAATATTCTTGACAATCAAAAACACATATAATATATTATATGCAGAACAAGAAATAATTATATAAACACATATAATAAAATATATAATACCATTCATAGTTTATAAATGTTTGGTGAGAAAGGAGTAATAAATGAAGTCAATAGAAACAGAATATTCAGTACGTGATGGTGGGCATTATACACCTGGGATAGTATATAATAATATGCTTTTTATTTCTGGACAGTTATCTATTGATCCAGTGACAGGTAGAATTCCAGAAGGTGGGATTAAAGCAGAAACGAAACAAGTCTTAAAGAACTTGGATCTAGTATTAAAGGAAGCTGGATGTACAAAAGATGATGTTATCCAATGTCGCGTTTATATACCTGATGTAGCTTTATGGGGAGATTTGAACGAAGTCTACAAAGAA
>JAAYNS010000207.1 GCA_012520755.1 Tissierellia bacterium
CCTTAGGATATGTGACCCCAATAGAATACAGAAATGAAGCAGTACCAGAAATGGCAGCATAAATGATGTTTAAAGAGTAAGGTTTTGTTCGGAATAAATTTGTTCAAAAAAGGGTTGCCTTTCCATATTAAACTATAATAATACTTAAGTTTTGTAATAATTATGGTATAATAAAAATGGATTTAGATTTATGTATCGGAGGTGTATTATGGCACAAATTGGTTTTGTTAGACGCTTAGTGAATGATAAAGTTGAGCTAGAAATCCAACGTTCTGGAGGTTGTGGAAGTTGCAATAAATGTGGAGGCAGTCCAGAGAAAAAAATGCATATTTTAACTATAAATAATAGTATAAATGCTAAAGTTGGTGACTATGTAGAAGTTCAAGGCGAGTCTAAAGACTTATTTAAATATACGTTAATTGTTTACATGATACCTTTCATATTTTTAATTTTGGGAATAGCCTTAGGTCATGTTTATTTTAAATCTAATGGAAATTCAAACTATGAATTATTAAGTTTTGGAGTCGGAGTTGTTTTTCTCTTTATATCTGCTTTAATAGTGAAATATATTGACAAAAAAGTAGCTGCTAAAGATGCATCCACTATTATTATGACAAGAATACTATAGGAGGGCATGTCTTTGAATGATAAAAGGGATATAATAATAAGGCTAAGAAAAATTGAAGGTCAAGTTAAAGGTATACAAAAAATGATTGATGAAGAGCAATATTGTAGAGATATATTAATCCAAATTTCCTCTGTAAGATCTGCTTTGAATAACGTAGGTGGCTTAGTATTAGAGAATTATATTCATAAGTGTTTAAACGCTGATATCATAAATAATACTTTTGATGAAAACAAACTTAATGAACTCGTTGATATAATGCTAAAATATACAAAACAAAGATAGGGTCCTATTAATTTTAGCGTTATCGATCAATAAAATATATCTATAAAGGAGTTTTTAAAATGAATTTTAATAATCTTGCAACTCATGATCCTTTAGTCAAAGAAATTATAGACAAGGAAATACTTAGACAACAAAACAATATTGAATTAATAGCGTCTGAAAACTTCGTTTCAGAGCAAGTTATGGAAGCAATGGGAAGTCAAATGACAAACAAGTACGCTGAAGGTTATTCTGGTAGAAGATATTATGGCGGTTGCGAAATAATTGATCAAGTTGAAGACTTAGCAAATAGTAGATTAAAAGAACTATTTAATGCAGACCATTCTAATGTACAACCCCATTCAGGATCAAATGCTAATCTTGGAGTATATTTAGCAGTTTTAAAACCTGGCGATAAGGTACTAGGTATGAACCTGTCTGAAGGTGGTCATCTAACTCATGGTAGCCCGGTAAACATCTCTGGTCTGTATTATAATTTTGTAGATTATGGTGTAGATAAAACAAGTGAAACTATAGATTATGATGTAGTAAGAGACATTGCAATTAAAGAACAACCTAAAATGATAGTTGCAGGAGCTAGTGCATATCCTAGAGAAATTAATTTTAAAAAGTTCAAAGAGATTGCTGATGAAGTTGGCGCTTACTTTATGGTTGATATGGCGCATATAGCAGGTTTAGTTGCTGCTGGACTACATCAAAGTCCAGTACCATATGCAGATTTTGTTACAAGCACAACACATAAGACCTTAAGAGGGCCAAGAGGCGGAATAATTCTATGCAAGGAAGAATTTGCGAAGAAAATTGATAAAGCAATCTTCCCAGGATTGCAAGGCGGTCCATTGATGCATGTTATTGCATCAAAGGCTGTTTCTTTTGGTGAAGCACTTCAAGATAACTTTAAGGATTATCAAGAACAAGTTATAAAGAATGCAAAAGTATTAGCCGAAGGATTGATAGATAATGGCTATAGGCTAGTATCAGGCGGTACAGATAATCATTTATTATTAGTAGATGTGAAATCAAAAGGATTAACTGGGAAAAAAGCTGAAGCTTTATTAGATGAAGTTGGGATAACTGTCAATAAAAACACTATTCCAAATGAAACAGAGACTCCTTTTGTTACTAGTGGCATCAGACTGGGAACACCAGCAATGACCACTAGAGGAATGAAAGAAGAAGAGATGAAGGAAATTGCTGAACTAATAGTTCTTGCCTTAGATGAGAATAATGATCGTCAAGAAATTAGAAATAGAGTTCATGCTCTTTGTTCTAGATTTCCACTGTATAAATAAATTAAATAAGCCTACAATTATTTGTAGGCTTAAATTTATTAAAGATGGTAGGTAAACTAATGGAAATAAAGAATATAAAGGAATCAAGAAACCTTATTGAAGATATTATTAAGGGTAGTATTGCTGATGAATTAGGATTGGAAACCGGTGATACCTTATTATCAATTAATGGAACAACTGTCATGGATATAATAGATTATAAATACCTAATATCTGATGATTTTTTAATTTTAGAGATTCAAAAGCCTAGTGGAGAAGTTTGGGAACTAGAAATTGAAAAGGATTATAATGAAGACATAGGGATAGTATTCACAAACCCTTTAATTGATAGAGCTAAAATATGTAAAAACAAATGTATGTTTTGTTTTATAGATCAACTTCCTCCAAATATGAGAGAAACATTATACTTTAAAGATGATGACTCTAGATTATCATTCTTACAAGGTAATTTTATAACACTGACAAACATGAGCGATGAAGAAATAGACAGAATTATTAAATACAGATTAAGTCCTATTAATGTTTCAGTCCATACTACCAATCCAGATCTTAGAGTTAAAATGCTCAAGAATAAGAATGCAGGAAAAGTGTATGAGATATTAAAGAAATTTCATCAAGCTAATTTAGAAATAAACTGTCAAATAGTTCTCGTACCCAGTGTTAATGATGGTGTAGAATTAGAGAACACAATTGAAGATTTATATAAGCTTAATTCTACAATCCATTCTGTAGCGATAGTTCCTGTTGGCATTACAAAATACAGGAATAATTTAGAGGAAATTAAACCATTCAATAAGGAAACTGCAACAGAACTTATAAAAACTGTAAATTCTATGCAAGAAAAATACTTAATAAGAATGGGAAGTAGATTTGTATTTGCTTCTGATGAATTCTATTGCTTATCACAAATAGAACTGCCATCTTATAATTCATATGAAGGTTTTCCACAATTTGAAAATGGTGTAGGTCTAATGAAGTCCTTTGAATATGAAATTGAAAATGCATTATCAAAAATTGATAAAATTAATGGTACAAAGAGAAGTATAGCAATCGTTACAGGCACTCTTGCTTTTGATTATATGAAAAATATCGTGTCAAAAATCAAACTAAAATTTAAGAATCTAGATATAAAAGTAGTACCAATAATAAATAACTTTTTTGGTGATACTATCACTGTTTCAGGATTAATTACTGGTAATGATTTAGTATCTCAACTTAAAGGACATAAAAACCTTGATTTAATATATATACCTAATTCCATGTTAAAGAATGGAGAAGATATTTTTCTAGATGATTTATCACTTAAGGAAGCTATAGAAATATTGGGTATAGAGATTATAGCCTGCCCAGTTGATGGCCATAAATTTATAGAAGCATTAGAACTAGGGGTGAATTAATGAACAGAGCAATAGTATGTATTGTTGGTAGACCGAATGTTGGAAAATCAACATTATTTAATAGATTAGTTGGCAGAAGAATAGCAATTACGGAAGATACACCAGGTGTGACCAGAGATAGAATATACGCTGAAGGAGAATGGTTAGGAAAACACTACACATTAATTGATACTGGTGGTCTTGAACCTAACAAAGATGACATAATAATGTCAAACATAAAAAAACAAGCTCAAATTGCTATTGATACAGCAGATGTTATTTTATTTGTTGTAGATGGAATTGAAGGACTCACCAGTGTAGATAAAGAAGTAGCAGAAATTCTAAGAAAATCAGGCAAAGAAGTAATACTAGTGTGTAATAAGATGGATACATCAAAATTATTAGATAATGCCTATGAGTTCTATGAAATAGGTATGGGAGAACCTATGATAGTATCTGCTGAACAAGCATTAGGAATTGGTGATTTATTAGATAGAGTGGTAGCTTATTTCCCAGAAGAAAAAAATACAGAAAATGATGACGAAATTGTAAGAGTAGCTTTTATTGGTAAGCCTAATGCAGGTAAATCTTCTTTAATAAACTATATACTTGGAGAAGAAAGGTTAATAGTCACTGATATACCAGGCACCACCAGGGACTCAATTGATAGCTACTTTACTTATAATGATAATAAATACGTATTTGTAGATACAGCTGGCCTTAGAAGGAAAAGAAGCATTTATGAAAATATTGAAAGGTATTCTGTAGTAAGGACTCTTACTGCAATTGACAGAGCAGATATATGTGTATTAGTAGTAGATGGCACAGAAGGAATTACTGAGCAAGATTCGAAGGTAGTTGGATATGCACATGATAATGGAAAAGGCATAATTATAGCTGTAAATAAATGGGATATAGTGGATAAAGACGATAAGACCTATCTTGAATTTGAAAAAGAAATTAGAGAAAAATTAGGATTTATTAACTATGCTCCTATAATATTTGTTTCTGCTTTAACAGGTCTTAGGATAAACAAACTATTGGATTTGCTTAATGTAGTAAACAATAATTATAATTTGAGAATTAGTACTGGAATACTAAATGATATTATTAATCAAGCTGTATTAATGAATCAACCTCCATCAGATAAAGGAAGACCAGGTAGGATTTACTATGGAACACAAATATCAGTTAGACCTCCAAGATTCGTATTATTTGTAAATGATAAAGACTTAATGCATTTTACTTATATTAGATATATAGAAAATCAAATACGAAATCACTTTGGGTTTTCCGGTGTTCCTATACAATTTGAATTAAGAGAAAAAGGTGAGTAATATATATGAAAATTATATTTATTATTCTTATAGCATATCTATTAGGTAACTTCTCGTCAGCATATTTAATAGGAAAATTCTTTAAAAATATGGATATTAGAAAATCAGGTAGTGGAAATGCAGGTGCTACAAATGTAGTTAGAGTAATGGGTAAAAAATTTGGTGTTATAACATTTTTGTTAGATTTTCTTAAGGGGATTATTGCCGTTGTATTAGGAAATTCAATTATAGGATATAATGGTGGTTTATTGGCAGCAATATTTGTTGTAATAGGCCATGATTGGCCCCTATTATTAGGTTTTAAAGGTGGTAAAGGTATATCAACAACAATTGGTTGTTATGCAATCTTAAACTTTCCTATAGCTCTCATTTCTGTAATAGTAGGCATTGTTGTAGCTTTAATATCAAAATTTGTCTCCTTAGGTTCCATTGTATTCTTAACTTCAATGCCTGTCTTATACTTAATGTTTTCTGATGAGTTTGATAAATATTTTTTCTTATTGACAATTGTATTTGCAATCATTGGAGTATATAAACACAAAGATAATATAAAGAGACTTATAAAAGGCGAAGAGAATAGAATTGGTGGGTGATTAAATGAATGATAAAATTGCTGTTTTAGGTGGAGGTAGTTGGGGCACAGCATTAGCTATTTTACTAGCAAATAAAGGATTTGAAACAGATATATGGGTTCGAAACGAGAAACAAGCTGAAGATATGAAAACTATAAGAATAAACAAGAAGTATCTTCCTAATGTTAAATTCCCCGATAAATTAAATGTAAATACTAATCTAGAAGAAACATTATACAAGAAAAGCATTGTTTTGTCTGCAATTCCAACTCATGGAATTAGGGAAACTCTTGAAAATGCAAGACCTTTTATTAAAGACAATCAAATAATTATAAATGTTGCAAAAGGTATAGAAAATAACTCCTTAATGAGAGTTTCCGAGATTGTAAATATAATGCTCCCAAACAATAAATATGCTATACTATCTGGGCCATCCCATGCAGAAGAGGTAGCGATTAATATGCCTACAACTGTTGTTTCAGCATCTTCTAAAAAGGAAGTTGCAGAACAAGTTCAAGATCTATTTACAACACCATCATTTAGAGTTTATACAAATCCAGATGTTATAGGTGTAGAATTGGGTGGAGCATTGAAAAATATTATAGCTCTAGGAGCAGGGATATGTGATGGTTTAAAGTATGGTGATAATACCAAAGCTGCTTTAATGACTAGAGGAATTATAGAAATGGAGAGATTAGGAGCTAAACTAGGTGCAAATCCTAATACTTTTACTGGTTTATCAGGAATAGGAGATTTAATAGTAACATGTACAAGTGTTCATAGCAGAAACAGAAAGTGTGGTATTTTGTTAGGAGAAGGTTTAAGTCTAGACGAAGCAATCAAAAATGTTGGCATGGTAGTTGAAGGTGTTAAGACTACAAAATCAGCTTATAGAATGTCAAAAGAACTTGGAGTTGAAATGCCTATAACTGAAGAAATATATAATCTACTTTATAATAATGTCAATATAAAAGAGTCCGTTTCTAGATTAATGGGACGTAATAAAAAACATGAAATGGAAGACATTGCTATTACTAATAATTACAACTGGTAGGCTTACTAGATTTTGTAATTATATTAAATCAACTACTCATTATTTTCAAAGCCAAAATATTAATAATTAAATAAATTGGGCGGCCAAAAGGCTGCCATTTTTTGAATATCTGTAATAATAATTCCTTATAAAAACTTATCAAAGCTTGTAATAATTACTAATAAATAGCGTATATATATTATTAGTACTGTTATTATGCTTTGGGGGGGAATAAAGTGGAAGGTTTCGATATATATAAGGATATTACTGAACGTACTGATGGAGATATCTATGCTGGAATAGTAGGGCCAGTTCGAACAGGTAAGTCTACCTTTATCAAAAGATTTATGGAACTTTTGGTAATACCAAATATGGAAAACAGCCATAAAAAAGAACGTGCAAAAGATGAATTACCACTAAGTGGATCTGGTAGAACAATAATGACCACAGAACCAAAATTTGTACCTAATGAAGCTGTTGAGTTAATTCTACATGAAAATATAAGATTTAAGGTTCGTATGGTTGACTGCGTTGGATACTTAGTAAAAGGAGCATTAGGTCATGAAGAAGACTATATGCCGAGAATGGTAAGCACTCCTTGGAGTGATAGCCCAATGCCCTTTGAAGAAGCCGCTGAAATTGGAACTAGAAAAGTAATAAAAGATCATTCTACTATTGGTTTTGTAATTACTACTGATGGTTCTATCACCGACATTGACAGGGCAAATTATATAAAGGCAGAGGAAAGAGTGGTTAATGAATTAAAAGAAATGGAAAAACCCTTTATTATAATAATTAACTCAAAAAATCCAAATTTGGATAGCACTTTAGCCTTGAGAGAGAGTCTTGAGAGTAAATATGGAGTATCAGTCATAACTATGGACTGTCTAAACATGGAAATTTCAGACGTGGAAAAAATATTTGAAAAATTATTGTATGAATTCCCAGTAAGAGAAATAAAGATCAGTCTTCCACCATGGGTAGAGGGTCTTCCGAAAAATCACTGGATAAGAGAAAATATAATGAAATCATTGAAAGATAGTATATTAGATTTAGAAAAACTGAATCAAGTTAGTGGTTGTTTATCTGTATTGTCAGAAATAGACATTATTAATGATGTAAGTATTTCTGAAATAAAGTTGGGAGAGGGAGTTGTCCAATCCAAAATTGAACTTAAAGATGGTCTCTTTTATAATATCTTAAAAGAATTGACTGGCTATAATATACAAGGAGATTATCAAATACTTAGTCTTATAACTAAACTATCAGAAACTAAAAAGAAATATGATAGAATAGAAAAAGCAATTATTGATGCTAAAGAAATTGGTTATGGTTTAATAAGCCCTAATCAAGAAGAATTGCAATTAGATGATCCAGAAGTATATAAACAAGGTAATAAGTATGGTGTTAGACTTAAAGCAAGTGCACCAACTATACATTTACTCCGTGCTGATGTATCGACAGAAGTTGCACCTCTGGTAGGAACCGAGAAACAATCAGAAGAACTATTAAACTATTTCTTATCAGAAATAGAAAATGAGCCTAGTAATGTTTGGAAATTAGAGATATTTGGGAAATCATTATATTCGTTAGTAAATGATGAGCTTAATGGGAAGATTACCACATTACCTGAACAGCATAGACAAAAGCTAAGAAGAGCATTAGAAAAGATCTTAAATGATAGCAGCGGTGGTTTAATCTGTATAATAATTTAATTATATAATCAATTTAAAAACAGAAATCGAAAATTTCGATTTCTGTTTTCTTGTAGAAGAATATTGGAAAGGCAACCCTTTTTTGAACAAATTTATTCCGAACAAAACCTTACTCTTTAAACATCATTTATGCTGCCATTTCTGGTACTGCTTCATTTCTGTATTCTATTGGGGTCACATATCCTAAGGA
>JAAYNS010000208.1 GCA_012520755.1 Tissierellia bacterium
ACAGTTCACAGTTCACAATTAAAAACATGAAGTAAAGGCTTATGACATGGCTTCCTTTTTAGGCTTAGACTATGTGATTAAGTATTATAGCAGTCTTTCCTACTAGTTCTAGCTTGGGATATTTTACAGTAAATTTTCAGACCCCTTATTAAATTTATATTATTGTTAAAAAAAATACTTTTAAAAAGGTGTTGACAAAAATAATAAATATGTGTAATATTGTTTTAACACATTACAGTGTTATAGAAAAAAGTGTTGATGGAGAGAAACTTATTATTAGTTATTATTAGAGAGTTGGGTTAGGTGAAAGCCAACAATAGCATGATAAGATATATACACTCCTGAGCTGATTCGTTAAAAAGATAGCTGAGTAGACGAATACGAAAGCCCATCGTTATAGGGGATAAGACTGTTAGGTCTGATTGAGTGATGACATTGTTCATAATTAGGGTGGTACCGCGGATATAATTCGCCCCTGTGAAGTATTTTACTTCACAGGGGTTTTTTATTGACCTAAAGCAGTTTCCAGTACTTATATGTAATTTACTGGTAGGTCATATGCAACTAGCACTTCCGCCCCCTTCTTCCATACATTCAATCTGACACCAAATTAAAGGAGGATTTGACAATGAAAAATGGTAAAATGAAAAAACTAATGGCAGTAGTAGTAGCAGGTATGTTGGCACTGACTGGATGTAGTGCAGGCGATACTCAGGCAGTTGAAAGCACCAATGATGCAGAAGTCAAAGTATTTAAGATAGGCATATCTCAGTTAACAGAGCATCCTGCCTTAGACGATGCAAGAAGAGGATTTGAAGATGGCTTAGAAGAACTTGGAATTAATGCTGATGTGAAATTTCAAAGTGCACAAGGCGATATACCAAATACACTTGCAATTGCACAAAATTTTGTTAAAGATGGAATGGATTTAATCTATGCAATAGCAACTCCATCTGCACAAAGTGCAAAGCAAGCTACTGATGAAATACCTATAATATTTAGTGCAGTTACTGATCCAGTATTAGCTGAATTAGTTGATAGTATGGAATCTCCTGGTGGAAATGTAACAGGAACATCCGATGCAACACCTATGGACAGACAGCTTCAACTCTTTAAAGACTTAGATGAGAATATTAAAAAGGTTGGAATTATTTACAATACAAGTGAACCTAACTCTCAGGTTCAAGTAGAAGCAGCTAAAGAACTTTCTAAAGAAATTGGTCTAGAAATTGTTGAGATCGGAATTAATTCAATAAATGATATTCCACAAGCTGCTGATTCAATTATAAGCAAAGTTGATGCAATATACACAATAACGGATAATATGGTTGCCTCAGCGGTCAATGTAGTTGCTGAGAAGGCTCTAGAAAACAATATGATTACAGTAGCAGCTGAAGGTTCTCACTTAGCTGGTGGTATTCTAATAACTGATGGAATTAGCTACTACGAATTAGGTAAACAGTCTGCAAGAATGGCAAAAGAAATATTAATTGATGGTAAAAGCCCTGGAGAAGTACCTGCAGAAACAGCATTAAACACTTCTAAAGTATTTAATGAGACTACCTTAGAAGCATTAGGTTTAAGTATTGATAATAAAGGATTTAAAGATGCAGAAAAATTTGTAGAATAATTATACGTAAAAAAGGGAATGTGGCTGTAGAGGTAAAATGGAGGTAAG
>JAAYNS010000209.1 GCA_012520755.1 Tissierellia bacterium
AAAGATAATGTTGTAGGAGTATTAATGCCAAACGGTATTCAAGATGACATTTCTTATGCTAAAGAACTTTGTTCCTTTTTAAATATTAGAAGTATAGAAATAAACATAAGAGATATAACTAATTCTATGCTAGATGAACTAAATCAATTAAGCATAAGTAGCAATCTAATAAAAGAAGTATCTGAGCAAAGTAAAATAAATATACCACCAAGAGTTAGAATGACATTGCTTTATGCCATTTCCCAATCTATAGATGATAGCAGGGTAATAAATACAAGTAATATCTCAGAAGACTGGGTAGGATATGCAACAGTTTATGGTGATACAGCGGGAGCTATTTCCCCACTTGGTATGCTAACAACTGATGAAATAGTGCAAATAGGTGAATATCTCGGATTACCAGATAAATTCTTATCCAAAGTGCCTAGCGATGGCTTAACTGGAAAGACCGATGAAGACAATTTAGGATTCTCCTATGATGTTTTAAACAAATATATTCGTGAAGGTACTATTGAAGACCTAGACACAAAGAAAACAATTGATCGGATGCATAGATTAAGTAGATTTAAATTCTTGCCTCTTCCTATGTTTTCTCCAGATCTACCAATAAAAGCTGATGATATAGCTAATATATATAAAAAACCATAGTTGATTGTAATTTGAATAATTTCAACAGTTAACCTATAAATTCTAGAGTAAATATTTATAATTTGACTAATAGATTTGTTACATTAAGTCATATAAAGGGGTGTAAAAAATGAATCCAAAAAAGATTACTATAGCAGCTTTACTAACAGCATCTGCAATTATTATTCCTTTTGTAGTTTTTCTAAAAGTAATAATACCTCCATTTACAGCAACATTAGGATCACATGCACCAATGTTTATTGCAATGGTACTAGGACCTGAAATAGCCGTTATGGTAGGTTTAGGCTCAGCCCTCGGATTTCTCTTAAACCTTGGACCCCTAGTTGGAGCAAGGGCCTTCATGCACGTTTTCGTAGGATTATTGGGAGCCCATCTAATAAAGAAAGATGTATCCTTTGGAAAAGTTGTACTTATAACAGCTCCTATTCATGGGATACTTGAGGGATTAATAGTAATGCCTTTTATCGGAATTGATGTGTATAATTTAATTATAATCACTGTTGTAGGTACTATTTTGCATCACTTTGCTGATGGATTTATTGCACAGATAGTAATAAGAATTCTTGAAAAACTACCAGTTGAATAATATAAAAAAAAGCATCCGAAGATGCTTTTTTTATCTGTGAAGTAATGGTGATACTCTCTTATATATTAGAATTGTTAAAGCTGAAACGGCAATACCCTTAAATAAGTTGAAGGGTACTACTGCATACACCATCATTGTCTTTAAATCAACTATATTACCATTTATAGCTGTACCCATTTCAATTATCTGTTCCAGTGGCAAGCCAAATAGATTAGCATAGAATGGAAACATTACATAGTAGTTTGCAACAGATATTACAGCAGTCATAACTATAGTTCCTATTACTAGACCTATTACAGCGTTTTTAAAGGTCTTTTTTCTTTGATATACTAAACCAGCTGTAAAAACAAAGGCTGAACCTACTACAAAGTTTGCTACTTCTCCTACTACAGCAGTAGTTGTTCCTTTGACTACTACATTCAATATGTTCTTTATTAATTCAATAATTACTCCTGCCACAGGTCCCATAGCAAATGCTCCAATTAAGGCTGGCAAGTCAGAAATGTCAAATTCCATAAATGATGGGGCTAACCACACTATTGGAAATTCAAAGAACATCAGTAGAAATGAAATTACAGATAATACTGATATCTTGGCCATGACCTTTGTACTCCAAGCTGCATTTTCTTTACCTTTTACTGCATGCATCTAAATCCCTCCATTTTTATTACTTCAGGGACCATTCAATGTGCCATTG
>JAAYNS010000036.1 GCA_012520755.1 Tissierellia bacterium
AATACACTATAATATAAACATCGTTATCCTTTTAAAAGGATAACGATGTTTATATTATTCTATCCAAAGTTTTAAAGGAGTATTTAAATTTTTAGGAAAGGAGAATATATGAGGCAAGATAAATTTAGTATGCAGTTTCCAACAGTAGTTAGTTTACTAAGTATTTGTTTATTGTTACTTTTTATTTTTTCATTTCAGATTGGTAGCTATCCAATAGAACCAAGGGTTGTATTGGACGTGCTTTATTCAAGGATAGTCGCAGGTGGAGGGTATTGGGATACTACGGTGGAAAAGATAATAATGGATATAAGAATTCCACGAATTATTCTTGGAATATTAGTTGGTGGTTCTCTAGCTGTTTCGGGTGTATCATATCAGACTTTATTCAAGAATCCAATGGTTTCACCAGATATTTTAGGCGTTTCTGCTGGAGCTGGATTTGGAGCTGCACTTGCTATGCTAAACAGTGGTACATGGACTGAAATACAATTTGGTGCTTTGTTTTTTGGACTCCTTGCTGTGGGACTAGCATATATAATCAGTAAATTTAGTGGCACTTCTGACATTACAACATTTGTTTTAGCAGGAGTTATAGTATCGAATTTGTTTAATGCTCTTGTATCAGTAGTGAAAACCTATGCAGACACTGATAGCCAGTTACCATCGATTACATTTTGGTTAATGGGGAGTTTAGGTAAAGGAGATAATGCCGATGTCATGAGGATGGCACCTACGGTATTTGTGTGTATGATAATTTTGTTTATCTTCCGTAATTACATAGATGTATTATCAACAGGCGATGAAGAAGCTTCTGCAATGGGGATTAATGTAAATATCATACGGACTATAGTTGTTTTATGCTCCACCTTGATGACTGTCATTTCCGTAAGTATATGTGGAACTATTGGCTGGGTAGGATTGGTTATTCCCCACATAGCAAGAATGTTCGTAGGAGCTAAGTATTCTAGACTACTATCAACATCGTTTCTCATGGGGGGTCTATTTTTATTGTTCATGGATAATATTGTCAGGGGAGTCAGTTCTGTTCAATTGCCATTAGGCGTATTGACTTCATTAGTTGGAACTCCAGTATTTGCAGTATTATTGATACGCTCAAAAAGAGGTAAAGAAAATGCTTGAAGTTAAAAATATAAAATTTAAGTATAAAAGAAGCGAAGAGTTGGTATTAAAAGATATTTCTTTTGATATAGAAAAAGGGGATTGCCTTTGCATATTAGGACCAAATGGAACTGGAAAGACAACATTGTTAAAGATTATATTGAGTTTTTTTAAGCCTATGAATGGTTCCATATATGTAGATAATCAAGATTTATTAAAACTATCATCACGGCAAAGAGCAAAATACATTGCTTATGTATCTCAATCATCTAATATAGTATTTCCCTATACAGTCCTGGAAGTCATACTTATGGGAAGGACTCCCCATCTTAATATAGGTGCATCTATGTCTACAGAGGACAAGGAGATAGCAGTTAATATTATGGATGATTTAGGTATTTCTCATATGAAAAATAGATACTTTCAGAACTTAAGTGGCGGGGAAAGACAAATGGTTATGATTGCCAGGGCTTTGGCTCAGCAATCAAAATATTTAATAATGGATGAGCCTACAGCAGCATTAGATTATAGCAATCAAATAAAAATACTCGATACAATTAATAAGCTTTCCAAATCAGGATATGGGATAATCATGACATCTCATTTTCCAGATCATGCTTTTATATCATGTAACAAAGCAATACTTATGAAAGATGGATATATAATAAATTCTGGGAATCCTGAAGAAGTAGTAAACAGTGAGAGTTTGACTAAATTGTATGATGCACATGTAGGGGTTACAGAGGCAAAAATTAGTGATGAAATGTATACATACTTTTCAAAAGTATGTGTGCCAGTTTTTGATAATAATATAAAATATAAGGAGAATTAAAAATGGGAAAAGAAATGAAGTTTAAAAGAATAATTAGTTTGCTTTTAGTGCTAGTAATGTCTTTAACAATCCTAGCAGGATGTAGCCAAAGTGGGGAAGAAACTACAAATCTTGATCCAGTAGAAGAAACTGAGCCACTAGCAGAAGAAGTACAAGAGCAAGAAGAGGAATTAGAAGATATTACTGTAACCGATATGGCTGGTCGTGAAGTTACACTTCCAGCGAATGTTGAAAGTATTGCAACATTTGGATCTATTGGAGTAATAAACGCATTTGTGGAGCTTATGGGCAGTGGTGATAAGATTGCTAATGACATGACTCATAGGTTTTCTAATTCTGATAAATGGGCAATGCAGTATGAATTTGCACCACAAATGAAGGGGGCACCAGTTTTAGAGAACACAGATGGTGAATTACTTATAGAAGATGTATTAGCCTTAGATCCAGATTTATGCTTAGTTATGTCAAAGGACTATATAGAACCCTTAGAGTCTAATGGACTTAATGTTGTATATTTCGAATGGAAGGAAACAGAAGATGTAAAAACAGCAGTAACATTAATGGGTGAAGCACTTCAAAAACAAGATATAGCTGAAGATTATTTAAATTATTTTGATGAAATGGTAGCAGAAGCAGAAGCCTTGACAGCCGACGTAGGGGAAAATAAAAAGACAGTTTTATATGGAAATGTTACTCAGTTTACACAGCCACATATAATTGCAGAATGGTGGATTTCAGCTGCAGGTGGGGATAGTGTTACTAAGGATAGTTGGGTTAATAATAAAAGTGTATACACACAAGAAGATATTTTGAAATGGGATCCAGATGTAATGATTGTTACAGATGTAGCAACAATTGATGAAATAAAAAATGATTCTCTTTATAGTGATGTATCGGCTGTAAAAAATGATGAGGTTTATTATATTCCTACTGTAGCTCATGTATGGGGAAATCGTACAGTAGAACAGCCATTGACAATATTTTGGACTTTGCATAAATTATATCCAGATTTAATTACTGAAGAAGATTTAGCAGAAAAAATAGAGTGTTTTTATAGTCATTTTTTCAAAACAGAACTTTCGGAAGGACAAGTTAATTCTATAATTCATACAAATTAGGAGTGAGACTATGGGTACAAACAATATTTTACTAGAATCAGTAAATTTAGTAAAAGATAGATTAGGATCTAGTTTAAGCGACATTACAGTAGAAAGAGCGGTACTAGGTTTGTTTTTCACTGGTGTTAAACTTTCTACAGGACATGGGGGATTATGCTTTACTCCAATTAAAGAGATGCCAGAGGCAGTTTGTTGTCCAAGTTCTGCAAGGGCTATGCCTATGTCTGGAAGACTACAAGGTAGACCAGTTTTAGATTATTTAGAGGATGTTTTCTCGGATAATATTTTAAAGAAATCCCTTGGGATTGCTACTTTAAACGCATTGAGTATGCATATTTGGAATCAAGAACCAAATAATGATTATGAAACATTGGTTGGAGTAGATGCTTTTGATGAAATCAATATTGAGCTTTACAATAAGACTGTTGTAATTGGTGCATTGGTACCAATGCTAAAAAGACTAACTAGAGCTGATGCAGATTTTAAGGTAATGGAACAGGATATGCGAACTTTAAAAGGAAAAGAATTGGAACATTACATTCCTCCATCAGAGGGGTCTTCATATATTCCTGATGCTGATTTGTTAATTATTACAGGAGTTACAATACTAAATGATACAATAGAGGATATATTGAAATTAGCAAAGCCTGGTGCAGAGATTCTTGTTACTGGACCAACGGCTAGTATGTTGCCAGATGCCTTTTTTAAATATGGAATAACAATGCTTGGCGGCATTCAGGTAACAAAGACAGATGAACTTCTTGATTTAATAAGTGAGGGTGGCTCAGGATACCACTTTTTCGGTAAATATGCAGACAGAACAGTAATTAGAAAGGTATAGGAGGACATATGGCTTATAAAGAACCATCATTTAAACCTACAAGGAGTCAAATGATAAATATTATAAAAGAAAATATAACCCCAATGACTAGAAAAGAAGTAGTATCACTTGGGGATTCTGTAGGGAGAACCAGTGTTTATGATATTTTAGCAAAGCACTCGTTACCTAATATGCCAGTAAGTGGATGTGACGGTATTTCTGTACGATTTGAGGATTTTAAAAATGGAATTCCAGACACATCTAATTGGAAAGAAAATGTGGATTATAAATTTAGTAATACTGGTGTGGCATTATCATCAGAGTTTGATACAGTTATTGCAATAGAAGATGTGAAATTTGATGAGAATGGCAGTATAGAAATATCTTCTTGTCCAAAAAAACATGGGGAAATGGTTGGTAAGGTTGGGGGCAACCTCATAAAGGATGAGGTTTTGGTTTATGAAGGTGAGAAAATCACACTAGGACATATTGGAATCTTAGCTTCTGCTGGGATTACAGTTGTTACTGTATATGCAAAACCTGTTGTTACTTTTATTCCAACTGGAGATGAATTAGTTTCTACTGGAATGGAATTGCCTTTAGGTAAGAATATAGAATCCAATAGTAAGATGCTAGAAGTATATATAAAGGAATGGGGTGGAATCCCAATATTATATCCAATTATTCCCGATGATATAAACCAAATTAAGAATGCAGTAAAGAATGCTTTAGCTGAATCGGATATAGTCTTAATTTGTGCAGGCTCTGCAAAGGGAAATAAGGATTTTACTTTGGATGTACTAGAACAAATGGGAGATATTGTCGTCAGAGAATTAGGACATGGACCAGGTAAACACGGAAGCCTAACTATGGTAGGGGAAAAGCATATTATAGGCTTACCAGGACCTGCTAGAGGTGCAGAACTAATAGCTGGTTTCTATGTTAAAGGTGCAATTGCATTCATGAATCATCAAGAATATCCTTTACCAGAAATAGTTGATGCTATTTTAGTTGATGAGATAAAAGGAGCTTGGATAGATTTTGTATCCTCTGTATATGTATATCGTGAGAATGGAAAGCTCTATGCAAAACCAGTTAAAACAAGGGGAAAAACTTGGATAGAAGGATTTAGAATGTCCAATGGCTCTTATTATTGTACAAAAAGAACTGATGTTAGTGCAGGAACAATAATTCCTATAGAACTAAGTGTGCCTAGTTATTATATAAAATAAGGGATAGTTACAAAAATAACCGCTTAAAAAGTTGTTTTTAAGCGGTTATTTCTATTGCTGTATCCTCAAATTTCATATAATTAAGTTGTCTAGTCTCTTTTGATAATTTGAATCCTATATATCCATTATCGATTAATTCTTTTTGTAAACCTAAGTTTGCCCATTTAGATATTACCACATCAATTGGATTTGAGAACTTTTTCTCTAAATCACTATGAAGTATAAATCTCCAAGTTCCATCATGTCCATCTTCAGCACTTCCATATTTTTTCATTAAGGATTTTATCTTTAATCCATTTTTCATAATATTGTATAAGCTATAGAAATTATAAGGAGATACAGTGCACAGGAGGTGCCTATAACCTTGTTTCT